>NZ_CP045643.1:4800000-5113871 GCF_009498275.1 Streptomyces fagopyri | reverse complement strand
TCGTTCGGCGCCCAGGGACGCCCGGACTTCAGCCGCATGCGGTGCACGTCGAGACCGGTGCGGAACCAGAGCCGCTGCGGCAGCAGGTGGAACACCGCGAGGGGTTCGGAGCGGCCCAGTTCCCTGAGCAGCGGCAGCACCGCGTCCGACCGCCAGCCCGCCGCCAGCCCGTCGGTCAGCACCAGCACCACCCGGTGTTCACCCACGGGCGGGGGAAGGTGCTCCAGCCGGATACGGCCGGGCTCGGTGTCGTCGGATCCCAGCAGCCGTAAGCGTGTGACCGGGCCGAGCGCTCCGTGGCCGGCGAGCTCGTCGGCCAGCCGGCCGGCCGTCTCGTCCCAGACCCGCATGGTCACGTAGTCGTCCACGACGAGCAGGACGGACGGACGGTCCGCGGACCCGGCGGCCTCCAGGCCCCGCAGAGCATGCGCCACCGCGCACGGTGACGCGTCGCCAGAAGCCCGCGCCGATGGTGGTCGTGGGCCGTCGTCACGCTGCATAAGCGCCCTCAGAGCGTCCGGTCATGCCCGACGACGGAGGGAGCACCGAGGAGGAGTCCCGCAGTCCGCGGGCATGCGTGACATCCACGTGCCAAGCCTGGCAGTGGTCTGCGTGCGGTGCAAGACGGCAGGCCACAGGGGGCGGCAGGACCGACCGAAACTCAATCGCCGGGCGGTACCCACCCGTTCGGCGGAACCCACCCCCTGTGGACAGCCGGTGAGTCTGTCTCGGCACCAGCGTGGCACTCGGCGATGGCGCGTGCAAGACCACGGGGTACCCGCCTCCGTGCGCCGGTCGGAGGTCCCCTCCGGGCCGCGGGGGCACGACGCCCTACACCGGTCCGGGCGGGCTCGGCTTGCGCTCGGGGTCGTCGAGCAGAATGGCCAGATGGCGACCGACGTGGCCGTCCCAGGCCGCGGGACCGAGGGCCAGTGCCTCCCGGCGCCACTCCCCGACCCGTTCCGCCAGACTGCCCAGCCCCCGGTCCTGGAGGATCTCGCCGATGGCGTCCTTGAACTTCGGGTCCGCGCAGTCGCTGCGGTGCCAGATCATCGCGGGCACCCCGGCCCGCAACCCGGCCAGGACCTCACGCCGGCCGGTGCCCGAGTCGTCACCCGGCGGCTGGCTGAGCACCAGGCACACCGCGTGCTGGTCCTCCTTCAGCTCGCGTTCCAGGTGGAAGAAGTACGTCCCGTCCCGCTCCGGGCTGCTCCAGTGCGGATGGCTGTCCGCCGGGCGCTCCCGCAGCTGCCGCCACTTGTGGTGCCAGGGCCGGTGCCAGGCGGCACGCTGCAACCGCTCGATGCTGCGCACCACCACCGGATAGTCCAGGACCAGCGGGGTCGGGGACCCGGACCCGGACTCCTTCGACCACCACTCCACCGGCTCGTTGAGCAGCTCCCACGGCAGTATGAACTCGAGGATCACCGGCTGCCGCAGGTCGGCCCACTTCTCCTCGGCCTCCTCGATCAGCCGCTCCACCGCGCCGGGGAGCTCCTCCCGGCCCAGATGGGCGGTCTCGCCGCGTACGGGATGCCAGCCCTCGGAGTCGGACTGACGCCAGTGCGACAGGTAGTAGCGGTCCGCCTCGATCCGGTCCGGCTCGAACTGGATCATGAGGTAGGCGGGGACGAGGGACGGCTCGGGGTGCGGGAAGTCCGCCTGCTGCCGTTCCGCCAGCACGCTCTCCACGCCCAGGGCCGCGGCCTGGCCACGGTTGAAGCGGCGCAGCACCTCGGCGGCCTCCGCCTGGCCGTCCTCCACCAGCCGGTCGGCCGACAGCGCGAGGAAGGCCATGCTGGGCGGGAGTTCACCGGCCGGGGAGTTCTCGCCCGCCAGCCGCAGGAAGACCTGCCACCCCGTCCGGCACCACACGGGCAGCTCCTGCACCCGGGACCGGCTGGAGCGACGCGCCATGACGGCCAGGTCCGAGGAGCCCATCGAGAGCAGGACGGGCCGCAGATGGCCGAGGTCCGCGTTGTTGAAGAAGTCGACGGCCTCCCACTCGTCCACGAGCGGCCACAGCTCCACGACCGTCGCCGACTGCTGCTCCACGTACTCCAGCGACCGCACCAGGCAGGCCAGGCCGTCACCGACGGCGGTGCACGCCTTCACCACCTGTAGCAGCCAGGGCCGCAGCCGGTCCCCGCCGAAGGGTTCCACGGGCGAGGCCAGCTCACCGGCCAGCATCTCCCGCCAGATCTCACGGCTGCCGGCCTGGCTCACCGTGGCCGAGTTCTGCAGTGCGTCCACGATGGAGACGATGAGCTCGTTGCGGACCCGATCCGGACTGCGCCCTTTCACCCCGTTACCTCCACAGCTGGCGCGGCTCCCTGATGGTGCCCAACAGGGTAAGGCCGCACCACGGGGCGTGGCAGCGAAAAGCACGGGCAACGGCGCCGGATGCCCCTTCCCGGGGCCGGGATCGTCAACTCGCTGTCACACCCGGGCAATAGCCTCCGCTTCGTGACTCCCGCGAACGTTCCCGAAGCCTTGCGCCGACTGCCTGCGGGACTGCCCGCCGGACGGCTCCTCTCGCCGCATGGGGACGGACTTCCACGCGTCGGCCCTCCGCGGTCCCCGGTGCTGTGGATCAGTGACGAACCGCTGGACGACGCGGACGTGTGGTGGGAGAGCCTCTACCGGGACCGGCTGACGACGGGCCTGCATCCCGTCCTGTTCGAGTACCCCGACGACGCACTGCGCCCGGGGGACACCCGGGACGGATCCGGGACGGAGGCCGGACACCACCTCCTGGAGGAGTGGCGCACCTACCGTCGGCGCAGAGCGGAACGGGAGGCCCTGCCGCCCGTGCCCTCGTCTCCCGAGGAGGACGAGAAGGACGACGAGGAGTGCGACTGGCCCGACGGCAGCCCGACCTTCGACGCCTGGCCCGGCCTGGCGGTGGCACCCGCAAGGGAAGCCGGACCCGACGAGAGTGCCGCCGCGGCGGCGGCACATCTCGTACGGAAGGAGTCGCTTCGCCATCTCGCCCTGGTACCGGCGGCGCGCAGTGCCGACATACCGGCCGCGATCGGATGGACCGGCATGGCCGACCGCCTGTCCGCCGGCGACCTGTCCGCGGTACTGCGCTCCTGGGAGGACCGGTTCGGCGCGCGGCTCGTCGGCCTCGGCCACGCGACCGCCTTCGTCTCGGTCGCGGCCAGGCCGGCCGACCTCGATCAGGCGCACGTGCTCGCCCTGGAGCACTACCTCACCTGCCCCGACACCGTCGAGCAGGGAATGTGCACGTTCCCCGAATACGCCGGCGACCTGCTGGAGCGGTCGGTCTGGCGCTTCTGGTGGGACTGACGGCGGCGCCGCCGACCGAGACCGCCGTCACATTCGGCCGTCGACGCCCCCACGGTCCAAGATCGCGGGGGCGTCGGCAACGGTGAGCGGCGGAGCCCCCTGTCGGATTCGAACCGACGACCTTCGCTTTACAAGAGCGGCGCTCTGACCAGCTGAGCTAAGGAGGCCTGACACGCGCGCGTGCGGCGTGCCTGCCGCGTGCGTGCCCGTGCAGTGTACCCACGTCACAGCGGGCCCCTGTCGAAAATTATCGCGAAGTTCACAGGGCTGCGGGTACTGACAGAGCACGTGAACTGCGGGTACCGTCCAGAAACCAGTTCACTCCTGTGGACTACACCACCGCGGAGGTTCGCGGTGGACACCACCTTTACAACGGATCGTCCGGCACGTTCCTGCCGGTGAAGGGGGCCCCTCACCATGGCCACTGTCTCGTTCAACAAGGCGACCCGCATCTACCCGGGTGGCGACAAGCCCGCCGTCGACCAGCTCGAGCTCGACGTCGCGGACGGCGAGTTCCTCGTCCTCGTCGGTCCCTCCGGCTGCGGAAAGTCCACCTCCCTGCGCATGCTCGCGGGTCTCGAGGACGTCAACGGCGGTTCCATCCACATCGGCGACCGCGACGTCACGCACCTGCCGCCCAAGGACCGGGACATCGCCATGGTGTTCCAGAACTACGCGCTGTACCCGCACATGACCGTCGCCGACAACATGGGCTTCGCGCTCAAGATCGCCGGCGTCAACAAGGCCGAGATCCGCCAGAAGGTCGAGGACGCGGCGAAGATCCTCGACCTCACCGAGTACCTCGGCCGCAAGCCGAAGGCCCTCTCCGGCGGTCAGCGCCAGCGCGTCGCGATGGGCCGCGCCATCGTGCGTGAGCCCCAGGTCTTCCTCATGGACGAGCCGCTGTCGAACCTCGACGCCAAGCTCCGCGTCTCCACCCGTACGCAGATCGCCTCGCTGCAGCGCCGCCTCGGCATCACGACGGTGTACGTCACCCACGACCAGGTCGAGGCCATGACCATGGGCGACCGGGTCGCCGTCCTCAAGGACGGTCTGCTCCAGCAGGTCGACTCGCCGCGCAACATGTACGACCGCCCCGCGAACCTCTTCGTCGCCGGGTTCATCGGCTCCCCGGCCATGAACCTCGTCGAGGTCCCGATCACGGACGGCGGCGTGAAGTTCGGCAACTCCGTCGTGCCGGTCAACCGCGAGGCCCTGAAGGCCGCCGCCGACAAGGGCGACCGCACGGTGACGGTCGGTGTCCGCCCCGAGCACTTCGACATCGTCGAGCACAACGGCGAAGCCGCCAAGTCGCTGTCGAAGGACACCGAGGACGCCCCGGCCGGCCTCGCCGTCACGGTGAACGTCGTCGAGGAGCTCGGCGCCGACGGTTACGTCTACGGCAGCGCCAAGGTCGACGACACCCTCACCGACCTGGTCGTCCGCGTCAGCGGCCGCGCCGTCCCGGACAAGGGCGCCACGCTGCACGTCGTGCCGCGGCCGGGCGAGACCCACGTGTTCTCGACCTCCACGGGCGAGCGCCTCTCCGACTGAGGCAACCCGCACGGCTCCGACACCCCCGGAGCGGGTGAATTCACCCAAGTTGACGACGAGGGCCCCGCAGCAGGCTGCGGGGCCCTCGTCGTTGTCGACAAATACCCCGGCAAGCCGGTCATTTCGATACGTGTACGTCAACGCGCCACCGGGAAACCATCACTTCCCCATCCCCCGAACCGGTGACTAAATGTCGCCAAATCATCACCCCGCGCTACCCTCACTCGCGTGAAGCACTCCACCACTAACCAACGGACCCGGCGTGGCCGTGGCCCCGCCCGCCGGATCGGCCGCACCCTCGCCCTCGTTCTGCCTGTCGTCCTGGTGCTCTCCGGGACCCTCGCGGTCACCCGAGTCAACTGGTCGGGGAACTCCTCGGAGTCGGTGCTCACCGCCTCCTCCTCGGACGTCTCCGCACGCGCCGTCTCCCGCGCCCCGCAGGACGTCCTGCGCGACCGGCTCCTGCTCGAACTCCAGGAGAAGGACCCGGGAACCGCCCTCACCCACCTCCAGGAGGCGGTGAACGGGCGCCCGTCCCTCGCGAAGCACTGCGTCTCCATCGCCCGCGCCCTCGGCCGCGCCGCGGTCCGCGCGTACGGCCCGACGCGCGCCCAGGCGTTCGCGCGCCCGGTCTGCGACACGTCCTTCGCATCGGGGGTCGCGGCCACCCACCTCTGAACCCGCGGGGGCCTCTTCCGAGGCCGGAAAGGCCCCTTCCCGCACGCCAGGTAACAGCTGCTTAAGGGAACGGTTGCCGACAGAAACCCCCAGCGGGGCGCCACGTACAGTTCGGACATGACCGATCCGAACGCCGCGTCGCGCCCCGTTCAAGCCGTTGTCCTGGCCGGTGGTCAGGGGTCCCGACTGCGCCCCTACACCGACGACCGGCCCAAGCCGATGGTCGAGATCCCCGGCACCGGGACCCCGATCATCGGCCACCAGCTGACCTGGCTCGCCGAAGAGGGCGTGACCGACGTCGTCGTCTCCTGCGGCCACCTCGCCGAGGTCCTCCAGGACTGGCTGGACTCGGCCCGCCTCCCGGTCAACGTCATAACGGTCGTGGAGAAGGAACCCCTGGGCCGGGGCGGCGGCCTCAAGTACGCCGCCGCGCACCTCCCCCACCCGGACCGGCCCTGGTACGCGACCAACGGTGACATCTGGACCCGTTTCTCGCTGCGCGACATGGCGGACTTCCACACCGAGCGCGACGCCGTCGCCACCCTCGCCCTCGCCCGCCCCCGAATCCCGTGGGGCGCCGTCGAGACGGACGACTTCGGCCGGGTGACGGACTTCATCGAGTCACCGCCGACCACCTACGAGATCAACGCGGGCGTCTACGTCTTCTCCGCCGAGTTCGCCGGTCTGCTCCCCGAGCGCGGCGACCACGAGCGCACCACGTTCCCGCACCTGGCCCGCGAACGCCGCCTGGCCGGCTTCTCCCTCCCGCAGGGTGCCTACTGGCGCGCCATCGACACGGCGAAGGACCTCACGGAGGCCGCCAAGGAGCTCGCCGCGCTCGGGCGCTGAACGGCTTCCGGGCACACGTGACGACGGGGCCCCGCACACCGGATGTGCGGGGCCCCGTCGTCGTACCGTCCGGGAACCTACCCGAGCAGACCGCCGACCAGCTTGTCCGAGCCGCCGGTCGTACCGCCGCCGGAGCTCGAACCACCGGACGTCCCGCCCGTGCCGGCGCCCGTGGAGCCGCCGCTGCCGCTGCCACCGCCGCTGCCACCGGTGGACGTCGGGCCCGCGCTCGTGCTGGGGGCCCGGTGCACCGGGGCGGAATGCTGCGGGGGCGCCTGACCGCCGCCCTGGGTCCGGCTGGGGCCGCTGCTGACCGTGCCGCCCGTCGCGCGGGTCGCGCCCGGGGTGGTGGCCGGACCCGACGGCGAGGAGGAACCGCCGTGGGTGGGCACCTTGGCGGAGGCCGACGGGCTGGTGGTCTTCCGCTGGGGCGTACCGGGCTCCTGGGGAAGCGGGGTGCCGGGCAGTTCGTTGCGCGGGGCCTCGCCCGGTCCCGGCACGACCACCCGGTCGGCGTCGCGGACGGCGCCGCCCAGCAGCGAGCCGACCAGCAGCGTGAGCCCGATGACGACGGCCGAGACCAGCGCGCCGCGGCGCAGCACACGCCGGCGCAGGTCCCAGATGTCGGCGCGCGGCCCGAGGGTGCGCCAGGCCTCACCCGCCAGGCGTCCGTCCACCGAGTAGACGGGAGCGCCCGCGATGATCAACGGGGACCAGGCGGCGAGGTAGATGATGTCCGGCGCGTCGTACGCGGGGACGGTCTTCCAGCTGACGGTGACGATGAGCGCGGCCGACAGCATCGCGCCGACCACCGCGGCCACCCGCTGCCACAGGCCGAGCACCGTGAGCACGCCCACGATGACCTGGAGGAAGGCGATGACGAGTCCGGAGCCGACCGGGTGCTGGAGCGCGAACTGCCGCAGCGGTTCGGCCACGTCCCAGGGGTGCAGCGTGTTCAGCCACTTCACCATGGAGCCGCGCTTGCCGCCGTCGAAGTAGACGGGATCGCAGAGCTTGCCCATGCCGGCGTAGATGGAGATGAACCCGAGGAAGACGCGGAGCGGAAGCAGCACCACGCCGAGGTTCATCCGCCGGCCGGGGTAGTACGCGTGCCGCAGCGAGTCCGTGGCGTGCCGTCTGACCGGCAGTTCGGCGGCCTCGTCCTCGTAGCCGTAGACGTAGCCGTCGTCGCCCTCGCCGTCCGCGAACTCCCCGCCTCCGTAGCGCGGTTCGTCGTACGCGCTGTCGACGCTGCGCATGTTCGGCAGCAGCCGGCCCTCGCCGGCGAGGGAGGTCCCTCCGGTCCGGCCGGAGTCGAAGCCGGACGAGGAGGGGGTGCGCTGGCTGCCGACGAGCGGCGTCTCGACCGTCTCGACGGTCATGTCGCCCTCGTAGCCGCGGTGTTCGTCGAAACGCGGGATGACCTGCGTCGCGCCTGCGTCGCCCACCGGGGCCACCCCGGCGTGGCGGACGCTCGTGCTCCGCACGGCCTGCAGCAGTCGGTGCGCGCCTGTGTCGTCCGGCGCGGACTTCCCGCTCCAGACGACGGGCGCGCGCCGACGGGTACCGGCGGCGCCCGCTCTGCCCGCCGTACCGCCGGCGGGCATCCGCCCGGGGGCGCCACCGGCGTTCAAGTGCCGTGCGACGCGCGAGGATTGGGGTCGCGACGCAGCGCCCAGCTGCACGCGGAAACTCGCATGATTGACGATGACCTGCGCCGGATCGCTCGGCACCTTCACCATGCTCAGCGCGGGAGCGTCGTCGAATCCCGACGAGCGGTCCCCCGTGGGTGTGCGGGGTGTTCTGGTGTCCACACTCATCTAACCGAGTGACGTGTGTTTAGGACACTGCTTTGACCTCGCCGATGTGTCCGGACCGCGTCAAGGCCGTCCGGACCATCCCGATCACCCCACGGGGGTGACGGCACGCACACCTGTTCAGGCGCGTCGCCGGGCCGCCTCGTACAGCACCACTCCCGCCGCCACACCGGCGTTCAGCGACTCCGCGCCACCGGGCATCGGAATCCGCACCCGGAAGTCGCAGGTCTCCCCGACGAGCCGGGACAGCCCCTTGCCCTCGCTGCCGACGACGATGACGACGGGGCCGCCGAGGGCCTCCAGGTCACCGACCTCGACCTCGCCGTCCGCGGCGAGTCCGACCACGACGAGGCCGGCCTTCTTGTACGCCTCCAGGGCCCGCGTCAGGTTGGAGGCGCGCGCGACGGGCGTACGGGCGGCGGCGCCGGCCGAGGTCTTCCAGGCACCGGCGGTCATCCCGGCCGCGCGCCGCTCGGGCACGACGACACCGTGGCCGCCGAAGGCGGAGGTGGAGCGGACCACCGCGCCCAGGTTCCGCGGGTCGGTCACCCCGTCGAGCGCGACGATCAGCGGGTCCTGGCCCTCGTCGTACGCGGCGGCGGCGAGGTCCTCCGGGTGCGCGTACTCGTACGGCGGGACCTGGAGGACGAGACCCTGGTGGTTGAGCCCGTTGGTCATACGGTCCAGCTCCGGACGCGGAGCCTCCATGAGGTGGATGCCACCGCGCTCGCCCGCCAGCTGGAGGGCCTCCCGCACCCGCTCGTCGTTGTCGATGAACTGCTGCACGTACAGCATCGACGCCGGCACGCCCTCGCGCAGCGCCTCGACCACGGGGTTGCGTCCGACGACCATCTCGGACGTGCCCTTGCCGCCACGCCCGCGCGCCACGGGACGGCGGGCGGTCTGCTTCGCCTTGACGTTGGCGACGCGGTTCTTCTTGTGTCCCTTGCGCATCTCGGCCGGCGGGGTCGGGCCCTTGCCCTCGAGGCCCCGGCGTCGCTGGCCGCCACTGCCGACCTGCGCGCCCTTCTTGCCGGACATGCGGCGGTTGTTAGCGGCCATGACCTACCTGTTCTGTGTGAGGTGTGCAGACGCTTCGCGTGCACGTTCGTCTATGCAGTGTGCCGCCCGGAGAGCCGGGCGGCACACTCGATCAAGAAACCGTCAGCGCGGGCCGAGGGTCCACCGGGGTCCCTGCGGCCCGTCCTCGATGACGAGACCCGACTGGTTGAGCTGGTCGCGGATGGCGTCCGCGGTGGCCCAGTCCTTGCGGCCCCGCGCCGCCTCGCGCTGCTGGAGCACCAGGCCCACGAGGGTGTCGACGACCCCGTGCAGGTCCTCGCCGCGGTCGCCCTCGACGGCCCACGCCGGGTCGAGCGGGTCGAGACCGAGAACGCCGAGCATGGCCCGGACCTCGGCCAGCCGTGCCACGGCGGCTTCCTTGTCGTCGGCGGCCAGGGCGGAGTTGCCCTGCCGCACGGTGGTGTGCACCACGGCGAGCGCCTGCGGCACACCCAGGTCGTCGTCCATGGCCTCGGCGAACGCGGGCGGTACCTCGGCGGCGGGCTCGACGACGCCCCCCGCCATCTCCGTCACCCGCTGTACGAAGCCCTCGATCCGCCCGAAGGCCGACTCGGCCTCCCGCAGGGCCTCTTCGCTGTACTCGATCATCGAGCGGTAGTGCGGGGTGCCGAGGTAGTAGCGCAGCACGACCGGGCGCCACTGCTTGACCATCTCGCTCACCAGTACGGAGTTGCCCAGGGACTTGGACATCTTCTCGCCGCTCATGGTGACCCAGGCGTTGTGCACCCAGTACTTGGCGAACTCGTCGCCGAAGGCCTTGGCCTGCGCGATCTCGTTCTCGTGGTGCGGGAAGATCAGATCCAGCCCGCCGCCGTGGATGTCGAACGCGCTGCCCAGGTACTTGTGCGCCATGGCGCTGCACTCCAGGTGCCAGCCGGGCCGGCCGCGCCCCCACGGGGTCTCCCAGGTCGGCTCACCGGGCTTGGCGGCCTTCCACATGGCGAAGTCACGCGGGTCCCGCTTGCCCGTCTCGCCCTCGCCGGAGGGCTGGAGCAGGTTGTCGAGCTCCTGGTTGGACAGCTCCAGGTAGTCCGGGAAGGAGCGTACGTCGAAGTAGACGTTGCCCTCGGACTCGTACGCGTGACCGCGCTCGATGAGGCCGCGCATCATCTCGACCATCTCGGTCACGTGCCCGGTCGCCCGCGGCTCGTAGCTGGGCGGAAGGCAGCCCAGCGCGTCGTAGCCGTCGTTGAAGGCCCGCTCGTTCTCGTACCCGATCGCCCACCAAGGGCGGCCCTGCTCGCCCGACTTGGTGATGATCTTGTCGTCGATGTCGGTCACGTTGCGGATGAACGTGACGTCGTATCCGCGGTACTCGAACCAGCGGCGCATGATGTCGAAGTTGAGACCCGAGCGGATGTGCCCGATGTGCGGGGCGGCCTGCACGGTGGCACCGCAGAGGTAGATCGAGACACAACCCGGCTTGAGCGGGGAGAAGTCACGGATCTGCCGGGCGCTGGTGTCGTACAGGCGAATGGTCACGCCTCCAGGGTAGTGGCCCCTGGGTAGTGCCCCGCGACCCTTCCCGCGCAAGGGGCACGTATTCGTGACATACGACCCTCACGGGTGCCACCTGCGTCCCGGGCGCCCCCTCGGCACCGGCCCGCTCCCGGGGACTGACGCTCCCCGGACGGGTCACGCGCCCTCAGGACGCGCGGGCCACCAGTGCCGTCGCCACCGCCATCAACCCCTCGTCCCGGCCCGGGAACCCCAGCCCGTCCGTGGTGGCCCCGGACACCGACACCGGCGCCCCCACCGCCTCGGACAGAACCTTCTGCGCCTCGTCCCGCCGCTTCCCGATCTTCGGCCTGGGCCCGACCACCTGGACGGCGACGTTGCCGATGACGAAGCCGGCCGCCCGCACGATCCGCGCGGCCTCGGTCAGCAGGGTCACCCCGGACGCACCGGACCACTCGGGCCGTCCGGTGCCGAAGTGCGCGCCGAGGTCGCCGAGCCCGGCCGCGGAGAAGAGGGCGTTGCAGGCGGCGTGCGCGACCACGTCGGCGTCGGAGTGTCCGGCGAGACCGGGCCCCTCCCCTTCCCACAGCAGCCCCGCACACCACAGTTCCCGGCCGTCCTCGAAGGCGTGGATGTCGGTACCCACACCGACCTGCGGCAGCGACGGCGCGGCGGCGGCCGGCGTCCCGGCGGCAGCCGTCCCGGACACCTCAGAACCCATCGTTCGCCCTCCTGCGCGCGAGGACCGCCTCCGCGAGGACCAGGTCCAGGGGACGCGTCACCTTGAATGCCTCCTCGTGCCCCGGCACCACCACGACGCGCTCCCCGAGCCGCTCGACCATGCTCGCGTCGTCGGTCACGTCGTCGGTGACAGTGTCGTGGGCCCGTACGAGGGTGTCCCGGTCGAAGCCCTGCGGGGTCTGCACGGCCCGCAGCCGCGCCCGCTCGGGTGTGCCGACGACGGGCTCCGGCGTCCCCGGCACGCTCGCCGGTTCGACCTGCTTGACGGTGTCCGCGAGCGGCAGCGCCGGTACGACGGCGGGCGCGCCGTCCCGTACCGCCTCGATGACCGCGTCGACCGTGTCCACCGGCACCAGCGGCCTGGCCGCGTCGTGCACGAGGACGATGTCGATCCCGGGCGGCAGCGCGTCGAGGCCGTACTTCACGGATACCTGCCGGCTGTCACCGCCGGCGACGACCAGGAAGTCGGTGCGCTCGGGCAGCGCGTGCGCGTCGAGCAGGGTCTTGACCTCGGCCGTCCCGTCGGGCGGCGCCACGACGACGACCAGCGAGACGGCACGGGAGGCGGCCATCGCCCGCACCGCGTGGATGAGCATCGGCGTGCCGTTCAGCGCCCGGAGCGCCTTGGGGGCGCCCGGACCTAGGCGCACGCCCCTTCCGGCGGCCGGAATCACGGCCGCGACGGGGGTCCCGGACGGCGAAGGGCGCGAATCGTCAGACATCGGTTCCTGTCAGGTTTGTGTACTCGGCCTGCTTGGGTATGGCCCTGGCGTGCCTCCCGCTCGCGGCGCGTGGGGGAGCGCTCGGCGCGACGTCCTGACCGGACCCTTCCGTGACATCCGGTCGAGTCGGCCGTCCGGGCCCGGCACATAAGGTATCGGGGCATCAAGTTATCGGGGCGGGGACGTCGGGGAGACCCGGCTTCCCGAGAAGATGCGGGTACGAACATGCCGCAGCGCCCGGCGACAGCAATTCCCATTGCGTCATCGGGCACCGCGGCATTTCATTGCACAACTGCGCGGCCTTGTGCTTACGTCAAAACGACTACCGTCCGAACGACAGAAGAACCGGCCCATCGTCCGAACGACCACCGTCTGGGCGCTGTATGCGTCAGGACGCGAGAACCTCGTCGAGCAGAGCCTCGGCCTTGTCCTCGTTCGTGTTCTCCGCGAGGGCGAGTTCGCTCACCAGGATCTGCCTGGCCTTGGCGAGCATCCGCTTCTCACCTGCGGAGAGTCCGCGCTCGCGCTCACGACGCCACAGGTCACGCACGACTTCCGCGACCTTGATGACGTCGCCGGAGGCGAGCTTCTCCAGATTTGCCTTGTAACGACGCGACCAGTTCGTGGGCTCCTCGGCGTACGGCGCACGCAGCACCTCGAAGACCCGGTCCAGCCCGTCCTGACCGACCACATCACGCACGCCGACGAACTCCGCATTGTCCGCTGGCACACGTACCGTCAGGTCGCCCTGGGCGACCTTCAGCACCAAGTAGGTCTTGTCCACGCCTTTGATCTGGCGAGTTTCGATAGCCTCGATCAGCGCGGCCCCGTGATGGGGATAGACCACGGTGTCGCCAACCTTGAACGTCATGTGACAGGTACCCCTTCCGTGGCTATCCAGGGTAACACGGAAACTGCGTCTTCTGAATGGCGTTTTCGCAGGTCAGAGCATATCTCGGGGCTTGACAACCGCGACAGGAACGTGCTGCGAGGGGCGAGCGGAAGAGGGTATTCGCAGGTGGGAGCGGCTGTCCAGGGCAAGTGAAACGCGTACGGTACACACACCTGTAGACCCTGACCAGGGTCCGAACATCCCGGTTTGTCCTGCTCCAGTAGCTCGACTTCCGCTACTCCGTTCGGTTGCCGGAGTCGGGTACGAGACGAATCCGGAATTGATCACGCTCCTCACCGAACTGCCGATGATCCATTTTCCGGTCCGCCACGGATTCCATACCCGAAAATCCCGAGCGGATCTCATGGCCACTTATGTGAATGGCGGACGAGCGGACGGCCAAAGGGGCCGACGGGGCGGCTCCGAACGGCGCGCGGGACGGCGTACGGGCGGCGTGCGCGGACGGCGCGACGAGGCCCGGCCGGGGCTCGAGGGGGCGAAGGGGCGGGTCGGGTGCGGTGGCACGGGAACGGCTCGGTAACCTAAGGCCGCTGACAGACCCTTAGGGCGGCTTTACACAGGAGTCGCCCTGCTTCGCCCACGTTCAAGGAGTTGCCGCCGCCGTGAGCAGCAGCCTTCGACGCGGCGCCCTCGCCGCCGCCGCCATTGCGTTCTCGCTCGCCTCGCTCGCCGCGTGCGCTGCCGGTAACGACGCACAGACGCTGGAGGTCAAGCCGGACAACGCGGCGACCAGCGTCGGCGACATCAAGATCCAGAACGCCCTCGTCATCACCCAGCCCGACACGACGTCCACGGGCCCGGCGGTGATCTCCGCGACCCTGTTCAACAACGGCCGCACCGCACAGACCCTGGACTCCGTCAGCATCGCCGGCGCCACCGCCCAGATCACCCCCGCCGGGGGCAAGGGCAAGCTGACCGTCCCGGCCGGCGGCGCCGTCATCCTCGGCGGCAAGGGCAACGCCTCCGCGGCGCTGACCTCCCCGGGGACGGCCGTCAAGGACGGCAACGCGCAGAAGGTCACCTTCACCTTCAGCAAGACCGGTGCGGTGAACCTGCGCGCGTTCGTCGTCCCGGCCGCGAGCTACTTCACCAAGTGGGGTCCGAGCGACATCCCGGCGGCGCCCGGCGCGACGGCGACCGGCTCCGCGACCGGCGAGCCGGACGCTTCCGGCTCGCCGTCCGACTCCGTGCCGGGCGCGCCGTCGGACTCGGCCTCGTCCAGCGCGACCGCCACGGGGACGGCCACGGAGTCCGCTTCCGGCCAGTGACCGGCGTCCCGGCGCACGCCGGGACGGGCAGCACCGTACGACGCCTCCACGACGTCCGCACCACGCCGAAGGGCGGTACCCCCGGTCAGGGGTACCGCCCTTCGGCGTGGTCCGGCAGACGCGCGCGGCGGCCGGTGGAGGGCCGGCCCGCGGAGGGCCGGCGTGTCCCGTTCCCGGGCGCCGGATCTCCGGGCGCCCGTTCCCCGGAGGGCCGGTTTACGGCTCGAACTTGTAGCCGAGCCCCCGTACCGTCACCAGGTACCGCGGCGCGCCCGGGTCCGGCTCGATCTTCGCGCGCAGGCGCTTGACGTGGACGTCGAGGGTCTTGGTGTCACCGACGTAGTCGGCGCCCCAGACCCGGTCGATGAGCTGCATACGGGTCAGCACGCGGCCCGCGTTGCGCAGCAGCATCTCCAGGAGGTCGAACTCCTTGAGCGGCAGGTCGACCTTGGAACCGGAGACGGTGACCACGTGGCGGTCGACGTCCATCCGGACCGGACCGGCCTCCAGCGCGGCCGGGGTGACCTCCTCGGGCTCGCCCCGGCGGCGCAGGACGGCCCGGATACGGGCGACCAGTTCGCGGGACGAGAAGGGCTTGGTGACGTAGTCGTCGGCTCCTATTTCCAGCCCGACGACCTTGTCGATCTCGCTGTCCTTGGCGGTGACCATGATCACCGGAACGTTGGAGCGGCCGCGCAGCTGACGGCACACCTCCGTGCCGGGCAGCCCCGGCAGCATCAGGTCGAGGAGGACGAGGTCGGCGCCGTTGCGCTCGAACTCGTCGAGTCCGTCGGGCCCGGTGGTCGCGATGGCGACCTCGAAGCCCTCCTTGCGGAGCATGTACGACAGGGCGTCGGAGAAGGACTCCTCGTCCTCGACGACGAGCACTCGGGTCACGGAAGGACCTCCGGGGCAGGAAGCGGTTCATACGGGGATGAGACGGTGGTCGTCCCGTCGGGCTGCTCGGTCTCGTCGTCTTCGTCGAGTCCGGGCATGTGGTGATCGGTCACGCGGTCGCGGGCCGCACCCGCCTCCGGCAGCCTCAGGGTGAACGTGGAGCCCTGACCCTCGGAGCTCCACACCGTGACCTCCCCGCCGTGCGAGGCGGCCACGTGCTTGACGATCGCGAGGCCCAGGCCCGTACCGCCGGTCTGGCGGGAACGGGCCGGGTCGACGCGGTAGAAGCGCTCGAAGACGCGCTCCCGGTCCTTCTCGGAGATGCCGATGCCCTGATCGGTCACGGCGATCTCGATGAGGTCTCCGCCGGGCGCGGTCACCCGGCGCGCGGCTATGCCCACCCGGGTGCGGGCGGGCGAGTAGTTGACGGCGTTCTCGACGAGGTTGCCCAGGGCGGCGGCCAGCTGGCCGCGGTTTCCCCAGATGCTCAGCTCGGCGGTACCACCGGCGGCCATGGTGATCTGTTTGGTGCCGGCCTGGTGGCGGCACCGGTCGACGGCCTCGGCGACGAGTTCGCCGACCCGCACGGGCTCGGCGTCCTCCAGGGGGTCGTCGTTCTGCACTCTCGACAGGTCGATGAGCTCCTGCACGAGATTGGTGAGCCGGGTGGCTTCGATCTGCATGCGCCCGGCGAAACGCTCCACGGCCTCCGGGTCGTCCGAGGCGTCCATCACGGCCTCGGAGAGCAGGGAGAGCGCGCCGACGGGGGTCTTCAGCTCATGGCTCACGTTGGCGACGAAGTCGCGGCGTACGGCCTCGATGCGCCGCGCCTCGGTGAGGTCCTCGACCAGCAGCAGTACGAGTCGGGAGCCCAGCGGCGCGACGCGCGCGGAGACGGCCAGCGCCTCACCGCGCCCCGTGCCCCTTCTCGGCAGATCCAGTTCGACCTGGCGTATCTCGCCGTCCCGGCGGGTGTCACGCGCCATCTGCAGCATCGGCTCGACGGCGAGCTTGCCCCCGCGGACCAGCCCGAGGGCGTACGCGGCGGAGCTGGCCTTGACGACGGCGTCGGCCTCGTCGAGCACCACGGCGGAGGAGCGGAGCACGGAGAGAACCGTGTCGACACCTGGCGGAAGCACTGGGTCCGTGTGGAGGGAGGTGCGGGTGGGGCGTTTCTGGTCGCGCTCGCTCCAGCGGAACGCCAGCATGGCGATGACACCGGTGAGCACTCCGGCGATCGCTGCCGCTGCGGCGACCGCCGCGTTCACGTCCATGCCTCCAGGTTAGGCATGTCGTCACGCCAGGCCACAGCCATCCGAGTGCGACCTCGAACACTCGTCGCCCAGAGTTCACTCAGGAGCCAGGGGTGGTTCATTTGGGATGCCGGAAACGGACGCGTACGAGCCGGAACGTGGGAGCGTGGGGTTCACGGGGCCCGTCCGGCGGTCAGCAGACGCCCGGGGCCCGGCCCCAAGGCCCCCAAAAGGTGACGTAGGAGAGGGACAACACGATGCGTGACGCGTACCACGAGGAACTTGACTCGATCGGCGAGGGTCTGGTCGAGATGGCCCGGCTCGTCGGGTCGGCGATCGGACGCGCCACGACGGCCATCCTCGACGCCGACCTGAAGCTCGCCGAGAGCGTGATCGCGGCCGACCAGAAGGTCGACGATCTCCAGCACGAGCTGGAGGCCCGCGCGATAGCCCTGCTGGCCCGCCAGCAGCCGGTGGCGACGGACCTGCGCATCGTGGTCACGTCCCTGCGCATGTCGGCGGACCTGGAGCGCGCCGGCGACCTGGCCCAGCACGTCGCGAAGCTGGCCCGGCTGCGCTTCCCCGAGCGCGGGGTCCCGCACGACCTGCACGCCACGATCCTGGAGATGGGCCAGCTCGCCCAGCGCCTGATGGCCAAGGCCGCCGAGGTCGTCATCACCAAGGACGTCGACCTCGCGCTCCAGCTGGAGCAGGACGACGACGACATGGACCTCCTCCACCGCACGCTCTTCCAGCACCTCCTCGACGACCGCTGGAAGCACGGCATCGAGACGGCCGTCGACGTGACCCTGCTCGGCCGCTACTACGAGCGCTTCGCCGACCACGCGGTGTCGGTGGCCAAGCGCGTGGTGTACCTGGTGACGGGTGAGCACGCGGACGAGATCCAGGCGGACATCCACCCCGCGACGGGGGCGGAAGGGGTCTGAGAGCCCGGGCGGGGAGATCGGGACCCGGGCGGCGGGAACGGAGACCGGGCGCGAGGGGCCTGCTCCCGGGCTCCGGGGGCGCTCGTGAGCCTCAGTGCGCCGTTGATGCGCCCATCGGAACGGGCATGGAATAGGCGTAGGCACCCATGCCTCGATGCCTCACTGAGGCCCCGCTGAGGGAGGACCCCATGGCCGAATCCCCCGCCACGCCCGACCCGACCCAGGACCGGGACACCGAACAGCCCGCCGACATCAAAAGCCTCACCCTGTTCGGCGCCTGCGGCTGCGGCTCCGGCTGCGGGTGCGGCTGCCAGTCCGGCAACCCCTGCCAGTGCGGCTGACCGGACACCCCGGCCCGCCAGGGCGCGCGGATCCAGAAGGGCCCCGTCACCACGACGGGGCCCTTTCCCCGTTTCTCCGTGTCCTGACGAACATCCGTGGCCGCCGAGGCTCTCCCCCGGTCACCGGCGAGGTCCTCCCCTCGGTCACGGCCGGACTCTCCTCCCTGCCACGACGGGGCTTCACCCCCCGGTCACGGCGGGACCCTTCCTCCTGCCACCAGCGGGACCGCCTGCCCTGGACCGGTCGCGCGGCCGGGTGAAGGGGCGTCGAGCACCGGATCGTACCGAACGGTAAAATAAGGCGCGAAAGGCACCTCTCCGCGGCACAGGGGAGACGTTCCATGCGCAAGTTCCGTCCCAGCAGTCTGAGCGCGGCCGCGGGTCTGGCCGCCGTCCTCCTCTGTACCGCCCCAGCGGTCTCGGCCCGCGCGTCGGCCTCCGACACCGGCCCCCGCATTCGCCAGCACACGGAAATCATCCAGCTGGTGGCCAAGCAGACCCGTTCCGAGAACGTCGACGTGGGCAAGAAGGGGCTCAGCCCGGGAGACGGGATCGTCATCGCCGAGGACCTGTACCGCGACGGCAAGAAGATCGGCGACCACAGTGTCGTGTGCACGTACATCCTGACCAAGCCGGGCGAACTCCAGTGTCTCGGCACCTTCGCCCTGCCCCAGGGGCAGATCACCTCACAGGCCCTGCTGCACCTGCCGGCCGCCGCCTCGGTCGACATCGCCGTCACGGGCGGTACGGGCGACTACCGCTCGGCCCGGGGCTTCGTGCACACCGTCCCCGCGGGCACTCACACCGTCCCGGCGGCCGTGACGGAACGGCGGCTCACCTTCCACATCATCGTGGACGACCAGCAGGAGGGCTAGCGACCATGTCCGGCCCGCCCGACGCCCCAAAACCCCACCGGCCGTACGACCTCACCGGCCGGACCGTCGTGGTGATCGGCGGCAGCGCGGGCATCGGACTCGAGACCGCCCGCCGGGTACGCGCGGACGGCGGTCAGGTGATCCTGGTGGGCCGGGACCCCGAGCGGCTGCGGCAGGCGGCACGGGCACTCGAACCGCTCGACACGGCCGCGTTCGACGCCGGCGACACCGAGCGGCTGAAGCGGTTCTTCGACGGCCTTCCCGGACCGGTCGACCACGTGATGGTCACCGCCGGCGGCCCGTTCTACATGCCCTTGGCGGACATGGACCCCGCGGTGGCCGGTCGCCACATGGGCGAGCGGCTCGCCATGACGCTCGGGGTCGGCGTCCACAGCCGGGGCAAGGTCCGGGCCGGAGGCACCCTGTTGTTCGTCGGCGGCACCGGCGGCCGGCGGCCCGGCATCGGCATGTCCGTCGCCTCGACCCTCACCGCGGCGCTGCCCGCCCTCGTCGCCAACCTGGCACTCGAACTGGCGCCGGTCCGGGTCAACCTCATCGCCGCCGGATTCGTCGACACACCCCTGTCGGCCACGCTCCTCGACGACCGACTGGAGGCCCGGCGTGCGGAGTTGCGGGCCACACTGCCCATCCGGCGGGTCGTCGGCCCGGCCGACGTGGCCGCCCTCGCCGTACACATCATGGGCAATGACGCGCTGACCGGCGGCACGTACGACATCGACGGCGGCCAGCAACTTGTGGCGCGCTGAGGACACTTGGCCAACTCGTGGTGAGCTGCCAACTAGTGGTGAGCTGCCGACACTTGGCGGACGGCGGACGCAGAGGACGCGGTCGGACGAACGACGGGACGCTCGGCGGCCTCGCCTCGGGGCTGCCTCGCCCCGGGCCGCCTGACGTCCGGGCCACTTGACGGACGCTTGATCGATGGACTCCCGGGAGCTCGGATCAGCCCCGGCCGCCCGTCCAGTTTCAGATCAGCCCCGGTCGCCCGTCCAGCTGGGGAAACAGCGCCCCCGGCCCCTCGGACAGCGCCGCCTGGGCCTGCCTGCTGGCTTCGTCGGCGAGCACCTCGTACAGTCCGGCCTCGACACCGTCGAGCGCCGCACGGGCCACCGCGACCGGATCGGCCTTCGGACCCGCCACGCTCGCGGCCATGTCCGTCGCCATGTAACTGACGTGCAGGGCGGTGACCTGCGTGCCCTGTTCCGCGAGAGCCAGCCGCAAGGAGTTGGTCACCGACCACTCGGCGGCCTTGGCGGCGGCGTAACCGGCGCTGGCCGTGACCGACAGCCAGGACAGCACGGACAGCACGTTGACGATCGCGCCGCCCCCGTTGCGTCCGAGGGCGGGGGCGAAGGCCCTGCACATGGCGAGGGTGCCGAGAACGTGCGTCTCGAACTCGGTGCGGAACGAGTCCAGACCGGCCGTCAGCACGTCGGCCCGGGTCGTCGAACCCGCGTTGTTGACCAGCAGCGTCACGTCCTGGGCCAGCTCGGCCGCCGCGCGCACGGATTCCGGGTCGGTGATGTCCACGGCGACCGGCACCACCCCGGGCACCGTGACCTTCCCGGGATCGCGGGCTCCCGCGTAGACCTTGGCCGCTCCGGCGGCGACCAGCTCCCGCGCGAAGTGCTCACCGAGCCCGCGGTTCGCTCCGGTGACGAAGGCGATCGACTCCTGGATCCTCATGGGGGCACCTCACGGCGTGGGTTGCGGGGCCGAGACCGACGCCGCGACCAGGCACGACAGCGCGACGCCACCCCCTCTTCGAACGTATACCGCCCCGCCTGCCGTCACCACCCGAAGCCGAGGGGCCCGGCTTGAGTAGACGTACTCATGACGCGCGCCGCGGCCCGGAGGATGATCGCGGACATGACACTGATCAGGACGACGGGGGTCCGGCTCGCGACGGTACCGATGGTGGTGCCGGCCGTACTGGCCGTGCTCGCGGTGGGGTGCGGGACGCATCGGCCGGGGGACGACGCCGGTGCGGGCACACCGTCACGGGCCGCGGCGACACCGAGCGCGCCGGTGGACTTCCGGTGCCCCGGCGAGAGCCCCACACCGACACCGTCGGAGGTCCGGAGCTCCGCACCGGCCACGCCGCCCACCGACCACTACGCCGAGAACCACGGCTTCATGGTGCCCTTCCCGCTGCACGGCCGGCAGCGGTGCGAGGGGCTCGCTGCCATCGCGCGGATCAAGGGCGCGCTCGAACCTCTGCGAGAGCGGGCCGACTTCACGCCGAACAGCACCCTCGACGCGCTCACCGGCCTCGGCTATCCCGCCGAGAAGATCCGGTCGTACCAGGACGGCCCCACCGGGATCGGATTCCTCATCGACACCTACCCGCTGTGCGTGGAGGGCACGATGGGCCGCGACGGCACCCAGGCGGACGCCTTCGGCGGCTATCCCGACCACGCCGCCTGCGACCGGCCGAGCGGCGGCCACTGACCCCGGCCGCCGCCCGTGCCCCGGCAGGTCGCCTAGGTCAACGGGGGTGGTGAGCAGCGCGGCGGGAGCGTGACCGTGCCGGGCTTGTGCTCGAACGTGTCCATCACGAGCCACTCGTCCAGCGCGGGGTCGTAGAGATTCTGGATGCCGAACTGCAGCACCTGCCAGAACGTGCCCCGATCCTTCTGGTCGACGTAGATGTCGCCCAGCGCGAGGGGCACCCGCAGGAATTTCCCCGGCGGCAGCTTCGGCAGGACGACCCCGACCCGCCAGTGGTTCACATACCGGTCCGGTTTCCGCTGGAGGATCTCCCGGCCCACGAACCGCGCGCCTCGGAACGCCTGGTTCAACCGGTCGAGGTCGAAGCCCGGGATCTGTGAGCACGGATGGTCGGTCAGGCCGGGCCACTTGTAGGTCAGCGTGTACAGGCTGCCGTGGTGGATCAGGTTGGTGAACCAGATCGGGTACTGCGGGCCGCCCGCGATCATCTGGCTGTCGCCGCCGCGCCCCTCCCAGGTGAACGGGACCGTGACGCCCAGGTCCCGGACGATCCATCTGCCCTTCCCGCGAAAGTCCCGCGGGAGACGAGGGGGGCGCGGCGCGGGCGAGCCGGCCCGTTCCTCCGCCACGGTCGCGTTCGACGGCGCGGCCCCGGTCCGTGTTCCGGCATGGGCCGGCGGCAGCGTCGCCGGGACGACGCCGATCGCTCCCGCGAGAGCCGCCGAGGCTGCCGCCCGACGTGTGCGTGTCCAGCCCATGGGTCTCCCTCTGCTGTCGTGTCAGGTGCCGTCGTGTCAGGTGCCGTCGTGTCAGGTGCCGTGGCGTCGGATGCCGTGGCGTCGGATGCCGTGGCGCGGGGTTCGAACACCGGACGGGGTTCGAACGCCTGGATGCCACTCGTGCGCCCTTCTCAGGGACAAGAGCGCACCAAGTGGAACATTCCCTATCAGAAAGCGGCGGAATTAACGGTCCGGCGGGCCGCACACCCCGGTCCGACCCCCGCACTTTCCTCTTTACGGCCCTTCACGACTCTTTACGGCCCTTCGCGGCGGCCGATCGGACCGGGTCGCCGACGAGACACTTCAACGCGTCCCGCTCAAATCCGCACTCGCTCCATCCAGTTGGATTGTCACACTTTCGAGACCTTTGGAGCCGTGTGACCATCCATCGACGGTGGGTAATCCTCGCTACCTCGGATGCGTGACCGCTTGGGGGGACCGATGAACGAGAACGGATTCACGAACCTGCCCGGCTGGAGAGGCGGCGACGCCAACGCCGCGTATCTCGACAAGAGCCTGCTGCACAGACCGGTGGAGACCGACCTCGACGACTCGGTCGGCTGGCGGCTGCTTCTCCAACTGTTCGTCTACGCCGTCCTCGCCTCGTTCCTGGCGTTCCTGCCGCTCCTCTTCTTCGGGCTCATCCTCCTGGTCGCGGGGAGCGGCGGCGGATTCGCGGCCATGATCGTGCTGGCGTACGTCGCCTCGGGCGTCGCCTTCTGGGTGGTTCTGCTCGGGGTGCGTCTGGTCGAACCGATCGCCGAATGGCGGGTCCTGCTGGCCGACCGGAGCGGATCCCTCGACTCGGCGTACATCTCCATCGCGGGTACGCTCGCGCACCGCCTCATCCCCGTCACCCGCGCCGAACGCGTCATCGCCACCGGGCTGGGCCGGGATCAGGTCCGCAGTCGCCTGGTGCTCTCGGAGGGCAAGTGCCAGGTCTACGTCTCGGTCTTCTCGTACGGTACGAGCCTCTACCTGGGGTGGCAGATGTGGCGCTCGCGCCGCGGGTACGCCCTGATCGGCGGGTTCGTGTCGGACCTGATCGCGTCGGTCATGGGCCGTCTGGGACCCGAGCGGATCATGATGCGCACCGAGGGCGTGCGGGCCATGCGGGAGGCGGTGCACGCGGCGTGCCGGGAGGGGCTCGCGACCGCGGTGGACCAGCTCGTGGTGCCCGTCACCTACGCCTTCCCCCAAGGACTGCCTCCGGTGCAGGCCGACCCCGCGAAGTCCGCGCCGATACCGGGCCTCAACCCCACGCCCGGCTGGGGCCAGCCCGCGGGTGGCACCCAGGCCGGCGGCACCCAGACGGGCGGTGCGCAACCCCGGCCGTGAGGCACCCCGGTCGCCGGCTCGCCCCGCCGCGCGCGACGCGAGCCGGCGACCGGTCGTGGGGGGGCGGGAGGGCCCGGGAGGAACGACGGGGCCTCTACAGGCGGAACTGACGGCACGGGGACGGCCGTTGGGACCAGGGGAGGGAAGAGCAGATGGCCGAAGCCGCTCCGGAGGGCGCGCGGGGCGTTCTGCTGCGCGGTGCCCCCGGCGGGGAGAGCTGGGCCTACATCGCCTTCTCGCTGAGTCCCGTCCCCCTGCCCGGGGGCCTCTACCCGGAGTTCTCCGAGGCCCGGCGCCGAGCCGACCGCGTCGCCGCCGAGCGGACCTGGCTGGCGGCCCTGTGGACGGATCGCACCACCGCCCGCTGGGACCTGCGGTTCATCAGCGATCCGGCGAGCGGACGGATCGAAACCGTCGTCATCGCCCAGTTGTACGGCGCCGACCCGGCAGCCGCGGTCCGGGCCGCGCGGGACGCGCTTCCCACGCTCGCGCGGTTGCCCGCGCACGTGACGGGAGTCCGGATCGAAGACACCGCGGAGATCGCGCGTGTGCTCGCCCCGTTCGTACCGGGGTGGGGCGCGATCGCCGAGATCCGCAAACGCATCACCTGCCGGACCCTGACCCGCCTCTGGGGAGCCGAACGCATCGCGACCGCGGTCTCCCGGTTCGACGCCCGTGACCCGTCCTGGGAGCGGATCTGGTCCCAACTGGCCGCGGAACCGCGACGGACGGTGGTCAGCGTGTGCCTGGAACCGTGCTCCGCCCCGGCCGGACTCGCCGAGAGCCTGACGATGAGAGCGCAGGCGTTCGGGACACTCGCCGCGCCGGGACCACCCGACCCCTTGTACGGCGGTCCCGTGCCGGGCGACCCCTTCGCCCGGGAGGCGCACGCTCTGTACGACGCGGCCTCGCGGCGCTACACCGGGCGGCTGCACCGGGCGCGGATCTCGGTCGCCGTCGAGGGCGAGGCCCCGGTGTCCGACGTCCTGACCGGCCTCATCGGCCACACCGTGGCGCCGGCGGGCTCCGGGGCGGTCGCCGTCCGCCCGGGGAGCGGTGAGGAACACCAGGTGGCCTGCGGCAACCTGCTGGGCGTCAACCGGGACTGGCAGCGCGAGGCGTACTGGCAGGAGGTCCCCGCGTTCCTGCGGGCACCGTCCCGGGGACAACTGTGGCTGAGCGATCCGGGCACGGTGACGGCGCTCGCCGATCTCGTGGACGCCGACGAGGCGGCCGCCGTCTTCCGCCTGCCCCACGAGGAGCCCGGCGATCCCGAACTCTTCGCGCTCAGCCGGCGACAGCCGGACACCCGCCCCGACGGAGCATCCGCCGGAGACGCCGGCACTGGGCCCGGCACCGGCACCGGCACGGGTGCCGGCACCGGTTGGGCCGACTGGGCCGACCTGGGCCCCGGCGGCTGACCGCCGCATCCCGCTCCCGCACCTGCTTCTGTTTCCGCTCCCGCACCCGCACCCACACCCACACCCGCACTCACTCCCGCACCGATCCGACCGACGAACAGGAGCCACCGGACATGCCCGAAGCACCCGCGTCCCAGGCGCCGGAGAACGCGCTCACCTTCACCTTCCCGGGAGCGCAGGCTCGGGCCGACGCCCTGAACCGGAACCTGGCGGAGTGGATCAACGCCACGGACCAGCTGGGCGGCAGGGCGAACCTGCGCACCTCGCCGCCCGCCCCCGGTGAACAGGGCGATGTCGCCGTCGCCGTGGACATCATCAACGCCTCCGCCGCGGTGGTCGCCGCGGTCACCAACGCGTTCTTCCTCTGGCTGCAGCAACGGCGTCCGTCCTACCGGCGGATCGAGTTCGAGGCGGTGCGACCGGACGGCACCCGGGTCAGTGGCACGGTCGACGACGAGGCCCAACTGCCCGCGGTCATGGCCCAGCTCTCCGCGTTCGCCGTCGCCCCGCCCGGAGCGGATGGATGACCTGGGCCGCGTGGCGCCCCGCCCCCGCCGCCTCGTACGCGCTGCTCGTCGGCACCGGTCTGCACGTCCGCCCCAGCGCCCTGTCCCGCATGCCCCAGGCCGGGGCCTCGGTCCGGGCGCTCGGGGCCGCCCTCAGCGGCGACCGGGGGGTGTTCGACGCGCGGCGGACCACGGTGGTCCCGGAGCCCGCCGACACCCGTCAGGTGCTGGACCCCCTGGGCCGCATGGTCCGGGAACCGGACGCCGACCTGCTGCTCTTCGTCTACTGCGGGCACGGGCTGCTCGGCCGGGACGACCGTCTGTGCCTGGCGCTCACCCCCTCCGGTCAGAACGGCGCGGGGGGCGATCCGAACCCGTCCCTGCCGTTCACCGAGGTCGCCAGTCTGCTGCGGGAGTCGCCCGCGAGGCACAAGGTCGCGATTCTCGACTGCTGCTTCTCCGGCCGCGCCCTCGGTCCCGACGGCCACGGCATCCACCTGCTCACCGCGTGCGGCCGTACCCAGAAGGCCCTGTTCCCGCCCGGGGGAACGCATACCGGCTTCACCGGGGAACTGCTCAGGATCCTCGACGAGGGCATACCCGACGGGCCCCGCCATCTCGGTCTCTCCGCCCTCTACGACCGGCTGGCGGTGGTCCTGCCGACCACCCCGGCACCCCGGACGGGAATCTTCCCCGCCGGATATCCCGCGCCCCACCAGCAGACGGTCGACGGCTCGGGTCACATCGCACTGGCGGTCAACCCGGCCCACGGCACCCGGCGGACGCCGGCGGGACTGCGTGCCCGGGGCGCCTTCGCCCAGCGCCTCAAGAATCTCACCGAGCCCTCACCCGGCACCCCCGTCCCCGACCCGGCGGTACTCGCGCAACTGGTCCACGTCCTGGCCGGCCTCGCCCGGGACGCCTCCGAAGTCCTGGGCCCGCTGGACGACTTCAGTATCGACGTCCGCCGCAACCACGCCGTCACGACCGGTGCCGCCGGCTCCCCCGGACAGGCCGCGGCGCTGCTGTCCGCCCTGGTCGACGCCGTCCGCGCGACGGCGCCCGGCCACCGGGCCCTTCCCGGAACGGAGCGTGCCCTGGCCCACTGGAGCCGGGAGCTCTCCCGCGGCGGGCCCACGGGAGCGTGACCGCGGCCGGCGTCTACCCATCGATCCTGCCCCGGATCCCTTCGGCGATGCTTGGCCCCAGCGCCGAGGGGGCCGCCCGGCGACAGGTGGCGACACAGCCGAGATTTCATCCATACACAGTTGATCATTCACCCATGTGCGCGTTCTGATGCCGATCATGTCGACGCACCCGCCCTCGCCGTGGGGCGATTCCGCTGATCCTTACGGGCAGCCGCACCAGGACCCGTACGGGCAGCCGCACCCCGGCCCGCGCGGGCAGCCCCAGAATCAGCCGTACGAAATGCCGTACGACCGGCAGGACCAGGTTCCGCACGGACAGCCGTACCCGGATCCGCACGGACAGCCGTACCCGGGTCCTGGTCCTGAGCGACCTCCGTACGGGTGGCCCGAGGGCCAGTCGTACGAAACGGGGCAGTCGTACCCGAGTCCGAACGGGCGATCGGGCCAAGCGCCGTACGGGCAGCCCTACGCGCATCCGCGCAGGCAGCCGGAGCGACCGCTGCGGCCCGACCCGTACGCCGAACTGGGCCGGCTCGACGAGCAGCACGCGCCGTACGAGCGACCTCGTCGACCCGACCCCTACGCCGAACTCGGACACCTCGACGGGGACTACGCGTCATCTCCCCACACCCCGACGGCGGCCCCGGCCCACCCGGCCGCCCCTGATCCGGCCCCCGAGAAGCCGCGCCGCCGAAGACGCCTGCTCGGGTGTCTGGGCGCGGTCGCCGTCCTGGTCGTCGGTGCCGTGGGCGTGGTCGCCTACATCGGCATGACCACGGTCACCGAGGCGGGCCAGTACAAACTGGCTCCGCCGGAAAGCTTCCAGGGGCTTTCGTCGGACCCGTCCAACGCGCTGGCCAAGGATCTCGCGAAGAGCAACGACGAGATCGCCAAGGAGGGCGCCACTCCCGCGCAGGCGGCGTACTCCACCCACCTCGGCGACCGCATGCCACAGATGGTCGTGATGGGCGGGTACGGCAAAATCCTCGCCCCCGGCACCGAGGTGGCGTCCGCGTGGGCCGCGTTCGACCGGAGCGGCGGTGCCGTCAAGGACAAGACGGACGAGCCCAGCGGACAACTCGGCGGCACGACCCAGTGCGCTGTCACCACCGCGGGGCCCGCCCAGATGCCCGTCTGCATCTGGGCCGACCACAGCACCATCGCGATCGTCCTCTTCACCGGACAGACGAGCCGGACCGTACCCCACCCCGACTTCGCGGCACTCGACCAGCGACTGCTCGCCCTGCGCGCCGCCTCCGAAGTGAAGAAATAGCCGGCGGGACACCGCGGTCGGTCCAGACGTCGAGCAGCCCGAGGGGCCGTTCTGTCAGCCGCGCCTCCGCCGGCCGGCGATCTCCGATCCCGCTGACCCGCGGAGGCAGACTAAGCCCACGGCTCCGAAGGGACGGGAGGGCGACGATGACAGGCGAGTACTTCCTACTGGTGTGTGACGACATCCCCCATGACGTCGTGCTCACCGACCCCGGCGTCCAGGTGCTGGACGTCGCTCAGGTCGTACGACGGCTGACCGGGCTGAGTCTCTGGCGCAGCAAGGTCCTGGCAACGCGGGTACCCGCGACAATTCTCGACGGCATACCTGAAGAAGCCGCCGAGGCGGCAGTCACGGCCCTGCGCGCTGCGGGAGCACAGGCGGAGGCGAGGGAGCAGCCGGAGCCGGACTTCCTGAGGTGAGCCGGAGTCCCTGGCCGGCGGAGTGCGCGCCCCAACTGACTCGTTTTCGAGCGGTCATCGGCCGTCGTTGCCTGTCAGCGTTGGCCGCCCTGGGAGGACCCGGAGAGGGCCCGGATCGCCTTGCTAGTACCGCCACTCATCCAGCAGGAAGGCCACGAATATGAACACCGGAATCGCGAAGCCGACGGCCAACCCGGCAAGGGCTCCCCATATGGTCAGTCTCACACTGTTTCTCGCGTAGTCATCGCTCTTCGACATGCCCGCACTTCCGCACGTCGGTTCTGTCGGACGCAGGAGAGAGCATCAAGGCAGTCGGTGAGCACCTGGGGCACTCCGATCCGGGGCTGACGCCGAAGGTGTACGCACACCTCATGCCGAGCAGCCTGGCCCGGGCCCGGGCCCGGAAGACCCTCCGGCCGCAAGATCACACCGACTGAGGTTCCAGGGAGGTTCCACAGCATGAAAACGCCTCCGATCTGCGCAGTTAACGCAGGTCGGAGGCGCGATCACGGAACCTACTTCTTCTTGCCCTGGGTCTTGCCGGAGATCTTGGTGACCTGCTGCTTCCCTGCTCAGGGGCGGTGGGCTCGTGCGCCTGGTGGTCGTCGTTGGTCGTCCTCGGCCGCTGTTGAGCAACCTCGGACGGCCCAGAGACGGCCCAGCTTCAGCCCGCTCGACCGAGAGTCGGCACCTTCGACACGCCCCGTCGGAACCTCAGCGCGATCGTCATGCAGGCTGCTCGTTTTGTGGGGACGGGGGGTCAGGAAGGCTTGACCGCCGAGACCGGGGTGACGGTCACCTTGTTGTCGCACTCGGCCCACCACCCGTCGTTCAGGGCGACCTGGTGCTTCCCGGAGTGCGGCAGCCCGATGACCATCGTCGGATACACCGCCGGGGTCTTGCCCGACACGCAGTAGCCGTCGCCCTCCCCCTGGACCTGGACGAAGGTCAGCTTCACCCACGCCTTGCCGTGCGGCCGGACCGTCACGGTGGCCGCCCTGCCGGTGGGGGTGACCTTGAGCGGGGTGTTGTGGGCGGGGGAGCCGTTGCCGGCGCCCGCGACCGTCGGATGGCCCTTCAGGACGCACGTCTTCCGGGAGACGTTGGTGAACTGCACGACCGCCGCCCCGGTCCCGGTCCCGACGGGCGGGTGGGCGGCCTGCCGGGCGCTGACCTGGAGGGCGGAGGCGGGGCAGGCGGGCGGCGGGGCCGAGGTGGTGGTGCTCGCCGCCATGGCGGTGCCGGGCAGGATGCCGGTCGCCGCCAAGGCGACGGCCGTGACCGCCGTCGTCGCCAGAGCCGCCCTGCGAATGCCGTTGCTGTGCCGCATGCTGTCGTCCCCCTGAGTCGCCTCGTCCGCGGGTTTCGGTCGTCGGTTGTTGTCCCGCGGTACGCGTGGTCGTGGTACGTGAGTGCAGACAGGGCGGGAGAGCGGCAGGGTTCCGTGCGGCGACTGCTTGTGACGGAACGGTGACGACAGGCTGCACCCGTGCAGATGGCCGTTGCTGACACACCGAAGGCAACACGCCCTGGAAACAAGGGCGATGCGGCCACTCGATGTGCACCCGTCACGCTCTCAGCTTGGGAAGCTGCGGGCATTCGGGGCCGGTTCGGGCGCTGACCTGGGCGAACAGCGCGTCTGCGGCCTCGTTGGAATGGGCCGCGTTCACCTTGGTTCCCCGCTGTTCCCTGCTGGATCTGGTGCGGTTGTGGTGCGAGCTCCCGGGCGTGGCTTTCTGGCAGCCATCAGTCCCAGCCCAACGATGATGACGGTCGGCGCGAGGCTCAACACTTCGGACAGGGCCACGATCGGGAACGGGGCGCTTAGAGCTCGGGGGAGCTTGCCCAGTGCTGCGACACCGAAGACGAGGGGAAGCCAGACTCGGAAGAGGCGGAAGCGAAAGGCGTCTGCTCCGCGGCGTACCCGTTCTTGTTCCATGAAGCGCCAATACATGGCCGCGACGATGAAGAGGGCGCCGATGCCCACGATGCCTCAGGTCAGTGCTGCCACGATTCCCCCACCACGCCGTATGCGCCACGCTGCTGATCGCAGGTGCTCTGCCCGATGCTCACACGGGGTGCCGCGGGTACGAGAGCAGTGTGCACGCTTTCCAACTGTGGTGGTGGGGCCTGGGGCTTCGAGCGGGGCCGTTCACCTGCGTTCATGGACGTTCAGCCGTGAGAGCGGCCACCAGCTTCGGTCTCGTCTGAACGACCGTGAACGGCGCTGAATGAGACGGAAACTGAGACGGCAGGAGACTGCTCCGACCGGGTGACATGCAGCCTGTTTGACCTAGGTGGCGACCCGGGCTCCCCTACGGTGCGTTTCGCTCTTGCATCCTCAGTTCACCAAGGAGTCGACGCAGCATGGCGACACCGCCAGGTCAGCAGCCTGCCCAGCCGTACGGGCAGCCGACGATCATCATCAACAACAGCAGTTCCGCCGCGGCATCTTCCGCATCGTTCGTTGGCGGGGCGAGTCTGAGGCGTCGGCGTCAGTCGTTGTGGGTCCACTTCTGGCTGTTCATGTTCACCGCGGGTATCGGCAATGTCCTCTACGGGATGCACGTGAGCCGCTGGAACCGGGATCGAGGCCTCTGAGCACCAGCAGAGGGGCTTAGAGGGCCCTCTGCCCGACTGTCCGCATTCGGGCCCTGGCCTGGGCAATCACTCGCCCGACGACGGCTTGCCACCCGACTTCGACAGGTATTCCACACGGCCCGGATTTGGCTGCTGCGCGCTGATGCCGTCCGGGCCCGTTGATGTCAGCGTGGGATGTCAGCGGAAAAGTACAGGAAATGGGACAGACCGTCAGGGCACGTCCGGTTGGTCAGCCGAACGCCACGGTCAGCCCGTGACCAAACGCCTGATCTTCACCGGGCCCAACGGCGGCCACATCTGGCGTACCTCACTGAATGAGGACCACTGGAAGCCCGCTCTAGCGTCCGTGGGCGTCATCCCGAAGGCCAAGAGCGGGAGCACACCGCCGCGCGCGAGCACGGCATGCACGCCCTGAGGCACTTCTACGCGTCAGTGCTGCTGGACGCGGGCGAGAGCATCAAGGCCTTCAGCGAGTACCTCGGGCACTCCGACCCGGGACTCACGCTGAAGGTGTACGCGCACCTCATGCCGAGCAGCCGGGACCGAGCCCGGAAGGCTCTCGGGCAAGCTCTCCGGCCGCAAAACCACACAGGCTGAGATTCCAAAGAGATTCCACAGCAGGAAGCATCTTCCGCCCGCGCCGTACGCGCCGGCGGGAGGGGGGCCGCCATTCCTACTTCTTCCCATGCTGCCATTAGCCCAGCCACTAACAGTATCCAATTCACCGAATTTTAGCATACGAAATAAACGCTTGAGTCCAATCATCGACCTTTGACCAGGCAATTGCTTTCAGGATCTGCTCAGCGGTTAGTTCACTCGCGATAGTGCGACTATCTTCAAGCCCCCCACGATCACCGAGTTCTGCCGTTTTCAGAGCGCCCCCCAGCGCCTTGACCTTGTCAACAGGGCCACCTATCCCGTGATAACACATCGCGGAATAGTTCTTTGCCGACAAGGGGGGAATCTCTCCGTCCGGTACAATTCTTTCGAGGATTTCCCTGGCCCCCTCATAGTCATCGACCGCCCCCTTCATGTCTGCCAACTGCGCTGCCGCGACACCCAAGCCAGAAATCGATGCTTCCTCTAGCAGCCGGGTTCCCTTTTCTTCAGATTCCGGGACCCCCTCTCCATGCAGACACATGTTGGCCAGATTGTATTTCGCAAATGGGTCACCCGCTTCCGCCGCCTCACGAAAAAGGGCTGCCGACATCTCAAGATCCTTTTCGACACCCAGACCTAGGGCCAACATGTGACCTAGACCTCGCTGAGCGGATGGGATTCTGGCGTCAGCCGCAAGCTTTAGGTACCGATACGCTTTCGGGTAGTCCTTTTCGATTTCCAGGGACGCCGCTCCTACCATCTCCTGGAAATACGGGTTCCCGGAATCAGCAAGCTCCCGAATCTGAGGGAGCATCATATTCAACACATCAACCTCCTCTTCCTGGATGGCCGAAAAGGCCTTTCCAAGAAGTTCTTGCAATTCGCCTTCAATCATCGCCACCTCATCTCATCGCATTCGGGCACTCCGGCCCGGGTCTGACCCTCAGGGTCACGTACGCCTCATGCCCGGCGGTTGGGAGCGTGCTCGTAAGGCTCTAGGCCGGGCTCTCCGACCGCTGGATGAGGAGGGTGCAGGGCCCAGAGTGGTCCCAGCGCACGAAAATGCCTCCCACCCGCGCCGTATGCGCAGGTGGGAGGCATGATCAGAAAACCTACTTCTTCTTGCCCTGGTTCTTGACCGCCTCGATCGCCGCCGCGGCAGCGTCCGCGTCGAGGTACGTGCCGCCCGGGTTGAGGGGCTTGAAGTCGGCGTCCAGTTCGTAGGAGAGCGGGATGCCGGTGGGGATGTTCAGGCCCGCGATGTCGGCGTCGGAGATGCCGTCGAGGTGCTTGACGAGGGCGCGCAGCGAGTTGCCGTGGGCCGCGACCAGGACCGTACGGCCGGTCAGCAGGTCGGGGACGATGGCGTCGAACCAGTACGGCAGCATGCGTACGACGACGTCCTTGAGGCACTCCGTCTGCGGGCGCAGCTCCGGCGGGAGCGTCGCGTAGCGCGGGTCGTCGAACTGCGAGTACTCGGCGTCGCGGGCGAGCGGCGGCGGCGGGGTGTCGTACGAACGGCGCCACAGCATGAACTGGTCCTCGCCGAACTCGGCGAGGGTCTGGGCCTTGTCCTTGCCCTGGAGCGCGCCGTAGTGCCGCTCGTTCAGGCGCCAGGAGCGGTGGACCGGGATCCAGTGGCGGTCCGCGGCCTCCAGCGCGAGCTGGGCGGTGCGGATCGCGCGCTTCTGGAGCGAGGTGTGGACCACGTCGGGCAGCAGGCCGGCGTCCTTGAGCAGCTCACCGCCGCGGACTGCCTCCTTCTCGCCCTTCTCGTTGAGATTGACGTCCACCCAACCGGTGAACAGGTTCTTCGCGTTCCATTCACTCTCGCCGTGGCGGAGGAGGATCAGCTTGTACGGTGCGTCGGCCATGCCGTCGAGCGTAATGGAACGGGTTGACGGGCCGCTCCCCCGGTCGGCAGACGGACACCGACGCTCAGGCGAACGTCCGCCGGTTGACGGCATCTGTTAATCGAGTGGCCCTCCCCGGCCGGACTCTCGTAAGTTGTGACCACCGCCCGAGCCGCTTACGCGCCTGTCTGACCTGGGGTCCGCCATGCCACTAGTCGTGATGAGACGTGCCGTCCGAGAGACCGTCTCAGGGCTCCCCCGTGAGTTCTGGTGGCTGTGGACGAGCACCCTGATCAACCGGCTCGGGGCCTTCGTGGCCACCTTCATGGCGCTGTACCTGACGCTGGACCGCGGCTACTCCGCCTCGTACGCGGGCCTGGTCGCGTCCCTGCACGGCCTCGGCGGGGTCGTCTCCTCGCTCGGCGCGGGGGTGATGACCGACCGGTTCGGGCGGCGGCCCACCCTTCTCATCGCGCAGTCGTCGACGGCGGTCTCCGTCGCGCTGCTCGGCTTCATGCACGACCCGGTGAGCATCGCCGCCGTCGCCTTCCTCGTCGGCATGGCCAGCAACGCCTCCCGGCCCGCCGTGCAGGCGATGATGGCCGACATCGTGCGGCCCGAGGACCGGGTCCGGGCGTTCTCCCTCAACTACTGGGCGATCAACCTCGGGTTCGCGGTCTCCTCGATGGCCGCCGGGTTCATCGCCGAGTTCAGCTACCTCGCGGGCTTCCTCATCGAGGCCGGGATGACGCTGGGCTGCGCGCTGGTCGTGTTCGCGAAGCTGCCGGAGTCCCGGCCGGTGCGCACCGCCAAGGAGGCCGCGGTCGAGGCCGGTCTCGGCGCCGTGCTGCGCGACCGGCGCTTCATGAGCGTCGTCGGACTGTCCTTCCTGGTCAGCCTGGTCTTCCAGCAGGGGTCCGTGGGGCTCCCGGTCGCGATGGGCGAGGCCGGGTTCACCCCGGCCGACTACGGCCTGGCGATCGCTGTGAACGGTGTCCTCATCGTGGCCCTGCAGATCCCGGTCACCCGCTTCATCCAGCACCGGGATCCACGGCGGCTGCTGGTGATCTCGTCGCTCCTCGCCGGGTACGGGTTCGGGCTCACCGCCTTCGCCGGATCGGTCGGCGTCTTCGCGCTCACCGTGTGCGTGTGGACCCTGGCGGAGATCGTCAACGCGCCCACGCAGACGGGGCTGGTCATGCTGCTCTCCCCCACGCACGGCCGCGGCCGGTACCAGGGCATGTACACCCTCTCCTGGTCGCTCGCCGCGCTCGTCGCGCCCCTGATGTCCGGCGTCGTCATCGACCGGCTCGGCGCGGAGTGGCTGTGGGGGCTGTGCGCGATGGTCGGCACGGCCGCGGGGCTCGGCTACGCGATGCTGATGAGCCGTCTCCCGGCGGAGGAGCCCGCCCCGCAGACACCGCCCCTGCGGGTGCCGGCCACACAAGCACCCGCCGCACAGGTGTCCGCCGCACAAGCGCCCGCCGTGCAGGTGCCGGCCGCACCAGCGACCCGCACGCAGGCGGCAGCCGTACAAGCGCCCGGCGCACAGGCACCCGCGGTGGAGACGCCCATGGCGAAGGCACCGACTGTGAAGGCGCCCGCGCTGCAGGCAGGACCGGCTGCCGGAGAGACCCCGGTGGAGGCCTAGCCGGTGGAGGCATAGCCGACGGCGGACGGTCGCCGGCGACGGACAGTCGCCGGATCAGGTGATGGCGCCTGCCCCGACAGGCCGGGCGACGGCGGTGACAGGCCTCCAGCGGTGGCGGGATCCCGGACCGACACGGCGGCGCCCGGCGCGCGCCGTGCGGCCCGACGCGTCCCGGGTCACCACCCGGCGCACGACCGGCCGCCCGGTCTCAGGGATGCATCCGCGCCCCCTTGAACACCTTGTCCACCCCGTTCCGCGGCCCGTACACCGCGAGCCCGACCAGGTCCAGTTCGGCGGTCGGCACGGCCCGTACGGCCGCCCGGTTGTCCCGGTCGTTGCCCGTGACGAACAGGTCGGACGTGAAGACCGCCCGCGGGAGCGCCCGGACCAGCGCGCGGCCGTGCGCGGCGGTCAGCGTCTCCTTGCCGCCCTCGAAGATCATGACCGGCTGGCGGAACATCGGCAGATACGGGACACCGTCCGCGTCGGCATACGTCTCGCCGACCACCTCGGGGACGGTCGCGCCGAGGCCGCTGACCAGGAAGGCGGTCACGTTGAGCCGCTGCCAGGGCTCCAGGTCGTCCCTCAGCAGCACGGCGATCTTGGTGTCGAAACGGAGGGGCTCGTTGTCCGGTGTGCTCATGCCTCGAGACTGCCGACCGCCGTACGACGTCGTCTTGTACGTTGTTTGCATGGCGGCCCAGCGGGAGATCTCCGCGTGGCGCCCGCGGATCCCGGGCGTCGTGGAGGTCTTCCACGCCCACTACACCGAGTACGCGTACCCGATGCACGTCCATGACGCGTGGACGCTGCTGATCGTCGACGACGGCGCCGTGCGCTACGACCTCGACCGGCACGAGCACGGCACCCCGCACGACACGGTCTCGCTGCTGCCGCCGCACGTCCCCCACAACGGTTCCCCGGTCACCGAGGACGGATTCCGCAAACGCGTCCTGTATCTCGACCTGAGCCGTCTCGACGAGAGTCTCATCGGCCCGGCGGTGGACGGTCCCGACCTGCGCGACCCCCTGCTGCGCCGACGCGTCGGGCAGTTGCACACCGCCCTCGCGCACCCCGGTGACGAGCTGGAGGCGGAGAGCAGGCTGACGCTGGTGGCCGAGCGGTTGCGCGGCCATCTGCGGCCGCGCTTCGCCGAGGAGACGCGTTCCGAACCCTCGCTCGCCGACCGGCTGCGCGAGCTGCTGGACGCGCGCCTCGTCGAGGGCGTTTCCCTCGACGAGGCCGCCCGGCTCCTGCACGCCCATCCCGCCCACCTCGTACGGGCGTTCAGCGGCGCGTTCGGGATCGCGCCGCACCAGTACCTGATGTCGCGGCGCGTCGACCGCGCCCGCCGGCTGCTCCTGGACGGCGGCAGACCGGCCGAGGTGGCCACCACGACCGGTTTCTACGACCAGTCCCACCTCACCCGCCAGTTCAAGCGGCTGGTCGGAGTCGCCCCGGGGCGCTACCGCGGCGGGGCCCGGCGGGACCCACCGACCCGATGAGCGCCAGCGGCACGGCGGGCCCGAAAGGTCCCGCAGGTCCCGCAGATCTCACGGTTCCCGTAGATCTCACAGGTCCTGCAGGGTCCGAAAGGTCCCGCAGATCTCACGGTTCCCGTAGATCTCACAGGTCCCGCAGGTCCCACCGGCGCGGCATGTCCCACCGGCGCGACAGGGCCGACCGGCACGTCAGGGCCGACCGGCACGACCGGGCCCCGTGCCTCAGAGGTCGCGCTGTGCCTCGTACAGGTTCCGCGGGTGTACGACGTCCGTCGTCCCGTACAGCTCCAGGCGGGTGCGCAGGTCGCCGGTGAAGTCGGGTACGTCGATCTGGTCGAACTCCGTGCAGGTGCTGATCCCGACCGTGGCGCTGTACGGCGCGAGCCCGTCGATCTTGACGAGGCCGGCGCGGCTGTTGGTGACGCGGACGTTCCAGTGGGTGAAGCGGGCGCCGAAGAGGGGTCCGGCGGAGGCGTCGCCGCCGTGCCGGCCGTTGTTGTTCACGGTGATGTCGGTGCGGACGTTGGCGAAGGGCATCCCGCGGTGGGAGTCGAAGGTGCCCATCCGCATGTCGCCGCGCGACCAGACGTTGTGGGAGGAGAGCCCCTCCACGTTGATGCCGTGGAGCTGGGTGTCCGCCGGGGCCGGGACCGTGCGCTGCTCGATGGTGAAGTCCTCGACGAGGTTGTCGTGCGAGCCCTCGCGGCAGAAGTACGGGTGGTGCGAGCCGCGGCCGGCCACGCGGGTGCGGCGCAGGGTGCAGGCGGAGGCGGCCACGAGTCCGAAGCCGTTGTCCACGTGGCGTACGACGACGTCGTCGGCCCAGCAGTCGTACGCGCACTGGAACACGACCCCGTTGTAGCCCTTGTCCAGGAGGTGCGGGGACTGCGGGGTCTCGACGGCCTCCAGGGTGAGACCTTCGACGCCCGAGCCCGTCAGCGGCTCCACGTGGGTGGTCAGGCGCGGGTCCCACTCGGGGCGGATGTCGAGCGGGAGGGGGCGTTCCAGGGTGACCTTCCGGCCCCGGACGCGGGTGATGCGCACGGGCCACTCGTAGGGGACGTAGCTGGTCAGCTTCGTCTTGTCGTCCCAGTAGTACGCCTCGGGGCCGGGGCCGCCGCCCGCCATGTGCTCCAGCAGGGTGTGTCCCGCGTCGTCGGCGAGGCGGAGCAGGACGAGCCGGCCCGCCCTCAGCCGGCTCGGATCGGTGACCGTCACCGTCCATGAACCCCGGGGGGCGGGTGCCACCGTCGTCAGCGTCTCCCACTCGTCGCGACGGTTGCCCGTCCAGCCCTCGAAGGGCCAGGCCTTCGCCCGGACGGCGGCGACCAGGGAGTCCAGGCGGGCCGTGGGGGCGAGCCAGATGAGGCCGCCCGCCCAGGACCAGGAGGACTTGTCGCCGCCGTAGCGGGAGCCGTAGACGCCGATCAGTTCGGTGAGGTTCCTGGTCGCGTACAGCTTCGTACGGTCGCTGCCGGCGCCTCGCAGGACGACGTTCGAGTGGCCGACGCGGATCAGGTCGTCGATGCGGAAGGTGCCGGGCGGGATGAGAACCGTGCCACCGCCGGCCCTGCCGGCAGCAGCGATGGCACGGTTGATCGCGGGGGCGCAGTCCGTCACGCCGTCGTCCGCCACGGCACCGAAACGGCGTACGTCGGCCACGACGGGACGGCGGGGCAGGCGCGCCGTCCCGCCCCGGAAGCCGGCTCGGCCCACGTACGGGATCTGCGGGTGGGTGAAGGGGGATCGGGTGAACTCCCGCCAGAGTCCGGGCACCCGGCCGTGCGCCTCCGACCGGGCGGCTCCCGTGGCCGCCGAAGCGGCTCCCGTGCCCGTCGCCGCGGCTTCCGCGGGCGGCCCTGCGGCGGCCGCGTCCGGTCGTCCGGCCGCCGCCGCAGGTCCGCCGGTCACGGCGGCGGCCGCCACGGCCACGGCGCTGCCGATCAGGCCCCGCCGGCCGATGCCCACCTGCTCCTCATGCTCCTCGCCCATGACCGCCCGCCCTCCATCGCATCCATAGATGTGAATGACGTTCAGATCTGCGTCGGCGGTGAGCATGCCATTACGAACGCCCTCCCGGAAGGGGGCGTGCAAGGATTAGTTGGACTGGACCATGAGTCAGCTGGTCGGACGCTGGGTCAGATGGGTGAACGCGTCCAGGTTGCGGGTCGACTCCCCACGGGACACCCGCCAGGTGTACTCCTTGCGGATCGCGGAGGCGAAACCGAGCTCGAGGAGGGTGTTGAAAGAGCCGTCGGCGGCCTCCAGGACCGAACCGAGCAGCCGGTCGATCTCGTCCGGCGTGACCGCGGCGAGCGGCAGCTTGCCGACCAGGTACACGTCCCCCAGGGGGTCGACCGCGTAACTCACGCCGTAGAGCTTGAGGTTGCGCTCCAGGAGCCAGCGGTGGACGCCTTCCTCGTTCTCGTCGGGATGGCGGACCACGAAGGCGTTCAGCGACAGGGAGTGTCTGCCGACGATCAGTGAGACCGTCGTCGAGAGCTTGCGGGTGCCGGGCAGTTTCACGACGTACGAACCCGTCGCGGGACTCTCCCACTCCAGCTCGGCCTCGGTGAGGGTCCGCTCGACGATCGACGCTGCGTCAGCCATGGGGCGAGCGTACGTCAGCCGTCCGACAAGGGCCGGGTCAGCCGTCCGGCACCGCGCGGGTCAACCCTGGTGGGCGGGTCAGTCAGCCCTGGTGGCCGCGGACCTTGCGGCGGTGGGTCTGCGTCGCCTCCGCGTACACGTCCGCCGTGGCCGCCGCCGCGGTGTCCCAGCCGAAGCGCTGCGCGTGCCGGGCCGCGGCCTCGCCCATCCGGGCCGGGAGCGTCCGGTCGTCGGCGAAATCGCGCAGCACGCGCGCGTAGGCGCCGGGATCGTGCCCGGGGACGAGGAAGCCGGTCTCCCGGTCGCACACGGCGACGGGCAGCCCGCCGACCGCGGCCGCCAGCACCGGCGTGCCGGCCGCCTGCGCCTCGATGGCCACCAGCCCGAACGACTCGCTGTACGAGGGCATGACCAGCACCGACGCGGCCCGGAACCAGTCCGCGAGCTGCTCCTGGTCGACGGGCGGCCTGAAGCACACGACATCGGCGATACCGAGCCGGGCGGCGAGCTTCTGCAGGCCCTCGGGCTTGGCGAGACCGCTGCCGCTGGGGCCGCCCACCACGGGGACGACGATGTTGCTGCGCAGCTCGGGACGTTCGTCGAGCAGGACGGCGACCGCGCGCAGCAGTACGTCGGGGGCCTTCAGGGGCTGTATCCGGCCCGCGAACAGCGGGATCAGGGCGTCCTGCGGGAGTCCGAGACGGGCGCGGGCCGCGGCGCGGCCGTCGGCCGGACGGAAGCGGTCGAGGTTCACGCCCGGGTGGACGACGGCGACCTTGCCGGACTCGGCCTCGTAGTGGCGGACGAGTTCGCCGGCCTCTTCCGCGGTGTTGGCGATGAGACGGTCGGCGGCGCGCACGATCTGGGTCTCGCCGATGACACGGGCGGCCGGCTCGGGGCTGTCGCCCTCGGCGAGCGCGGCGTTCTTGACCTTGGCCATGGTGTGCATGGCGTGCACCAGGGGCGCGCCCCAGCGCTCGGCGGCGAGCCACCCGACGTGGCCGGAGAGCCAGTAGTGGGAGTGCACCAGGTCGTAGTAGCCGGGGCGGTGCCCGGCCCAGGCCTGCATGACGCCGTGCGTGAAGGCGCACAGCTGGGCGGGCAGGTCCTCCTTGGCGAGGCCTTCGTAGGGGCCCGCGTCGACGTGCCGGACGAGGACTCCGGGGGCCAGCTCCACGGTGGGCGGGAGGGCGGCGGTCGTGGACCGCGTGAAGATCTCGACCTCGATGTTGATCGCGGCGAGGCGCTGGGCGAGCTCCACGATGTAGACGTTCATGCCGCCCGCGTCGCCCGTGCCGGGCTGGTGCAGCGGGGAGGTGTGCACGGAGAGCATCGCGACGCGACGGGGCCTTCGGTTCAGCCTGAGCCGTGACGACGCCGCCGGGGAGCGCCGCCCGAGCCTGCTGACGTACTGGCTCACGTGGCGTTCCTCCTCGCTGCGGGCATGCCTGCCGGAGGGCGCGGCGCTCCCTCCAATCCTGGGGAACGCCGGAGCAGGCCGCTCCATTTCCCCTTTGCCGAATCATTGCCAAGTGTCGCTCAACCGTTCGATAGTGAGTTGCGTACGCGGCCTTTTGTCCACAGGACCCGGAGGCGGAGCGGAGGTTGTCCACAGGCGGGCACGGCGTCGCGTACGGCCGCCTACTCTCATACGCATGACAGCCCGCGCCGCGTCCCGCCCCGTGGGAACGGTGACGCGCGGGACGACGAACCCCAACCGCCTGCGCCGGATGGACCGCTGGATCGCGGCCGCCCACGGCGCCGAGTTGCGCCGGAGCGCCGATCCGGTGGCGGTCGACCTCGGGTACGGGGCGGCTCCCTGGACCGCGGTCGAGCTGCTGACGCGTCTGCGTACGGTCGCCCCGCACACCCGCGTGGTGGGCGTGGAGATCGAGCCGGCCAGGGTCGCGGCGGCGCGGCCGTACGAGCGGGACGGGCTCACCTTCCGGCACGGCGGCTTCGAGGTCCCGGTCGACGGCAGACCGGCACTCATCCGAGCGGCGAACGTGCTGCGCCAGTACGACGAGGAGCAGGTCGCGGCCGTCTGGCAGCGCCTGTGCGCGCGTCTGGCGCCGGCGGGGCCCGGCTCCCCGGGCGGTCTGCTCGTCGAGGGCACCTGTGACGAGATCGGCCGCCGGCACGTCTGGGTCGCGCTCGGCCCCGAGGGCCCTCGTACGGTCACCTTCGCCACCCGGCTGGGCTCCCTGGACCACCCGTCCGACCTCGCCGAGCGCCTGCCGAAGGCCTTGATCCACCGCAATGTCCCGGGCGAACCCGTCCACGCGTTCCTACGCGACTTCGACCGCGCCTGGGCGGCCGCCGCCCCCTACGCCTCGTACGGCGCGCGGCAGCGCTGGATCCGCACGGTCCGCGACCTGGCGGCCGACTGGCCCGTGACCGACGCGATATCGCGCTGGCGCCAGGGCGAAGTCACGGTGAGCTGGGAGGCCTTGGCGCCGGTGAGGTGACGGACGGCGGCGTGCCGGCCAAAGGTGCGGCCGGGGTCCGGTGCGCGGGCGCGCCTCGGTGAACGGTCGCGGACCTCGTACGCCCACGCCCCTCACGGAACGAACTCCATGAGTGGTTCGTCACACAGGCCGGGAGATCGTCTTGCGGAAGCGCGGCGGAGGGAAGGGAGTTCTCGCCCGCCTCTGTCGCCTTGCGCGCCGACATGGCACGATCCCCCAGGCGTCCATAAGTTACTGACGGTAAATCAGTTTGGGGGCGGAGCAATGGGATCCGGCAAGCGGAGCCTGACCACGGCGGCCATGGTCCTGGCGTGCGCCTGCGCGGTGCTGTCGGCACCAGGCGTGGCGTACGCGAGTCCGACACCGGGATCCACGCCGACACCCAGCCCGTCGGGCAGTACGGCCGGCGCGGGCGGCACGGGCGGAGCGGCCGCCCAGGATCCACAGGCGGTCCGCAAGAAGAAGGATCTCCAGGCGATCCGCAAGAAGCTGGACGATCTGTACCACGACGCGGCGGTCGCCACGGACGCGTACAACGCCGCCGAGGAGAAGGCCCGCCGGCAGTCCGCCCAGATCGTCGACCTGGCCCAGGAGATCGTCAAGGGCCAGGAGAAGCTCGACCGGCTGAAGGACCTGGCGGGCGCCGCGGCCCGGGCGCAGTACCGGGGCGGCGGCCTGCCCCCCGAGGCACAACTCTGGCTGAGCAGGAACCCCCAGGAGTACCTGGACGGCGCGGGCAGGGTCCGCCAGGGCGAGCACGCCACCAAGGGTCTGCTCGACGAGATGGCCCGCACGCAGCAGGACTTGGAGCAGTACGCGAAGGACGCCTCCGCCCAGTGGCAGAAGCTGGAGGCCAACCGCGAGGCCAAGGCCGAGGCCCAGAAGGAGATCACGAAGCGGATCGCCGCCGCCGAGAAGCTGGAGTCCCAGCTGGAGAAGGAGGAGAAGGAGCGGCTGGCGAAGCTGGAGGAGGAGGCCGCCTACAAGGCGCAGACGGCCTGGCTCAGCTCCGGCGTCCTCGCGGAGATCGGCGCCAAGGCGTCCGCGCGGGGCAAGCGGGCCGTGGAGTACGCCACCGACCAGATCGGCAAGCCGTACGTGTGGGGCGCCGAGGGCCCGAAGTCGTACGACTGCTCGGGGCTGACCTCCCAGGCCTGGCTCTCCGCCGGCGTCGGCATTCCCCGCACCTCGCAGGAACAGTGGAAGCAGCTCCCCCACGTCGACGTCAAGGACATGCGCCCCGGGGACCTGATCATCTACTTCGACGACGCCAGCCATGTCGCGATGTACATCGGGGACGGCGCGATCGTTCACGCGCCCCGGCCGGGGCGGACGGTGACCGTCGCGGGCGCGGGATCGATGCCGATACTGGGGGTCGTACGGCCGGACGCGTGAGGCCTGGACCCCGGGTGCCGGCCCGAAGCGTCGGGCCCGGGACGTCGGACGGCCCGGGGCATCCGGCCGGAGGTCTCGGGCTGGGACCGCCCGGTCACCGGTCCCCGTGCCGCCGCCCGGTCACCGGTCCCCGCACGTCGCGCCACCGCCGTGACCCACCGCACGTGACCTGCCCCACGGGGCCGGACACCTCCCCCGTCCGGGGACGTGACGTTCGTCATCTTCGGCCACCCGGCATCCTGTCCAAGTGCGGTACAGGATGCGGCATATGCCGCTGGCCGATTGCCGGGCGCCCCGTCGTACACCATTCCCCCCCGGCGCCCGCTACCGCTATGGTCCCCGTCGGTGGGTCGAGGACCTTCGCCCCACCACGCCCTCGGGGGGAGGGAAGGAACAGACGATGCCCGTACCCATACCGCGGCAGAGAGCGATCCCGGCCGTGGAAAGTGGTCAGGCTGACGCCGCGTTCTCACCCGGCGGCCCATCCGGAGAGTCAGCCGGCGGCCCCGCCGGACACGCGAGCGGCGGCCCGGCCGAAGCCACGACGGCGCCCCGCGCCACGACCCCGGCCGGCAGCACCACCAACCTGACCCTGCTCGTCATCGAGGACGACCCGGCCGGTTCGCTGAGCGTGCCCGAAATGCTCGACGCGGCCGGCAAGCCGATCCGTATCCGTACCGCCCGCAACCTCACCGAGGCCGAGCGGCTGCTCACGGACGACGTCCACTGCATCCTGCTCGACCTCGCGCTGCCGGCGCAGGGCCGGGCCGCCGAGTCCGACGACGAGCTGGCCACGCTCAAGCACGTGCTGCGGCTCGCGCCCCGGCACGCCGTCCTCGCGCTCACCGCGTCGGGCGACGCCGAGCGCGGCGCCGAAGCGGTACGCGTCGGCGCCCAGGACTACCTGTTCCGCGACGAGCTGGACGGCCGGCTGCTGAGCCGCGCGATCCGGTACGCGGTGGAGCGGAAACGTTCCGACAAGGCCGAACGACGACTCACCGAGTCCAGGCTGCGCGCCCAGGAGAACGCCCGCCTGGAACGCGGCCTGCTGCCGACCCCGCTCCTGGAGGGCTCCTCGCTGCGGTTCGCCGCGCGCTACCGCCCCGGTCGTTCCCGGGCTCTGCTCGGCGGCGACTTCTACGACACGGTCCGTACGGCCGACGGCACCGTGCACGCCATGATCGGCGACGTCTGCGGGCACGGACCCGACGAGGCGGCGCTCGGCGTGGAGCTGCGCATCGCCTGGCGGGCGCTGACGTTCGCGGGGATGTGCGGCGACGAGCTGCTCTCGACGCTCCAGCAGGTCCTGGAGCACGAACGTGAGAACGACGAGATCTTCGCGACGCTGTGCACGGTCGACATCGCGCCGGACGGCCGCCGCGCCGGGCTCTGCCTGGCCGGTCACCCGTCCCCGCTGATAGCCCGCCCCGGCCGCCCGGCCGAGCTGCTGCCGTACGAGAACGGCGGCCCGGCGCTCGGTCTGCTGCCCGGCGCCCGCTGGCCCCGCCAGCAGGTGGAGCTGGGCGGCGAGTGGAGTCTGATGCTCTACACGGACGGTCTGATCGAGGGCCGGGTCGGCGAGGGCAACCAGCGGCTCGGCCAGGACGGCATGGTGGACATGGTCCGCCGCCAGCTCGCCGAGGGCCTGCGGGGCGAGGATCTGCTGCGGGCGGCCGTGAGCGAGGTGCGCGAACTCAACGGCGGAGAGCTGACGGACGACGTCGCGGTCCTGTTGCTGGACCGCACGCCGTAGCGCCGTGGCTCGGCGGGCCGACCGGAGCGCCGTGCCCGTGTGCGTGCGAGGTGGTCAACGACCGCCGTTGTAGGGACCGTAGGGGCCGTCGCTGCTGCTTCCGCCGCGGCGGCCTCCGCCTCCGGAGACCTGACGGAGCGCGGGGCGTACGTCCACGAAGAAGACGATCGTGGCGACCAGCCCGGCGATCTGCAGGAAGATCATCGGAACCAGCAGGTTCACGGCCACCGTGATGCCCAGGATGATCAGCCAGAACATCTTGCTCTGCTTGTCCGCCGCGCGGTACGCGTCCTCGCGGGCGATCGCGGCCATGCCCAGCGCCACCACGGCGAGCACCAGCATGGCCAGGAAGATCAGCGACATGAAGCCGCCGAATGCCGTCAACAGCACTGCGCCCACCACCCGGATCGAATCATCTCTACGGTCACCGTACCCGGAGAACGGGCCGGGAACTCTGAGAGTGCCCGGCCCGTCCCCACGTCACTACGCCGTTCGCCCGCCACATCCGTCGGCGGGCTCGCGGCATCCACTCACTTCGCGGGCGGCGTCGTCTTCTTGGCGGCGGGCTTGCGCAGCGGAGCCTTCTTCGGCGCGGTCTTCCGGGCCGCGGCCGGCTCGGTGGCGGCCGCGGCCGGCTTCGGCTCTTCCTTGATCTGCACGGGCTGCGCGTCCGGCTCGACGACCACGGCCAGTTCCTCGATGCCGTCGGCCGCCTCGCCGCGCCAGGTCCGCACGGTCTGCTCGCCGTGCTCGGCGACCTTCTCGTACGTCTCGCGGGCCTTCACGGCGTACTCGGCGGCCACGCCGACACCGCGCAGGGCGAGGTCCTGGGCGGACTCGCCGAGCTTCTTGAGGTCGGTGTCGAGGGTGCTGATGAAGTCCGTCACCCGGGTCTGGATCGTCTCCTGCGCCTCCTTGGCACGGGAGGCGGCCTTCTCCTGGACGGTGTTCGCGTCCATGTTCTTCACGGTCTCGATGCGCGCCGGAGCCTCGGCGCGGATCTGCTCCACGATGCCGGGGACCTTCCTGGCCTGCTGGACGGCCAGGTCGGCGGTGCCGGCCAGGAAGTACAGCGGGGTCGGGTCCGTGGCGGCCTTACGGATGTCGTCGGTGATGGCCATGGCGATGATCCTCCCGGAGTCGCTTTCAGCTGAGGGTTTTGGGTGGTCCGCCGCGAAAACCGCCGGTCCGCACCGGTAGCGGCGGCACTGCCGCCGCCGGTACGGGTCAACCGGCGTTCTGCTGCGGATCGGCATCGCTGCCGTCGGCCGTGCGGGGGCTACGGACAGCGGTGTCCGGCGATTGCTGGGTGTCCGATATGTTCTGCGCCGGGTCCTGCACCATCTCCTGGACCACGCCTTCGGCCATGTCCCGCGTTCTGCCCTGGACCATGTCCGGCGTGATCTCGAATCCGTTCTCCTTGCGGAAGGACTCGTAGATCTGGAGCAGTACCTGCTTCTGCCGGTCGTTCAGTGTGGGATCGGCGAGGATGACGGCACGTGTCTCCACCTCGTCCCGGTCCCGCTCGGCGTCGAGGATGCCGGCCCGCACGTACAGCGTCTCGGCGGAGATCCGCAGCGCCTTGGCGACCTGCTGCAGCACCTCCGCGCTCGGCTTGCGCAGCCCGCGCTCGATCTGGCTCAGATACGGATTGGACACCCCGGCGGCGTCGGCGAGCTGCCGCAGTGACAGCTGCGCGTTGCGCCGCTGGTCACGCAGATACTCACCGAGATTGCCGACGTTGAGCGATGCCATGGCTCCACCTTGCCGCACCTCCGCTAACAATTGCAAGCACCCGCTTGCAAAAGTGCGCTGCGCCACGCCGAAAGCCCCCGGTCGGACGCGCCGGGCTGCCCGAGAGAGGTTCCCGGTGGCTCCGGTGGCTCCGGTGGCTCCGGTGGCTCCGGCGTACCGCCTCGCGGGGGTACGCCGGAGCCGGCACCCGCCACGGAGCGGAGCGGGGCGGGTGCCGGCGCGGACGGGGCGGCTGGGCCGACACGGCCTCGCCCGTCCCGACGACACGGCGTTCCCCACGACTCCGCGTTCCCGACCACTGCGCGTTCCCCACGACTCCGCGTTCCCGACCACTGCGCGTTCCCCACGAATCGGCTCTCCGACGCTCACCGATCCCGGCGAGTTCCGACGAGTACCGGGGAACACCGAGTAATGCCGGGAAACGCCGGGGAACATCTCGTCCTGCGGGGAACGTCTCCGTAAACCGGCGCACGTCTCGGCAATAGGGAATCTCTGGATACGGATTGCCCCGGAGCAAGCCCGGCACTACCGTTGCGGCCATGACTGCCGGGTCGGCCTCGTGCCGTGAGCGAGTGGGTTGCCCGGCCTCCGAGTGAGGCCGGAGCGGTGCAGGGCACCGCCCACCCCTTTCTTCCTCGCGCGCTCCGGAACGCGGAGTATCGCGCGCCTTCCTCTCCCCCTGATTTCGTAACGCGGGCTTCGCGTGCCCTCGCACGCACATGGCGCCGCGGCGATTCCCCCTGCCCGAAAACGGCCTGAAGACAGCAGAAAGCAGAGCATGCCCAACGCCTTCAACCAGCAGATCATCGATGAATTCCGCGCCCGTCACGGGAAAGTCGGCGGCCCTTTCGAAGGAGCCCGGCTCCTCCTGCTGACCACCACCGGGGCGCGCACCGGAACCCCGCACACCACCCCCCTCGGCTACTACCCCGACGGCGGCGGCCGGGTCCTCGTCATCGCCTCCGCGGGAGGCGCGCCCGGGCACCCGGACTGGTTCCGCAACCTCGTCGCCGACCCGTGCGTACGCGTCGAGAGCGGGGTCTTCACCTACGACGCGCGGGCCGTCGTCCTGGAGGGCGCCGAGCGGGACCGGCTCTTCGCCCGGGCGGTGGAGGCCGATCCGGGATGGGCCGACTACCAGGCGAAGACGGACCGCGTGATCCCCGTCGTCGCGCTCCAGGAGATCGCCCAGGACGGCCCGCCGCGTTTGAACGCCGGCTCCGTGAGCGAGGCACTGAAGGTCGTCCACGATGCCTTCCGGCGCGAACTGGCCCTGATCAGAACGGAGTTCGAGACCTCGGGCTCCCGGCTGGGTGCACAGCTCCGCGTCAACTGCCTCACCCTCTGCCAGGGCCTGCACCAGCACCACACCGGCGAGGACATCGGCCTCTTCCGTGTACTGGCCGACCGCCACCCCGAACACGCACCGCTGCTGGACCGGTTGCGCGACGAGTACGGGCGGATCGCCGAACTGGCCGGGGAACTGCGCCGTGTCGTCGGCGAGCAGCACGCCGACCCGGCCCTCGTGCTCCCCGAGGTGATACGCCTCACGGACGCACTCGAAGCCCATCTCACCTATGAAGAGGCCCAGTTGATTCCGCTCCTGGACGCGGCGACCACCGGCTGATCCGCGAGCGACGGAAGCGGCGGGGCGAGTCGGAGGGAGGCGAAGGGGCTACCGGGGTGGAGGCCCGGGAGGGGTTCGAGGAGCAGGCCGAGTCGGACGCGTGAGTACGTGCCAGCTCGGCGGTGACGACAGTCGCCACAGGTCGTCGAGGTGTTTGTTCCACGTAGCTATGACGGACTTGGAATCGTCGCCTCCCGCGCGGGACCAGACGTTGAGATCGGTGCGGTAGCCCTTGGGGTCGTAGAACTCGGGCTCCGAGCTGCCCTGAACGGTCCGGGCAACCACGTCGTAGAGACCGTGCAGCACCTGTTCCCGGTTGAAGATGCAGATCTTGTCCTTCGGTATGCCGGGATACAGGCGGTACTCGCATTCCGCCGTCACCCGTCCTCCTGTGGTGAGGCGCTCCGCGATCCCTGACAACGTCTGGTCGTACTCCTGGCACTTGAGTTCCAGGCGCTTCCGGTAGTCCGGGTCGTCCACCGGCGTCACACCGTCTTCCCCGACCCTGGAAGGAACGATCATCGGCTGTCCGAAGTCCGGGATCAGCACTCTGACGGACACGTGCCGGGTCGGTCCGGGATCGTCCAGGAGCCCTTCCAGACGGTGATAGAGCTCGTTGTAGAGCGTCTCTCCCGTGTAGCCGAGGAAACGAATCTCCACCGTGCGGGCCCGGAACGCCTCGCTCACGAAGCTGCCCAGCTCCGGCGAGCCGACCTGGGCCCGCACGGGCAGCCTGAGCGACGCGGCCAAGTCCTTCACCGTGTCGTACAGCACATACCCGACGAGGCTGAGCAGCGCGCCGCCGAGGAACGCCTTGTCCTGCAGAGCGTCTCCGACAGGTTTCACGAACTGGGCGGTCACTCCGGTGAAAAAGATCGTCAAGAGCAGGATGCGCGTGAACATCGGCTCGTACCGACCCTGGAATCGCTTCAGGCGTTCGCCCATGCCGCCGTCGGTCGTTCTGCCCGACCCACCGGACATCCGCTGTCCCCTCCCCCGTGCCGAAGCCCGCCGGAAGGTCAGAAATCCGCGGAGACCCCAGCTGTCCGTTGGACTCCATGGTGTCCGTGCGGCAGCGCCCGGGCAAGGTAGGGGTTCGCCATAGGTTTGCCCGGCAGGCCCAGCGCCGCGATGGCCCCGGCCAGAGTCATCGCGTAACTGTCCACCGCCCGGCGGACGTTCGGCGCGTCCAGGCTGTCGCCCATCACCAAGCGGTCGAGATCCACGTACGCCGAGCGGACCACTTCCATCCACCGATAGACCCGCCAGTCCTCGTACCAGCCCTTCGTGCACTCCTCCGGCAGCACACGGGCCCAGCGGGCGAACAGACGCTCACGGATCTCAGGCCGGGTGGGCGTCAGATGCATGTGGCGGACCAGGTCGTACAGGGGGTCGCCTATGAGAGCCATCTCCCAGTCGATGAGGACCAACCCTCTATCGGCGCGCACCAGATTCCATGGGTTGAGGTCGCCGTGCAGGAGTACGGGTCGACGCGGTACCAGGGTCTGGGTGTGGCGGTCGAAGATCTCGCCGAGGCGGTAGCCGTTGGGGAGCCCGAGTTCTCGCATCAGGTCCCGGGTCGACTTGGGCAATTCGTTCACCATGCGAACCAGCTCGTCACGGAGTCCGGGGTAGAAGTTCAATCCCCTCATGTCCTGATCCAACTCGTCACAGTCCACGAAGGTCAGGGCCAGCAGTTGGTCCACGAGATCGTCCGCCTCGTACGGGCGCAGACCGTCCACGGGGTGATCCGGTGGCCGGAGCCCGTCCGCCGGCCCTTCGTACGAGTGGATGGTGAACTGTTCCGTCAGGCCGCTGGTCCCCAGAGCCAACACGCGCGGCGCACGCACCGAAACGCTCGACCGCTCGATGGCTCCGAGGACGACATGCTCGTGGAGGAACCTGCGCTCCCGCGCGTTCGCCGTGCCGACCTTCCGGCGGACCATGACGGGAAAGGGCACGCCGGACACCCGTACCGCCGTGTTGAGATGAGCCGTTCCTTTGAACACCCGGTCCGCGGACGCGGCCCCCTCCTCGAACAGGGCCTCACTCACAGCCGTCTTGGGAAAACACGGGTGCGGAAGGATTCTCTCGTCGGCCCTCCAAACGATCGGCTGACGGGACCAGTGACGTTCGTACCGGCCTCCGTGTGACTCGTTCCACCTGAAGAGGATCCGCTCGATCGCAGTCTCGTCCGGCACTCTCGCGAGCCTCAGTGGTTCCTCGGCCGCCAGCAGTGCCCGGTGCACCGCACCGGTCGCGGCGTCCAGTTCCTGCCGCCTGGTGGAGTCACCCAGCGACATCGCGGCGCGGATCACGTCCGGGTAGACGGACTGGGCACGCTCGAAGGCGACGTAGTGCCTGAGGTCGCGGTCGAGCCCGTGCACCGCCGCGGGACGCCGTCGGCCCATCGCCTCACGCCATGCCTCGATCACCTCGGGCCACTGGTAGTCGGGATAACGCATCCGCACGAGGTGCGTGGCAAGGTCGTGCAACGGGTCGCCGTAGCTCGCAAGCTCCCAGTCGACGCAGATCAGGGGCGGGTCACCGTCGTAGGAGACGATCACGTTGTCCCGGTGCAGGTCGGTGTGGAGCAGACTGAAGGGGCGGCTGATCAGCGCCGGCACTCTCTCGGCGAATCGCACTAGCGCGTCCTCGGGAATGCCCAGCATCGCGAAAAGGCCGCCGAATTCGCCCCAATTGCGCTGTCTGATCTGCTCCTCCGCCGCGAACGCCAACGTCCGCAGAAAGGCTCTGCTGTCACGGCTGGAGCGGGGCCAGGACGGTGGCAGCGGAGGCAGATGCTGTCTGCGCACCTGCGTCATGTCCGCCAGGAGATCCGCGAGTGCCAGAACCAAGCCGGAGTCCAGCGGATTGTCGTTCGGGCAGATGCGCGACAGCGGCATGCCCTCCACATAGCTGAGAATCGTCAGATCACGGTGCTTGACCAGGCATCGCGGAACGTGCGGCAGCACGTCCCAGATCGTGTTGAGGATCTCCGCCTCGTCCTGCCAGGTCCTGATGACCACGGGCAGCGCCGAGGGGATACGTTCCCGCACCGTCACCGGCGCGCCGTCGTCGCACGCCACCAGCCGGGAGTCACGTTCCGTGAGCGGCCTCACCATGTAGTTCAGGTTGTGGTGACCCCGGCCGAACGATCCGAATGCCTTGGCATAGCGGACGAAGTCGCGGTACGCCGTGTCCGCCGCCTCTTCCAGGGCCGGAGGGCCGGGCGGGCCGGGCATCAGCGGAACGCCCACGGGTCACTCCTGAATGGCTGTGCGTGATCGCTGATGTTCATGCATCGCGACGAGGGTGAGGACACACAGTAATGCCCGCCCGCGGGCGGGGATGGGAAATCGCTCCGCACTTGAGGAAGAGTTCTAATTCCAGGAGGCACCTCGCTCCTGGAGGCCCGGTGGACCCGGTGTCGTCTCAGGCCGGTCGCGCGAGAAGATTCCAGCAGGAATCGAACCAGGCACACATGCTCTCCACGAACACCGAACCGGAGGAGTCCGGATCACCCTCGTCGTTGACATGGCGGGTGAGTGTCGACCCCAGGCCGAGCACGTCGATGGCGTCGACCTCGGTCTCGTCGTCCATGAGGATCGAACGTTCCACCACCTCGTACGGGCCGAACAAGGCCTCGGCACCCGGGCGCAGATACAGCTTGAACGCGGGTGTGAGCGGCACGTGCCGAACCTCCACCTGTACGGAGGGCACCAGTCCCTCCGTCTTCAGGTCCCGCAGCGCCGAGCGCAACGAGATCGCGTGCCGCCGGGTGATGGCGTGCAGGCGGTCCTGGAGCCGTCCGTTCAACTGGTCCAGTTGCCCGGCCTCCGCCTCGGACGCCCCCTCGGGCTCCGCCTCTCCCTCACTCGCAGGGTGTTTCGCGCGGGGGTACGGAAGTTCCAGTGACGTAGCGGGCAACAGCATGCGCAACTCGATGCGCTCAGGTGTCACCCCGCCGAGGCGGATGCGCTCGGCCTGCAGCCGGATGTGGGCGTCCAGGGATTCGGACGTGAGGGTGAACACGTCCAATCGGACGACCGGCTGGGCGAAGGCACGGGCGATGAACGTACCCAGCGCCGCGCGCACCCGGGGCGCCTCCTGCTGAGGCTTGCCGAGGTGTATGGGGCTCTTCACTACGCGTGAGCCGCTGCCCTGCCGGGACTCGATCCAGCCTTCGCTCTGCAGTGCCCTCAGGGCCCGCTGCACGGTGTCCCGTGAGACTCCCAGCTCGTCGGCCAGGGCTCGCTGGGCCGGCAGCGAGCTGCCCAGCGGGTAGACGCCGTTGCCCAGCCGGGCGCGCAGCTCCTCCAGGACACGCCAGAACTCCCTGCCGCCCCCCTCGGTGGTCTGCTCGTCGTCCACACGGCGACCGTACCTCTTTCGGCTGACAAGCAAACCAGTTCCAGTCAAGCAGCGGTCGCCGCGGGGACCCGGTTAAGGGATCAGCTCGGCCGGGAAAACCAATCCCAAGTCAACCAGTCCAATTGGACGGGTAGTTGATCGACTCGCGGAAGTGGACGGGGTGGGGCACATGGTCTTCTTTCAACTGGTCGTCGCCGCGCTGGAGTTCGGCGCGGCGCAGCTGGTCCGGTCGAGGCTCGGAGTGGCCGGTCTGCTCCTGCTGACCTGTCTGGTGGTGGGCATACGCGCGGACAGTGCCCGGCTGGTCTGGTGGTCGGCGGGGCTCTTCTTCCTGCTGACCCTGCAGATGCAGGCCTGAGGCCTCCGGTCGGACGCGGTTCGGCACCCTCGCCTGGGCCCGCGCGTGCGCCCGCGACCGCAGTCGTCGGTCCAGGGCACCGTCAGCCCTGCCCCCGAAGCACTCTCAGCACCGGCTCCAGTGAGGTCACCACGGTCTCGGCGCCCGCGGCGCGCAGCAGTTTCTCCTTGTACGCGTTGCGCGCGTAGCCGAGGAAGGGGACGCCGGCCCGTTGGGCGGCCTCGTGGTCGGAGGGGGCGTCGCCGATCATCAGGGCGGCGGAGGGGGCGGCGCCCATGGCGTTCAGCGCGCGGTTGAGGCAGTGCGGGTGCGGCTTGAGCTGGTTCAGGTCCTGCGTGCGGCCGTAGAGGTTGCGGGCGAAGCAGTCGGTCAGGCCACGGCTTTCGAGGTAGCCCGACACCGTACGGGCCGAGTTGTTGGTCGCGATGGCCAGCCGCGCCCCCACCGCGCTCCAGGTCCGGATCAGCGGATCCGCGTACGGGGTCGGCCAGGCGGAGGGCACCGCCTTCAGCTCCTGCTGGGTGAGGCGCTCCTCCAGCTCGCTCACCAGGTCGCTGTGCGGATGACGCCGGTGCACGGCGTACAGGACGACCATCGGGTCCGGGTGGACCTGCTCCTCCTCCGTCAGCAGTCCCCGCATGCCCTGGTGTTCGAGCCACTCCACCAGGTCCTTCGCGACGTTCTCCGCCAGATGCCCCGCGAACAGCCGGCAGATCGGCCCGTCGAAGTCGAAGAGCACGAAGCGAGCACGTTCGATCATTTCTCGCAGGTTCTCGGTCTCCGCTGTCACCAGTTCGGTCTGCCTCGTATCAGAAGTCACTAAGAGAGTGTCAGGTCCGTGGTGATGGTTTCCCAGAGGGCGTCGAACCACTTCTGGGATTGCTCCACGAACGCGGCGTCCCGCTGCCCGGACCGCTTCTCGAAGGAGAAGAGGAGGGAGTCCGACCCCAGGGCGTCGTACATGTCCAGCATCACGTCGGCCATCTCCTCCTCCCGCCGGGTGACCATGTAGTACGCGAGCAGGGCCTCGGCCTCGTTGAGAAGGTACAGCTTCACGGGCGGGGTGAAGGGGAGGGCCCGGAACGTCACCCGCACGTCGACACCGTGCGAGGAGCGCAGGGCGCGGAGGTTGTGCTGGAGGACGTGGACCTGGGCGTTGCGCTGGGCCAGCCAGCGCCCGTGGACCGGGTCGTCGTCGGCCCGGCCGTCGACGGAGACCGGGAACGCCAGGTTGATGTCCCGGGACGGAAGCAGGATGCGGACGTCGATCGACTCGGGACACAGGCGGCCTTCGTGGATCAGGCGGACGGGTTCGCCGAGCGCCAGCATGAGCGTCTCCGCGGTCAGGCAGGCCGCGTCGATGCGGACGTGCGGCGCCGAGAACGCCTGCGCCAGTCGGGGCGCCAGGCCGACCATCGTCGTCTGGGGCTCGCCCTGTGCCGGGGCCTGCTCCGCGATCCGGGGCGGACTCCCCTTGCTGACGTTGCTGAGCAGGCCGTCGTCCTGAAGGGCGCGCAGAGCCTGCCGGACGGTCCCCCGCTCGACACCGAACTCCTCCGCCAGCTCGGCCTGCGTGGGCAGGCGGTCTCCCGCCTTGAGGTCCCCGGCCCGGATCCGATCCCTCAGGACGTCGGCGATCTCCTGCGGCGAAAGCCTTCTGCTGCCGTTCACTGCAACGTTCTCCTGGGTCACGACCAAACGTTACAACTCCTGCCCATCTACGGGGAGTTGTTTCAAAGTTGTTTATGACTGGCGGCCAAGTGGGGACAACCTAATCAGAGTTGGCAGCCAACTTGGTCGAGTTGGCGGAAGTTTTGCCTCCCCCACCGAGCCAGGCATCTCCAGCTCCCCTGACTCACCCCCGCACACCCCAGAGGAACCACCACGCCACAGTAGAAGCAGGAGAACCGCCCATGCCCGCCATCGCCCTTCTCTCCGCCCTCTTCGTCGTCGGCTTCGACCAGTTCGTCCAGTGGCAGTACGGCACGACCGGCGTCGTCGGTCTGCTGCTGCTCACCATCGGCGTCAAGGCGAAGAGCCCCACCTGCAGCTCCATCGGGGCGGTCGTCCTCGCCCTGCTGGTGGCCGGCCCCGCCCTGTGAGCCCCGGCCGGGAGACGGTCAGCCCGAGAGCAGCAGTTTCGAGCTGATGGTCTCCCACAGCGCGTCGAACCACAGATGGGACTGCTCCACGAAGGTGGTGTCCCGCTGCCCGGCTCCGTGCGCGAACGGGAACAGCATCGACTGGGTGCCCTGGACGTCGTACATCTCCAGGTACTCGTGGTCGACCTCCTCCTCGCGCCTGGCCAGCGTGTAGTACGCGAAGAGCGCCTCGGTCCCGTTCAGCAGGTACAGCTTCACGGGCGGGGTGAAGGGCAGCGCGCGGAAGGACACGTTGACGTCGATGCCGTGCGTGGCGCGCAGGGCGAGCAGGTTGTGGCGCAGCACCTGACCCTGGGCGTTGCGGTTGATGAGCCAGTTGCGCTGGAGCCGCCCCGCGGCGGAAGCGTCCACCGGGGCCGGGAAGGCCAGGTCGATGTCACTGCTGGGGAGCAGGACGCGCACGTCCACCCTGGCTGGTTCTATGCGGCCCGCGTGAATTTGCCGGAGGGGTTCGCCCATGGCAAGGGTGAGCGAAATCGAGGTCAGGCACAGCGCGTCGATCTGCACGTGCCGGGCCCCGAAGGCGGCCGTGATCCGGCCGCCCAGTGCCACCGTGGTGGGCTGCGGTGAGGCTTCGGGGCCGGTCGGAGCCCGTTCCAGGGTGTCGGCGACGGTGGCCGGGCTCCCCTTGGACACGTTGACGAGCAGGTGCTCCGACTGCAGGATGCGCAGCGCCTGACGGACGGCCCCGCGCTCGACACCGAACTCGTCGGCCAGCTTGGCCTGCGTGGGCATGCGCTGGCCCGGCCGCAGCCTGCCGGACCTGATCCGGCTGCGCAGCTCGTCGGCCACCTCACGGTGTGAGCTCTGTGGCCGTGGTGACCTGTTCCGCCCATTGGCGGCGACGTGTTCCGGCTCCACGACCAAACACTACAACTTCACGCCATCTTTGGGCAGTTGATGGATAGGTGGTTATGAGTCGACCCAACGAGGAGATAACTATCAATGAGTTGGTTGCCAACTTCAGCAACATGGTCAAACTTCCCGAGGGGTTGGCCGCCAGAGTCGCCCAGGCGCACGTTCTGTCGACCAGGTGGACGGTCCCAGCGGGGTCCGCCTCGCCGTCCCGAAGGAGGGACCCTAATGCCGCTCATCGCCCTCGCCGTCGCCGCCCTCGCCATCGGATTCGAACAGATCATCCAGTGGAGGTACGGGCCGATGGGCCTCATCGCCTTCGCCGTGCTGACCGTCGGCCTCAAGGCCAAGAACACCACCATGAGCGGCATCGGGGCCGTGATCCTCGTCCTGCTGCTCTCCCAGTCCGGCTGATCGGGCACCACCGTCCGGCAGTCCGGCTGACCGGGCTCTCCTCCGGAGGGGAGCCGGGAGCTCGGTCAGTCCGCACGACGCACCACCGCAGGTCGCACAACAACCACAACCGCAGTGCTACGGATACACGATCACGTACGGGAACGATCACGCACGCAGTACACGGACCGCGGAACCCGGGAACCCGAACACGGGAACCGGAACACGAAAACCGGGGCAGGGGCACGAATGCCCTGTTCAGGGTTGCGCGGCCGGCCACAGAGAGGAGCAGCAGGAGGAACAGGAACAAGAGGCAGGACCAGCAGCAGGTTCAGAAGCAGGACCGGCAGTGACTCAGGACTCAGAAGATGTCCGGGCACCAAGGTCGCCTGGACGTGCGGAGCAGGGCGTCGGCCACAAAGGCGGCGCCCTCTCGTTCTTCCCGCACCCGGCCGAGCGCGGCGAGCCGCACCGCCGACGCCTCGCCGAGCCACAGGGCCGACAGCTCGCGCACGTCCAGCGTGAGGTCGGCGCTCTGCCCGGCAGGGACGCACACCGCGCCGTCCGGACCCGCGTCCAGCCGGTAGCGGCCGGCGGAGAGCCCGTCCCGGTCGGTGACGTCCAGGACGAGGGTCCCCGAGCCCGCGTACGTACGCGCCTCCATCGCCCGTACGACATCCAGGATCCGGACCCACAGCCAGTCCGCCTGGCTGGTGATCCGGGCGGCGCGCGGATCCGGCAGGAGGTCCGGCAGCAGGTCGTCGGGGGCCCGCCAGTCGGTACTGACCCGGGTGATCCAGTCGATCGAGCAGAGGTAGTGCCACAGGGCCCGCTCGGCGGCGGGGGTCACGCCGATCAGCCACTTCACGGTCGCGGTGTTCAGCGGCTGCTTCGCGTCGCCCCAGTTGTCGTCCGACTCGTAGGCGACCATGCCCTCGACCGTGCCGTCCGCCGAGCGGTACACCGCGTAGAACGGCTCCGTCCACGTGCCGGGGTCCGCCGTCAGCGCGCCGGTGTCCTTCTGCCACCAGCGCTCCGTACGGCTGACCACGCCCGGCTGGGTACGGCTGAGCCGGGCGTGCAGTTCCGGTCCGGTCTTCCGCACCTCCTCGCCGTCCACCAGGTCGATACGGCCGCCGTCGGCGGGGCCCGACCAGCGGCGGTCGAGCCCGGTCCTCGGGACGTCGACGGTCCACCGGGTGGCGGTGGTGGCCGGTCCGAAGCCGTACCGCCCGTAGATCGGGTACTCCGCGGCGATCAGCGTGGCGACCACGTCGCCCCGCTCCTTCGCGGCCGGGAGGGCGGTGTCCATCATCCGGGTGAGGAGGCCGCGGCGGCGGTGGGTGGCGGTGACGGAGACGTTCGTGATCGCCTCGGCGGGGACGAGGGCGCCGCCCACGGTGGTGAGCCGCTGCGGGAACGAACGGAAGGTCGCGACGCAGCGGTCGGTGTCGAAGGCGCCGAGTGTGCGTGGCAGGTGCATGTAGGAGCCGCGGTCGGCCGTCTCCTGCTCCGAGACGGCCGGGGAGCGTAGGAATCCCGTGTTCAGGGCGCGGGTCCAGTCCGGGATCTCGGTCTCGGTGATGGGTCGTACGGCTATTCCATCGCGGCGGCTCATGGGGGCACGGTAGGTGTACGGGCGTGAGGCTGTCGCGGGTTTTTTCGCCCCCGGGTCAGAACGTCGCGCGGATCTCGCCGACCTCCGTGCTCCCGCCCATCAGGGGAGCGTGTCCGATCCTGGACACGACCGGCGCGTCCAGGCCCAGACGGGTCAGCGTGCGGGCCAGGACGGGGCCCAGCGCCCGTACACCGCCGTCGTCGATCTTGAAGGCGAACGCACGGCCGTCGGGCAGGGCCACCGCCTGGACGGCCTCCGCACCCATCTTGGACAGCACCCCGGGCACCTCCCGCATCAGCCACGTGTCGGGCCGCCGCGTACCGGCGACGTACTCGGGATGCGTCCGCATCGCATCGGCCACCCGCCGCTCCGCGGAACCCGGCGCGGCGACGACGAAGGAGCGGAAGGCCCGCGCCAGCCCGGTGAGGGTGAGGGCCATCAACGGCGCCCCGCACCCGTCCGTGCCGACCGCCGCCACCCGCTCCCCCGCCGCCTCCTCGACCACGGTGTGGATGAGCCGCTGAAGGGGGTGTCCGGGGTCGAGGTAGGACTCCAGCGGCCAGCCCCGCTGTACGCACACGGCGAGCATCGCCGCGTGCTTGCCGGAACAGTTCATGGTGACCCGGTCGCGGGCGCCACCGGCGGCGAGATACGTCTCCGCCTCCACCGGGTCCAGCGGCAGATCCGGCGGGCACCGCAACAGCCCGGCGCTCAGGCCGTGCTCGTCCAGCATCTTCCGTACGAGATCGAGGTGGAAGGTCTCCCCGGAGTGGCTCGCGGCGGCGAGGGCCAGCCGTTCACCGGCCAGGTCGAGACCGGCCCGCAGCACCCCGGCCGCCTGCATCGGCTTGTTCGACGAACGCGGGAAGACGGGTGTCTCCACGTCGCCGAGCGCCCATTCGACCGACCCGTCCGCGGCCAGTACCACCAGACTGCCCCGATGGTGCCCCTCGACGAATCCCGAACGGACGACCTCGGCCAGGACGGGAAGATTTCCGGGGGTCGTCCGGACCGGCTGGGGGGCCCGGAGTCCTTGCCGGGCCTCACCGGTCGCGCCCCCCGGAGGGACCGGCGGGACCGAGGAGGCCGAGGATGACGCGGGTATGGACGGGTCTGCGGGTGCGGCGGACATCGGCGGTGGCCTTCCGGGACGGGGACCCGCGCGTGATCGGACCGGGACGCCGCACCGGGGATGTCCCGGATGCCGCCGGCCGAGCGCCGCGACCGCGTGTCCGGGCCGTTCCCGGTGCGGCCGCAGCGACCACCGCACACCCCCGGGATCACCGGGGGCCACCGCGTCACATGAGCAGGTCGTCTACTTGTGCTTCCCCATCACGGTACCTGCGGGCGATCTCGGCGCTGCAATCGTCGGCCGTCCGCTGCAACCGCTGGCGGCGACGGGAGACCTGCTGCTCATAGCGCACGAGCCGCCCCATTCCCTCGACCAGTTCCTCGTCCGTACGGGCCTCCAGGTCCGACAGCTCCACCTCGGAGAGCATGTCGGAGGCGAGCCTGCGGTACTCCTCGCCGTGCGGTGTGCCGACGGTCACATGGCGGGCCGAGGACCGGTACCGGGCCGGCGCGTCCGTCAGGATCTCCGGCAGCCGGTCGACGACCGAGGGTTCCCCGGCCGTGCCACGCCCCACGGCCGGCGAAGCCGGGGACGAGACCGGGGTCGAGGCCGCGGAGGAGTACGTCGAGGACGCGGACGAACCTCCGGATGCCCGCGCTCCCGAGCCCGAGCCCGCGTCCGGGCCCTCGCCCGCGTCCCCGGTGGGCGCCCGCAGCCCGCCGCGCCGCGCCAGTTCCGCCCGCAGGATGTCGATACGTCCCTGGAGCAGCCGTCGCACGTAGCTGAGATCGGCCTCGTCGCGCTGGGCGTCGCGCCGCAGGGTACGCAGGTCGGGCAGCCGCGGCAGGGTCAGATCGAGCCGGGGCGAGTCCGGGGGCAGCGGGCTGTCGGTGCGCTGTGCGGGAGGGCGGTGAACTCCCGCACGACCGCCTCCCGCCCGCGGATTGGTCCGGGTCAACGACACGGCTCCGGGCGGCTGCCCGGTACTCGGTGTGCTCATGTGCCTCTTCCGTCCCCTCAACCGGCGCGGTCCACCCCACGGTTGCACCGCAACACACGCATCGTGCCACCCCAAGTGGCCGCTATGTGACCGAGTGCCCCTGATCGGACCTAGATGGGGGGTTAAGGACAAGAAAAGAAACCCCAAAGGGCGCCACAGGGACCTCCGGAACGTCCGGAGGACTTCGCCGGGACCCTCCGAAGCGGTCCTCGCCGTACACGGCATGATGGTCACCATGCGTGCGGTGGTGCAGAGGGTGGACGGCGCGAGCGTCGTCGTGGACGGCGAGACGGTCGGGGCGATCGACGGCGAGGGCCTGTGCGTGCTCGTCGGCGTCACGCACGACGACACCAAGGAGAAGGCGGCCCAACTGGCCCGCAAACTCTGGTCGATCCGCATGCTGGGCGACGAGAAGTCGTGCAGCGACATCGACGCGCCGCTGCTCGTGATCAGCCAGTTCACGCTGTACGGCGACGCCCGTAAGGGCCGCCGCCCCACCTGGAACGCGGCCGCCCCCGGCGATGTCGCCGAGCCCCTCGTCGACGAGGTCGTCGCCCGGCTCCGCGCACTGGGCGCGACGGTGGCGACGGGCCGTTTCGGCGCCCGGATGCGTGTCTCCCTGACGAACGACGGCCCGTTCACCGTCGTCATCGACATGTGACGGCCGCGGCGGGTGACGGCCGCGCGCGGGTGACGGCTGCCGCCAGGCGGCGGCCGTGGGCGGCGCACGCCATGGGCGGGCGGCGGCCGTGAGCGGGGGCCGCCATGGGCGGGCGGCGGCCGTGAGCGGGGGCCGCTACGGCTCGACGACGACTTCCTGCGCCGCGGCCGTGGTGTCCGCGAGCAGCGGCGCGTCGAGCGGTACGTTCCGCTTCACCAGGGCCAGTGCGATCGGGCCGAGCTCGTGGTGCCGTACGGCGGTGGTGATGAACCCGATCTTCCGGCCGTCGGGGCCGTCGCCCGCCAGGCGGAGTTCGGCGCCGCGCGGCGGAAGGTGCACCTCGCTGCCGTCGAGGTGCAGGAAGACCAGCCGGCGCGGGGGCTTGCCCAGGTTCTGCACCCGGGCCACCGTCTCCTGGCCCCGGTAGCAGCCCTTCTGCAGATGCACGGCGCTGCCGATCCAGCCCAGCTCGTGCGGGATGGTGCGGTGGTCGGTCTCGAAGCCGAGCCGCGGGCGGTGGTGTTCGACGCGCAGCGCCTCGTGGGCGAGCAGCCCGGCGGCCGGACCGGCCTTGCCCGCGTACGACTCCAGGTCCGTGCGCGGAAGGAGGAGGTCACGCCCGTACGGGGTCTCACGGACGACGACGCCCTCGGGGACCTCGGCGATCGAACCGGCCGGCAGGTACACGACCGCGAAGTCGCCCGTGCGGTCGGTGACTTCGACGCGGTAGAAGAACTTCATGGACTCCAGGTACGCGATCAGCGCGTCCTGGGTGCCGGGCTCCACGTGGGCCCAGGTCGTCGTGCCGTCGTCCACGAGGTAGAGCGCGTGCTCGATGTGGCCGTGCGCGGAGAGGATCAGCGCCTCGGTGGCACGGCCGGCCGGGAGGTCCGTGACGTGCTGGGTGAGCAGCAGGTGCAGCCAGCTCAGCCGGTCCTCGCCCGTGACGGCGACGACGCCGCGGTGCGAGAGGTCCACGAAGCCGGTGCCGTCGGCGAGGGCGCGCTGTTCACGGAACAGGTCGCCGTAGTGGGCGGCGACGTCTTCGTCGACGCCCTCGGCGGGGACCGCGCCGGGCAGGGCCAGGAGAGGGCTCTTCATATCCACACAGCCTACGACCTGCCAGCCGCCGAATTTATTTCTCATTTCCCGGAAGGCCTGCTTCTCGGCCCCTGCTTCTCGGCCCCTGGTTCTCAGCCGCTGGTTCTCGGCTCCTGGCTCTCGGCCCTACTTCTTGGCCGCGCAGTCCTCGCAGCGGCCGAAGATCGCGAAGTGCTTCATGTCCGTCTCGAAGCCGAAGGTGTCACGGAGCTTCGCGGTGAACTCCGCGGCGACCGAGATGTCGGCCTCGATGACGTTCGTGCAGTCCCGGCACACCAGGTGGATGTGGTGGTGGCGGTCGGCCAGGTGGTACGTCGGCGCGCCGTGCCCGAGGTGCGCGTGGCTGACCAGGTCCAGCTCCTCGAGCAGCTCCAGCGTTCTGTAGACCGTCGAGATGTTCACGCCGGAAGCCGTTTTGCGCACTTCGACCAGGATGTCGTCCGGGGTCGCGTGTTCCAGTGTGTCCACGGCTTCGAGCACAAGCTGCCGCTGCGGAGTCAGCCGGTAACCGCGCTGCCGCAGATCGCTCTTCCAGTCGGTGCCTACCACACGGCCCAGTCTAGGCCGCCAGGATCTCCCTGACGCGCGTCACGACGTTCTCCAGGCTGAAGGGCTTGGGGAGGAGGACCACCGGGACCTCGCGGCCGGCGTCACGCAGGATGCGGGCGACGTCCGCGCCGTCGAAGTCCGGGAGGCGTACGTCGAGCACGACGAGGTCGGGGGTCTCGGCGTACGCGGTGTTCAGCGCGGCGACGCCGGTGCCGACCGCGGTGACGGCGAAGCCCGCCAGCCGGAAGGTCTCGGTGAGCAGCTCACGCACGTCCTGCTCGTCGTCGACGACGAGCACCCGGGCGGGAGCGGGCACGGCCGCGGGTACGGGTACGGGTACGGGTGGGTTCGGGGGCACTTCGGGACGGAAAGTGGGACCGGTCACCCTCGTAGAGTTACCGGCCCCACATCAGAGAAGCGTGAACTTTCCCTGTACATCGCTTGAGAGACGCGACCGACGACGCGATCCGCGCCGGGTCTACTTGAAGAACGCGATCCCGTCGTCCGGCATGTCGTCCGGCAGGGCCTTGGCCCAGCGCTCGACGTCCTCCGGGGTGACGACCTTCTTCAGGTGCGCGGACATGTAGGGGCGCAGCTCGACCTCGGGGGTCTGCTTCTCGCCGACCCACATGAGGTCGCTCTTCACATAGCCGTACAGGCGCTTGCCGCCGGTGTACGGACCGGACGCGGCCGTTCGCGCCACCGCGTCCGTGACCAGGTCGATCTGCGGCTTCTTGTCGGCCAGGTCGCCGTACCAGATCTCGACGACACCGTCGTCGCGGGTCATGACGGCCTCGACCTTGCGCTGCGCGTCGATGCGCCAGAAGCCGGACTCGGACTCCAGCGGCCGCACCTTGTTCCCGTCGGCGTCGAGCACCCAGGTGTGCGAGTGGTACTCCAGGAAGTCCCGCCCGTCGTGGCTGAAGGTGAGCTCCTGCCCGAAGTTGCACTTCTCGGAGCCGGGGAAGTCGTGGACACCCGCGCCGGCCCAGTTGCCGATCAGGAAGGCAAGGGGGAGCAGGTCCTTGTGGAGGTCGGACGGGATCTCGATCATGATCAGCTTTTCGTCGTCGACGTCAGAGGCGGGGTCAGCGCTGGCCCTGGTACAGCTTCTTCACGGTCAGCCCGGCGAAGGCCAGAACGCCGACGCAGACCAGAACCAGCAGGGCTTCGAAGAATGCCTCAAGCACGGGGTGCTCCTCGGGGTGACGCGGTGGTGGGCGGTGACAGGCGGTACGAGAACCGGACCCCACTCTAGTCGTGCGGGGCCCGGCTCTCTCTGCGAGGTACACCCTGGCGGCTCAGCCCAGCAGCTGGCTCTGCAGGGTCACCGTCTGCTGGAAGGGCACGGCCTTCGCGGCGCCCTTGCGGGACTGCACGATCACGGCGAGGGTGTCCCCGGCCGCGAGGTACGCCTCGCGGACCTGCTCGGCGCCGTACGGCTTGGTCTCGACGAACGCGTGACGGGTCACGTCGTCGACCGTGGCGTGGGTGGAGAACTGCTCGTCCGCCTTCGTCAGCCCGGCTCCGCGCATCTCGTGGCTCGGCATGTCGTAGTTGGTCAGCCCAGGCGAGTTCATCTCGTCCGCGACGGCGGCGGTGCCGAACTGCAACAGGTAGATCCGCGTGTGCGTACCGTCCGGCGTCGTCCACCCGCGTGCCGCGATGTGCCGCAGGCCGTGGTCGGTCAACTGCTGCCCGAGGTTCTCCCGGTCGACCTGTGTGCCGTACTCCGCCAGGAACGTCTTCGTCGCGAGCCAGCCGTCCGCACCGCGCAACGCCGGGTCGGCGTGTGCGCCGTTCGGGGCGGGCAGTACGAGCCTGCGCAGGTCGGCGTAGTGGGTGCCGCCCCTGTTCGACTCGGCGAACGCGCGCGGGCTGCCCGAGGGCAGCGGCGGCATGCTGATCGTCGGATAGTCCCAGCGCCCGTCCGACTCCGTCGCCAGACCGGGTACGTCGGTACGGTCCATCCCCGTGATGCCGTACGCGGCGGATGTACCGACCGCCGCGAAGACCACGGCGGCGGCGGTCCAGCGGAGCACGGCCCGCAGCACCCGGCGGTCCTTGCGCGGGGCCGGGGAAGTCCGGGGTTCATCACCCGTGGACGGCGACTCGGAACCGGCGACCGCGGGCACGGATGCCTCCGCCGGGTCGGCGGTCGCGGCGGGCGCCCCGGGCACGGCGGCCGTGGGCGGCGCCTCGGGTTCCGCGGCCGGCGGCGGCGTCGCGGGCACGGCGGCCGTCGGCGGGACCTCGGGCGCGGGTGCCGGCGCGGTCCGCTCCTCGGCGGGTGTCGCCGCCCCGGCCTCGGTGGAGTGCGTCGGCTCGGTCATACCGCCTCCCCCGGCTCGGCGATGCGGTCGAGCTGCTCGCGCAGCAGCATCGCGACGCCCTTGGTGTCCAGCGGCTTGACCGCGGAGGCGGTCACGCTGACCAGCACGTCACCCTGGTAGGCGGAGCAGACCATCATGTCGAGCTTCTCGTCCTTGTCCTTGGGCGGCAGGAAGCACTTGGCGTTCTTGTGATCCTTGATCGCGGGCCCCTTGCGGAAGATCTTGAGGGCGCCGAAGAACTCGTTCTGGAACGTCGAGATGCTCTTCACCGCCGCCTTGTCCTCGATCTGGGCCAGCTCGACGCTCACGGTGAAAGCGCCGTGGGCGTACAGCGTGGAGTCGAACCCGCTGGAGGTGCTGAGGTAGCTGCGCATCGCGATGCCCTTGGTGTGCTGCTTGTCGATCTGCCTCTCCAGGCTCCGCCGCTGGGAACGCGGCAGATCGCGCAGCGCCTCCTTGCGCAGAGCGGTGGCCTCGGCCCCGCTCAGTGAGGCGTCGGAGCCGAACTCGCCGATGTCCGGTCCCCGGCTCCAGCCTTCGGTGCCGTACGGCACGAGCATCGCGGCGAGTCCCGAGGAGGCCTTCGCCTTCTTGGCCTCGTCGGGAGCGGGGACCGGGAAGGTCCACGACGGCGCGCCGGGGTCCCGGTCGGCGTCCTGGACGGTCACCACGGTGTAGCCGGCGCCGCCGACGACAGCCGCGACGAGCAGGACGGAACCGGCGACGGCGGCGATACGGCCACGGCGTACGGGCTTCTTGGCCGGAGCGGGCTCGGGCAGGATCGCCCCGGACCCGTCGGCGGACCCGGGCGCCGCCGTTCCGGGCGCGGCAAGGGACTCGGCCACCGCCTGCTCGGGCACCGGGGAGGACACAGGCGCCGTCACCTCGGACACGGAGGACGACTCCGTCGCCGTCACCTCGGGCGTCGCGGCCGGCTCGGGCGTCGCGGCCGTGGGGACGGCGCCCGCGTCCAGCGGATTCGCCGGTTGCTCGTTCACAGCCGCTCCATCTGCCGTCTGGCCAGATCCATGATCGTCTTCTTCGGGATCGGCTTGCTGTCGTAGATCCAGATCTCCATGGCGATGTCGCCGCGCGAGGCGTGGGCCTCCGCTCGGTACACCGGCAGGTATCCCGCCTCGGTCTCCGGCTTCGCGGCGACGTAGACCATGCCCTCGCCCGTGCCGGGAAGGGACCAGCCGCGAAGGCCGCCCACCTTCCAGTTGCCGGCCCATTCCTCGGCGGCGGGTTTCTCCTCCTGGCGGAACTGCACGAGCCTGATCTCCACGTCGTACGTGTCGCCCACCTGCCACGTGGTGTCGGCCGCGCGGCGGAACTCGTTGCCGACGAGCGCGCCGAACTGGTCGTCCGAGTCGCTGAGCTGGTGCGCGTAGTCGGCGAGGTCCAGCCAGCCGTCGTGGCCCGGTGCGAAGTCCGACTCCTTGGTCCCCTTCGGCCGGTTCAGCAGCAGCTTGCGGAGGTCGCCGTCGGTCTTCACCTGGCGGTCCTGTGCGGCCGAGAGGGGTTCGGGACCCGCTCCCCGCGCCTGGGCGACCACCGGCTGCGAGAGCGACGGCAGCTCGGTGGGCTCACGGTCGGCCTGGACGAGGAAGCCGGCGCAGGTACCGGCGACCAGCCCCAGCACGGCGGCCGTGGCGATCAACAGGGTCGTACGCCCGCGACGACGCCGACGCACGACGGGTACGCCGGTCGCGTCAGGCACGTCAGACACGTCGGGCGCGTCAGATACGCCGGTCACGTCAGCCGCGTCGGGTGCCTGTTCGGCCGCCCTTTCGGGCGCTTGCTCGGACATCTCCCCGGGCGTCAGCCCGGTCTTCTCTTCGAGCGGCTGTGGTGCCTGAGGTCCTTGCCCAGACGCCTCGGCCGCTTCGGATGTTTCGGGTACTGCCTCGACTTCCAACCCGTCCCCCCACAGAACGCGAAGCACGGATTCCGTATCCGCGCGCACAGGAGACCCATGGCTGGGCCACGGGGTTGCATGGGTCTTGATCACGATTCGGACTCCGCCGACTACCATGCAGCCATGGCGAAGAAGCTCCTGATCAAGGTGACGGCCGGGTCCGACGCCCCGGAACGCTGCTCACAGGCGTTCACGGTGGCGGCGGTGGCCGTGGCCAGCGGCGTCGACGTCTCCCTCTGGCTGACCGGGGAGTCCGCGTGGTTCGCCCTGCCGGGCCGGGCCGCCGAGTTCGAGCTTCCCCACGCGGCCCCGCTGCCCGGTCTGATCGACTCGATCCTCGCGGCGGGCCGCATCACGCTGTGCACCCAGTGCGCGGCCCGCCGGGACATCACGGAGAAGGACGTGCTGGAGGGCGTGCGCATCGCGGGCGCCCAGGTCTTCGTCCAGGAGGCCGTCGCGGACGACACGCAGGCGCTCGTCTACTGAGCGGCCGCCCCCGGCCGGACGTGCGCGGAGGGGCTCGGGGCCGCGGCCGCTACGGCCGCCGCTTCTTCCCGTCCAGCTCGTCCCACCACTCGTCGGACTTGGGGTCCCCCGACGGGTCGTCCCACCAGCGGTCCTCGGGACCGCGCCGGTTGGCCACCATCGCGGCGAGCGGCGGGATCACCATCGCCACCACGCACATCCCCACGGCCGCGGGAATCGACCAGATCCGCACGACTCCCCAGGCCAGGACGAAGAGACCGATGCACGTCCCCATCATGGCGAAGTACACGTGCCGCCGTCGTGCGTACATACGTCCAGAGTAGGTCCACGGAAGCGGTCCGGCGCGGGACCGTACGGGACCGCCCGCGGACGTGCCGAAGGGCCGCGTCCCCGGGCGTTCGACCCGGGGACGCGGCCCTTCGGCCGTTCAAGGTGCTGCGGGTGCCGTCAGACGGCGATGGCGACCTCGGCGAGGCCGCCCGTCCGGGCGACGACCGTGCGGTCCGCGGTGCCGCCGGGGACCAGGGCGCGTACGGTCCAGGTGCCCTCGGCCGCGTAGAAACGGAACTGGCCCGTCGCGGAGGTGGGGACCTCCGCGGTGAACTCGCCGGTCGAGTCCAGCAGACGCACGTAACCGGTGACGGGCTCGCCGTCGCGGGTCACCTGGCCCTGGATGGTGGTCTCACCAGGCTTGATCGTCGACGCGTCGGGGCCGCCGGCCTTCGCTCCACACATATTCGATTCCGTCCTTCAGGCCTTGGAGGTTACTTGTTGGCGCCGAGCTCGATCGGGACGCCGACCAGGGAGCCGTACTCGGTCCAGGAACCGTCGTAGTTCTTGACGTTCTCCACGCCGAGCAGCTCGTGCAGCACGAACCAGGTGAGCGCGGAACGCTCACCGATGCGGCAGTACGCGATCGTGTCCTTGGCGAGGTCGACCTGCTCGTCGGCGTAGAGCTCCTTGAGCTCGTCGTCCGACTTGAAGGTGCCGTCGTCGTTGGCGTTCTTCGACCAGGGGATGTTGCGCGCGCTCGGGACGTGGCCCGGACGCTGCGACTGCTCCTGCGGAAGGTGCGCCGGGGCGAGCAGCTTGCCGCTGAACTCGTCGGGCGAACGGACGTCGACCAGGTTCTGCGAGCCGATCGCGGCGACCACGTCGTCACGGAAGGCGCGGATCGCCGTGTTCTGGGCCTTGGCCTTGTAGTCGGTCGCGGCGCGCTCGGGCACCTCGGCGACGAGGTCGCGGGAGTCGAGCTCCCACTTCTTGCGGCCGCCGTCGAGGAGCTTCACGCTCTCGTGGCCGTAGAGCTTGAAGTACCAGTAGGCGTAGGACGCGAACCAGTTGTTGTTGCCGCCGTAGAGGACGACCAGCGTGTCGTTGCCGATGCCCTTCGACGACAGGAGCTTCTCGAAGCCCTCCTGGTCGATGAAGTCACGGCGGACCGGGTCCTGGAGGTCCTTGGTCCAGTCGATCCGGATCGCGTTCCTGATGTGGTTCTTCTCGTACGCGGACGTGTCCTCGTCGACCTCGACGAGGGCCACGCTCGGGTCGTCCAGGTGGGCCTGGACCCAGTCGGCGTCTACCAGGACGTCGCTGCGGCTCATGCTCTTTCTCCTCCGGGGCAGTTGCGGCGGGGCGGTGCGTTAGAGAGAGGGTGCGCGGTCGTGCCCGGCTCGGCCGGGCGGCGCGCACGGGGGTCCCTGGCACAGAAGGGCCGGGGCAGGGCGGATGGGCGAACGCCCCCGCTAGAAGGTGCGACAGAGCATGGCGGCGACGCGGCACAGGTCTACTGCCCGCCGCTTCGTGAGGTCCGCCTGTCGCTTCATGCGTCCGATCGTAGGGACGGACAGCCGGACATGTCACCGCCGTGTCGCATCATGAGATGGGATCGTCCGGGATGTGGGATGAGATGACCATCAAAACCACTTCGGTCCGGTCGCCGGGCCCCGGCGACCGGTGGCGCGTCCCCCGCGCATCTGCCGTGCGGACGGGCTTGTCTCGCCTTTCGGACAGCCGCGCCTCGCCGCCGGCTGTCCCGCGCGACCGCCGTCTCCGGCCGTCACTTCCGGACGCCGTCTCCGGCCGTCACTTCCGGATGCAACTCCCGCCCACTGCGCGCGGCGCGGGCGCCGCGCGTCCCTGCCGCAGCCGGAACCGCGGTCCCGGGGGGAGCCGTCAATCCTCTTACCCGACGAGCTTGACGTCCGAACCCTTCACCGAGATGTCCACGCCGTCCGAAGCCGCCTCGACCTTGTCGAGCTTGATGCCGCCCGGCAGCCCGTCGATCTTCTGCTCGAAGTCGGTGACCGTGCGGATCCGGCCCTCGGCGAGGTCCACGCCCAGCTTGGGCAGTCCCTCGGCGTGCACCTTGACGGTGTTGCCCCCGACCACGGCGACGGAGCTGAGCACCGAGACCGGCTGGGGCAGCTTGGTGCCGAGGACGGTGGCCGTGATCTCGACCTTGATCTTGCCGTTCCCGCCGTCGGAGAGCCCGATGACCTGCGCGGTGACGCCGGGGGCGACATCCGTGGGCTGGGACCTGGCGGCCTTGAGCAGTTCGGCGTAGGAGACGGTCGCGGAGCCGGAGGCGCTGTCCGCGGTGGCGGAGCTGTAGCCGCCGTTGAAGCTGACGCCGTGCATCTCGGCGTTCAGGGTGTCGATGCGGATGGTGCCCGCGCCCCCCGCGGTGCCCTTGGTGCCCTCCGCCGACGCCTCGTAGTCCTTGATGCCGATCTTCACGTCGTCGAGTTCGCCGCCGGCCACCTGGGTGAGGAAGGGGAAGCCCTCGATGGACACGTCGGGGGTGGTGGCGAGGCCCTCGCTGCTCTTGATCCGGTCCGCCGCCTTGTTCTCCGCGAAACCGACCGCCACGCGGTCCGCGATCACGAACAGCCCGCCCAGGATGATGGTGACGACCAGAATTATTCGCAGTGCGCGCATGCTCGGGATTCCCTCACCTAGACCGGGTCCGGGCGGCCGACATGGCCGTCCAGCGTGAACCTAACCCCCAAGGACCCCGTGACGGGGCCCTCCGGAGCGGTTGTCGATCATCTGTGACGAACGGCGAAGGGGTCCCGATTCGCCGGCGGGACCCGGACACCGCCCGGGCGCCGCCCGGAGGATGCCCGGACGTCGCCCGCCGCGGTGGCACGGGCCGCCGCGGCAGCGGCACCGGCTGTCCAACTAGCCCAGCGCCCTGCCCAGCAGATAGACCGCCGGAGCGGCAGCCGCCAGCGGGAGAGCCACACCGGCCGTGAAGTGCACAAAACGCGACGGGTAGTCGTAACTGGCGACCCGGTGGCCGATCAGCGCGCACACACCGGCGCCGAGACCGAGGAAGGCGCCCCGGCCGCCCAGGTCCGTCATGCCGCCGACCACGAATCCCGCGCCGGTGGCGGCCAGCAGGGCCACCACCACGGAGACGGCGGTGGGCAGCGGCAGCGCGCGGACCAGGATCGCCACCGCGACCGCGGCGGCGCCCACCGTGACGGCGTCCGGCTCGGCCGCGAGGTGGCCTGCCGCGATGACCGACAGCGCCGCCGAGACGACGGTCGCCATCAGGCCGTACATCCGGGTGTCCGGGTCGGCGTGGCTGCGCAGTTGCAGGACGAGGGTGAGCAGGACCCACACGCCGAGGGTGCCGAGGATCGCGGCGGGCGCGTTCTCCCGGCCGGCCGCGAGCAGCACCACGTCGGCGGTGACCGCGCCCAGGAACGCCAGCGCGATGCCCTGCCGGGCCGGCCACATCCCGTTCAGCCGGAACCAGCCCGCCGCGGTGACGGCCTGCAGCAGCACCAGCGGGACGACGAGGGCGTACTCCCCGATGGCCGCCGTGCCGGCGAGCAGCAGCGCGAGCGCCGCGGTGAGCGCGGCCGGCTGGATGCCGGGCTCGATGACGGGCGAGCGGCCCTCGGCGCGGGCGCGCTGGGCGTCGGTGACGCGGGCGTTGCCGGTGACGGTCGCGGGTCCGTAGCCGGACGCGGCCTCGGCGCCCGGGGCGACGCCGGCCGCCGGGGCGGCGGACCCCGCCATGGGCGCGGACGACGCCTCGGGGTGCTGTTGGGGCCTGGCGTGGTCCCAGCCCTGCGCTGCGGGTTCCTGGGGCACCGGCCGGGCCGCGGCACCGTACCCGTACGCCTGCGCGTGCGGGGTGCCCTGCGCGTACCCGTTGCCCTGCGGACGTCCGGAGACCTGCGCGTGCCCGGAGCCCTGGTGACCGGAGTTCTGCGGATGCCCGGAGCCCTGCGGTTCCGCGTAGCCCTGGGATGCCTGCTGGTGGCCCTGCGGCGCCTGCCGGCCCTCGGACGTCCGGGGCGGCACGTACGCGGCGTCGGCGGCCGGCGTCGTGGGCTGCACCTGGGTCTCCCAGGTCTGGCCCTCCCACTGCTGGGTGTGCTGCTGCCAGTCGGCCTGCTGCTGAGGCTGCTGAGGCTGCTGATACGGGTCGTGCCCCTCGTGCGGGGGCTCGAACCGGGGCTCGTACGGCTGGTTGCTCATCGTGTCGCTCACCCTCCTGCGAACGGCGGGAGCACCTCGACCGTGCCGCCCTCGGCCAGCGGTACCGTCTCATGCCCGCGGGTACCCACGGGGTCGCCGTCGATGAGGAACGAGCAGCGCCGCAGGACGCCGACGAGTTCGCCGGGGTGCCGCGCACGGGCCCCGTCGAGCGCCTCGGCGAGCGTGCCCGCGTCGTACGGCTCCTCGGCGACACCTGCCGCGGCCTTGGCGGCGGCCCAGTAACGCACCGTGCCCTTTGCCATGTCGTTCCTCAATCGGTGGACCGCGGATCCAGTGGACCGGCGGATCGGTCGGTACGTGCCTTCAGTGAATACGTGAATACGTGCGTCAATGGATACGTGCGTCAGTGGATACACGCGTCGGTGGATCCTGCGGACACGGTCAGGCTAGCCCGCGGCCGAAGCCGCCCACGCACCGATGCGGGCCAACAGTTCGTCGCGGGCCGCGTGCTCGGCGTGGCCCATCCCGTGTTCCACCCAGAGTTCGGCGTGGCCGCCGGAGGCCTCGGCGAGCATCCGCGGGTGGTCCAGGGGGAAGTAGCCGTCCTGGTCGCCGTGGACGATCAGCAGCGGAGTGGGCGCGATGAGCGGGACCGACTCGACGGGCGAGGCCGGTACCGGGTCCCAGTCGCGGGAGTGGATGCGCGTCCGCAGTCCGTAACGGCCGACCACCCGTCCCGCCGGTCGGGTGACCAGCCAGTGCAGACGCCGCATGGGAGCCGTACCGCGGTAGTACCAGCGGGCCGGCGCACTCACCGAAACCACGGCGTCCGTACGCGCCTCCGTGCGCCCCTCGTGCCCCCCATGCTCCGCGTGCTCCCCCCGCTCCCCTCGCTCGTCGGTTGCTTCCCCGTGCATCGCCGCGTGCCGGAGCACCACCGACCCGCCCATCGAGAATCCGACGGTGGCCACCCGCGTGTGCCCCAGTTCACGGGCCCATCCCACGGCGGCGTCCAGATCGTGGACCTCGCGGTCACCGACGGTGGAACGCCCGCCGGAACCACCGTGGCCTCGGAAGGAGAACGTGACCACCGCCGCGTCCCGCCCGAGGACACCGACCACCCGGCGCACGTGCGGGCGGTCGAGGCCGCCCGTGAAACCGTGCGCCACGACGATCGCCAGGCTCCCGGTCACGTCATCGGCAGCCCCCCGCGCGGGGTCGTACGCCGCGTCGATCGTCACCCCGTCGACAGTGCGCAGAAACCTCCGCAAAGGGGCGCGCGAGGCCGTCTCAAGGGATGGACGAAGGGAAGATCCCGTCACTTGACCTGCCGGACCTGAGCTCATGTGGGCTATTCTGCTGGGCAGAGGACTCGGGCAGTGAAGCCCCCGGGTCCTTTTGTGCTTTCTGAAGCGTTGTATACGAAACGGGAAACCGCCGGTGTACGAAGCCCACGGAGGCACGGCGACTCCCTCGGACCGGGAGCCGCGCCGCAGGGGAAGAAAAGCAAGGAAGCAGTGCCGCAAACTCCCCCACCGCCCCGAGGGCGTGGGAGGTACCCCCATACAGGGACCGAGGAGGAACCAGACGTTATGGGCGAGCGAACCGTGCACAAACGTAGGACGACCCAGGCATGGGGGTCCCCCCTGCTCGAGCGAGGCCGGGAGTCCGGGGGAGGGACGCGATGAGTTCTCTGCTGCTCCTGACCAATGCCCTTCAGCCGTCGACGGAGGTGCTGCCCGCTCTCGGTCTGCTCCTGCACAACGTGCGAGTGGCTCCGGCGGAGGGCCCCGCCCTCGTCGACACTCCTGGCGCCGACGTCATCCTGATCGACGGCCGCCGTGATCTCCCGCAGGTGCGCAGCCTGTGCCAGCTGCTGCGCTCGACTGGACCCGGCTGTCCCCTCGTCCTCGTCGTGACGGAGGGCGGTCTCGCGGCTGTCACCGCCGACTGGGGCATCGACGACGTTCTCCTCGACACCGCCGGTCCGGCCGAGGTCGAGGCCCGGCTGCGGCTCGCCATGGGCCGGCAGCAGATCGTCAACGACGACTCCCCCATGGAGATCCGCAACGGCGACCTCTCCGTGGACGAGGCGACGTACAGCGCCAAGCTCAAGGGCCGGGTCCTCGACCTGACCTTCAAGGAGTTCGAGCTCCTCAAGTACCTCGCGCAGCACCCGGGCCGGGTCTTCACCCGCGCACAGCTGCTCCAGGAGGTCTGGGGCTACGACTACTTCGGCGGCACGCGGACGGTCGACGTCCACGTACGACGGCTGCGCGCCAAGCTCGGCCCCGAGCACGAGTCGCTGATCGGAACCGTCCGGAACGTCGGTTATCGATTCGTTACGCCGGAGAAGGTGGAGCGGGCCGCGGACGAGGCGAAGGCCAAGGCCGCACAGCCAAAGGCGGCGGATGCGGACGAGACGGCGCACCTCGGCGCCGCGCACGCGGTCGAGGCCAAAACCGAGGTCCGGTAAGCCTCCGTACGCCCTGCCCAGAGGCGGGTCCATCCGCGTAGACTCCGCGCGTGGCCAAGGTGACGAGGGACGATGTGGCGCGACTGGCGGGTACTTCCACCGCCGTCGTCAGCTATGTCATCAACAACGGACCGAGGCCGGTTGCCCCGGCCACGCGCGAGCGCGTTCTCGCCGCGATCAAGGAGCTGGGGTACCGGCCCGACCGGGTCGCCCAGGCCATGGCGTCGCGGCGGACCGAGCTCATAGGCCTGATCGTGCCGGACGCGCGCCAGCCCTTCTTCGGCGAGATGGCGCACGCCGTCGAGCAGGCCGCGGCCGAGCGCGGGAAAATGGTCCTGGTCGGCAACTCCGACTACATCGCCGAGCGCGAGGTCCACTACCTGCGCGCCTTCCTCGGCATGCGGGTCTCCGGCCTGATCCTCGTCAGCCACGCGCTCAATGACAACGCTGCCGCGGAGATCGAGGCCTGGGACGCCCGCGTCGTGCTGCTGCACGAACGGCCCGAGGCGATCGACGACGTGGCGGTGGTCACCGACGACATCGGCGGCGCCCAGCTCGCCACCCGCCACCTGCTCGAACACGGCTACGACTACGTGGCCTGCCTCGGCGGCATCGCGGAGACCCCCGTCGTCGGCGACCCGGTCTCCGACCACGTCGAGGGCTGGCGGCGCGCCATGCAGGAGGCCGGCATCCCCACCGAGGGCCGGCTCTTCGAGGCCCCCTACAACCGCTACGACGCGTACCAGGTGGGCCTGCAGATCCTCGCCGGACCGCACCGGCCGCCCGCCATCTTCTGCTCCACCGACGACCAGGCGATCGGCGTGCTGCGCGCCGCCCGTGAGCTGCGCATCGACGTGCCGGGGGAGCTGGCCGTGGCCGGCTTCGACGACGTCAAGGAAGCCGCGCTGACGGATCCGCCGCTGACGACGATCGCGTCCGACCGTTCGGCGATGGCCCGGGCGGCGGTGGATCTCGTACTGGACGACGGGCTGCGGGTCGCGGGATCGCGGCGCGAGCGGCTGAAGGTGTTTCCGTCCCGGCTGGTGCTGCGGCGGTCCTGCGGCTGCGTGTGAGCCCACGGGCCCGGCTGCGGCCGGCCCCCGCCAGGGGCGCCGCGCCCGTTGGACCCCCGCCCCCGCCCGAAGGGCCGTCCCCGGACGCCGGACGGGCTGAGGGTGCGCGCCCTCGCTGAAAGGCCGACGCCCGGGGCAGGTGTTTTCGGGCCGTCCAGGTGTTCTCAGCCCGTCCGGCGCTTGAGGACGAGTCCCTTGAGGCGGCCCCGGGAACCGGCCCCGCCACGGGCCGACGAGTACGGGCCTACGAGTACGGGCCGAAACGGCACGTCGGCCCCGCGGATAGCGGGGCCGACGTGTCTGTCCTGCCGACCTATCGACTAGAACAGCAGGTTGTACTGGTTGAAGCCGGTGCCGAGGCTCTTGCGCGAACCGAAGAGGTCGCTGGAGGCCTTGTTGGTGCCGGGGTAGAGCCAGAGCGTGCCGCCCGAGTCGCGGGTGATGACATCGGCGATGCCGTCGCCCGTGACGTCGCCGTTGGAGACGTACGAGGTGAAGTTCCAGCCCGTACGGGCCTGGATCCGCGCCGACCACGGGGTGTGCTCGACCTGCGTGCCCCGGTAGAGGTACAGGGTGCCGGAGCTGTTGCGGACCAGCAGGTCGGCGCGGCCGTCGCCGGACAGGTCGCCGTGACCGAAGATCTTGACGTTCTTCCAGGCCTTGTCGACGACCTTGACGCGGCCGTAGAACTCGCCGTTGCCCTTGCCCGGGTAGAGGTAGACCGAGCCGTCGGCGTCCACCGCGACCAGGTCGGGGCGGGCGTCACCCGTCATGTCACCGGGGATGGCGTACGACTTGTAGCCGCCCCACACCGAGGTGATCTGCATCCACTCGAACTCGTCCGTGCTGTGGTTCAGGTAGCTGCGGTAGAGCTTGCCGTCGGTCTTGTCACGCTCGATCAGGTCCTGGAAGAAGTCCCGGTCCAGGTCGGCCTGCAGGACCCAGCTGGCGTACTGCCAGTTGGCACCCTGGTAGGCGCGCGTGGCCAGCGAGGTGCCCTTGCTGTCCTGCTCGAACAGGCCCCCGGAGGGGGTGCGCTCCAGCAGGTCGGCCTTGCCGTCGAAGCTCAGGTCCGCGTCGTCGATGCGCGGCTGCGCGGCCCAGGTGTACGAGGACACCTTGGTGAAGACGGGGTAGGCGCCCTTCGCGGTGCAGCCCGCGACACCCCACGAGACGATGCCGACGACCTTGCCGCCGACGATCACCGGACCGCCGGAGTCACCGTTGCAGGGGCTCTTGGTGCCCTCGTCGGTGCCGGTGGCCGGGGTGCCCGCGCAGAACATCGAGCCCTCGACGAAGTAGTCCCCGCCGAGGACCGTCCGCATCGCACTGTTGCAGGTGGAGTCGGCGACCAGCGGCAGGTCGACCTTGCGCAGCGTGGCCGACAGGTCGGCACCGTCGGCGCCCGAGGTCAGGCCCCAGCCGTAGACGGTGGCGGAGTTGCCCGCCTTGTAGGAGGCGCTGTCGCCGGCGGCCACCAGCCGCTGCCACTGCTGCTCCAGCGGACGGTCCAGGGTGAGGACCGCGATGTCGTTCTGCACGGTGTCGCTGTTGTAGTGCGGGTGGTTCCACTGGCGGTAGACGCCCGCGACCGTGCCGGACGTGTCGTCCAGCAGACCGGTGGCACCGGCCACCACCGCGCCGTTCTTGACCCAGTTCAGGCCGGAGACGCAGTGGGCGGCCGTCAGCACCTTGTTCGGGGCGACGAGGGTGCCGCCGCAGAAGTAGCCGGTGCCGGCCGCGCTGTCGTAGTAGGAGAGCTGGACCATCCACGGCGCGGAGGAGATGGTCGTCGGGGTGCCGCCGATGATGAACGGCGTCTTCTTGGGGCTCGTCGCGGGGGTCGCCTGGTCCTTGACGGCCTCGGCGACCCGGTGGCGCAGCTCCTTGTCGGAGACGGTCGGCTTCGCGGGCTGCGCCTGGCCGACGTCCGGCAGCGACGGTCCGTCCGCCGCCTGGGCGGGCTGCGCCGCGAAGGCGCCGGCGCAGGTCAGCGCCAGCGCGAGAGCGGCCGTGGGCAACGCCGTGACGGGGCGTCTCCAGCGGTCGCGCAGAGCACGTATCACTCAGGGCTCCTGGGATGGGTGCGGGTGGGTCATGACGTGAGTGGCCCGAGAAGGGCATACGACGCACCGACCCGACCGACGACAGCGGTCACGGCCATGGCCGACCAACCGCCTGCGTCGATTCAGGCACCACCGCGGAGCCCCCCTCCGGCGCGGTGATCGTAGGCCCCACCCGCCCCAGAACACATGTACTACACAGCAGGTATTCGAATATTCGTCCGACGCATTCCATGGCATCACCCCGGCGCAACCTGTTGTTTCCCCGGCACGTGCGGAGTCCCGGCGCCTTTATATCGGGCATACGAGGTTCTGTCGGGCTTCTCAGCGGGGACTCAGGGAGCTCTCATGATCGCGCGGGAGTCTCATGTCATGACCGAGAGCTTCCGCCGCAGCGGCGAGTATCCCCAGGGCGACGACCACCAGTCCCCGTACCTCCAGCAGCAGCCTGTCTCCGCCCCCTCTCCGGTGAACCCCGAGTGGCCGGCCCCGCCGGCGTACGCACCGGTCCCGCCGGTCGCCGCCGAACCGGGCACCACCGTGTGGCCGGGCTCCGGTCAGGAGGGCGGCGGCGCGGCCGGCGGTCACCATGGCGGCGGCGCCCACCCGGGACACCCCGGGCCGCCGGCCGGTTCCACCGCGGTGTTCTCCGCGGTCCCCGTGCCGCCCGGGCCCGCGCGGAAGAAGCCCGCGAGGGGTTCGCTGGCCCTGGTCGCCGCGGTCGCGATCGTCGCCGCCGCCATCGGGGGTGGCACCGCGTACGGCATCCAGGAGCTGACCGGCAAGGACACCGCGTCCAGCAGCAGCACCAGCACCACCGTGGTGCCCACCGCCAAGAGGGGTACCGTCGCCGGGGTCGCCCAGGCGGTCAGCCCCAGCATCGTCGAGGTCAGCGCGACCTCGAACGCCGGCTCGTCCACCGGTTCGGGCGTGATCATCACGTCCGGCGGCGAGATCGTCACCAACAACCACGTCGTCTCGGGTGCCTCCGCGATCAAGGTGCAGCTGCACGACGGCAAGTCCTACACCGCGAAGGTCGTCGGCACCGACAGCAAGAAGGACCTCGCGCTCATCGAGCTGGCCGCCGCGCCCTCCGGTCTGAAGGTCGCCACGCTCGGCAACTCCGACGGCGTCCAGGTCGGCGACGACGTCGTCGCGATCGGCTCCCCCGAGGGGCTGACCGGCACCGTCACCAGCGGCATCGTCTCGGCCCTCGACCGGGACGTGACCGTCTCCACCGACGAGAGCCAGGGCCGGCAGCAACAGCAGGGCGGCGGCGATCAGTGGCCGTTCTCCTTCGGCGGCCGCCAGTTCAACGGCGACACCGGCTCCTCGACCACCACGTACAAGGCGATCCAGACCGACGCGTCCCTGAACCCCGGCAACTCCGGCGGCGCGCTGATCGACATGAACGGCAACATCGTCGGCATCAACTCCGCGATGTACTCGGCGGCTTCGGACTCCTCGTCCAGCTCGTCGGCGGCGGGCAGCGTGGGCCTCGGCTTCGCCATCCCGATCAACACCGTCAAGGCCGACCTGGCGAACCTGCGGGCCGGCGGCTCCGACAACTGACGTCAGCCGACACCGGCCGACGACGGAACAGCAACAGGACGGCACACCCAGGAGGTCGACATGATCAGGAAGCGGATCTCTCGGATTTCCCCGGTCGCGCACTCCCGCGAGGGCCGCGATCCGGCCGGGCTCGACCTGGCCCTCGCCGTGGCACGCGAACTGCACCTGCCGGTGCCGCGGGCGCCCGAGGTGGCGCTCCCGCCGGCCGCCGTCCCGCAGCTGATGGGCCTGCGCACCCCCGCCACCCGTCCGCACCGCCGCAAGGTCCCGCTGAGCAGGCTCAGCGCACTGCCGGGCTGAACCCTTCACGGCGGTACGGGCCGCTCCCTCCACGTCTGAGCCTTTTCCCACCGGCTGAGACGGTTCTTCCCCCGCTGATCCTTTCCGCCCCCGCCCGGAAACGTGCGACGCTGAAGGCCGTCAGACCCTCCACCCCACCGCACCCGAGGACTCCCGCCCATGAGCCCCGCCGAAGGCGACCGTGAACCCCAGCGCATCCTGATCGTCGACGACGAGCCCGCGGTGCGCGAAGCACTCCAGCGCAGCCTCGCCTTCGAGGGGTACGACACCGAGGTCGCGGTCGACGGCGCGGACGCGCTGGAGAAGGCGACCGCCTACCAGCCCGAGCTGGTCGTCCTGGACATCCAGATGCCCCGCATGGACGGGCTGACGGCCGCCCGCCGGATGCGCGGAGCCGGCACGACGACCCCCATCCTCATGCTGACGGCCCGCGACACGGTCGGGGACCGGGTGACCGGCCTCGACGCGGGCGCCGACGACTACCTGGTCAAGCCCTTCGAACTGGACGAGCTGTTCGCCCGGGTCCGGGCCCTGCTGCGGCGCAGTTCGTACGCGGCGACGGCGGGTGCCGCCCCCGACGAGGACGCGCTCACCTTCGGCGACCTGCGGATGGACCTCGCGACGCGCGAGGTCACCCGGTCGGGCCGGGCCGTGGAGCTGACCCGCACCGAGTTCACCCTCCTGGAGATGTTCCTCGCGCACCCGCGCCAGGTCCTCACCCGCGAGCAGATCCTGAAGGCCGTCTGGGGCTTCGACTTCGAGCCGTCCTCCAACTCCCTCGACGTGTACGTCATGTACCTGCGCCGCAAGACCGAGGCGGGTGGTGAGCCGCGGCTCGTGCACACGGTGCGAGGGGTCGGCTACGTGCTCCGCTCGGGCGGCGCGGAGTGATCAGACGGTTCCGCTCCCTGCCGATCCGTTCCCGGCTGGCGCTGCTGGTGGCGGCGGCGGTGGCGTTCGGGGTGGCGGCGGTCTCGGTGACCTGCTGGTTCATCGTGCGGGGGAAGCTGTACGACGAGATCGACAAGTACCTCCAGGACCAGAGGCAGCCCCAGCAGTACGCCCTGGTCCAGGTCGTCCTCAACGACTGCAGCAAGGAACCGGGCAGCGACAACAGCGGCATGCACGGACGCTTCGACGACTACGCCCAGGTGATCAACTCGGGCGGAACCGTCTGCGTCTACGATTTCTCGGCGGGCTCGGTGCGGGTCACCGACGGCGACAAGGCCGTGGCCAAACACCCACGCCCGCAGTTCAACCAGACCACCCCGCGCAACGGGACCGACAGCAAGGGCAACGACGTACGGGTCCTGACGATGCCGCTCATCGTGAGGAACTTTCCCGGCGAACCCCCCGGCACCACGGTGTTGTACAGCGACCGCGCCTATGTCGTGGCCGTTCCCCTCAAGAGCACCCAGTCCACCCTGAACGACCTGGCCCTCGTCCTGCTCCTGGTCTCCGGGATCGGTGTGGTCGGCGCCGGCGCGGCGGGTCTGGCGGTCGCCCGCGCGGGCCTGCGTCCCGTGGACAAGCTCACCGAGGCCGTGGAGCACGTGGCCCGCACCGAGGACCTCTCCCTCCGCATCCCGGTCGAGGAGGACAACGAGGACGAGGTCGCCCGCCTCACCCGCTCCTTCAACTCGATGACGTCCGCGCTGGCCAACTCCCGCGAGCTGCAGCAGCAGCTCATCGCGGACGCCGGCCACGAACTCCGTACGCCCCTGACCTCCCTCCGTACGAACATAGAGCTCCTCACCCGCAGCGAGGAGACGGGCCGCCCGATCCCCCCGGCCGACCGCAAGGCACTCCTCGCCTCCGTCAAGGCCCAGATGACCGAACTGGCCTCGCTCATCGGCGATCTGCAGGAACTGTCGCGTTCGGACGCCGGCCAGCAGGCGAACACCGTGGTGACGGTCCCGCTCCAGGACACGGTCGAGGCGGCCCTGCGCCGCGCGCGGCTGCGCGGACCCGAGCTGACGATCACGGCGGACCTCCAGCCCTGGTACGTCCGGGCGGAGCCCACCGCGCTGGAGCGCGCCGTCGTCAACATCCTCGACAACGCGGTGAAGTTCAGCCCGGACGGCGAGGCCGTCGACGTCGTCCTCAAGGACGGCGAGCTGTCCGTGCGCGACCACGGTCCCGGCATCCCGGTCGACGACCTCCCGCACGTCTTCGACCGCTTCTGGCGTTCCCCGTCCGCCCGCGCCCTCCCCGGCTCGGGTCTGGGCCTGTCGATAGTGGCGCGCACGGTGCAGCAGGCGGGCGGCGAGGTGTCCCTGCGACCCGCCGAGGGCGGCGGCACCGTGGTGACGGTACGGCTGCCGGGTGCGCCGACACCGCCGCCGGAAACGTTCCCCGACCAGGCCGGGTAGCGGTCGGGGAACGACCGCGGCAGACCGTTCACGGTGCCGTGCGCCTGCCGCGGCAGGCTGGTCACGATCCTGTTCACGGCCGCGGCAGGCTGGTCACCGACCCGGTCACGGCCCTGCGTCCCGGCCCGGACCGCGGCGTCACCGGCTCCGGCTCGGCGAGAGCCCGCCCGGCTCCCCGTAGGGCACGGGCCGGCCCGTGAAGGCGTCCAGGAGGACGCGGTCGCCGAGCCGCCCGGCCAGTCGCACCGTCACCTCCTGGCGCCGCGTCTCGCCGGTGCAGGAGCCTTCCCGCGTCCCGGTGACGAAGGCGGACAGCACGACGCTGCCCCCGGTCTCCAGCACGTGCACGACGGGCCCATCGTCACAGGCCCCGTGCCCGGCCGCCACGGTGACCGACCGGCCGTCGCCGGAGACCTCGACCAGCCCGGCGAGGCCCTCCAGTTCACTCGCCGGCACCCCCCGCGCCGGTCCGATCGGGGGCCCGGGGAGGGTCGAGGGGGCGACGGCGGCCCGCCTGAGCGGAGTGTCGTACCCCTCCAGGGTGAACAGCCAGGCCGGGACCGTCGCCGGACCGCGGCTGGTGGCCACCGTCATCCGGCCCGGCCGCGCCCCGGTCACGGTCAGCCGGGGACCGTCATTGCCCCCGCGGGCCACGGACTCGTACGCCTCGCGCGCCTGTGCCAGCGGCAGGGTGAGCGGGGCTCCGCTCTTCCACCTCACCTCGCCCGGCTTCCGCCCGGCAGCGGGAAGCGTGCCGCGCAGGACGAAGTTCTGCGTCGTGAAGGCGCGGGTGTCGGCGCCCGCGCGGAAGCCGCCCTCGGGCGGCTGCACCGCGTCCCCCATCGGGTGGTAGCCGGCGCGCCATGTCCGTGCCGCCCCGGATCCGTCCCAGGCCTCGGCGACCTGGCGGGCACGGGCTTGCCGACGCGATTCCGCGCCGTGGCCACCGGCCTCGGCGCCTCCGCATCCCGCGACGGCGCCGGCCGCGGCGCTGAGGAAGGCGAGCGTGAGAGGCAGTCGGACGGTGCGCGTGGTCTTCGTACGCATGGGGTCCCCCCAGGGACTGACGTCGGCGAACGGAGCTCGTGCGGTACGGCCCGAAGGCCGCGCCACACCTGTGACGCCGGGTTCCCGGGCCGCGTTCGATCCGTTCGTCCCGTGGCCGCGCACGATGTCGCATCGTCACCTCCCCCGCCGGAAGCGGACGCGGGCGCGGACACCGCCCGGACGGCGCGGCGGCGCCGAGCGGGACGAGGGTGAGCGCCACGAGGGTGAGCGCCACGACGCCGAGTGTCATGACGGTGAGTGTCACGACGGCGTGGCCGCAGGTCAGGCCGTACGTACGGCCTGACCTGCGGCCTGACACACGTACGGCGGTCCTCAGGCGCTCCGCGTCACCAGGGAGCCGGCCTGCGGCGTGGCCAGCCGCGCGTACGGGCCGCCCCTCGCCAGCAGTTCGTCGTGGGTCCCCGCCTCCAGCAGCCGGCCGCCGTCCACGACCAGGATCCGGTCCGCGTCGGGCGCCAGCGACAGATCGTGCGTGATCATGATGGTGGTGCGGCCCGCCATCAGCCGCCGCAGCGGCCGCACCACCCGGCGGGCGGCGATCGAGTCGAGCCCGGCGGTCGGCTCGTCGAGGACCAGGACGGGCGCGGCGCGCAGCATGGCGCGGGCGATGGCGACGCGCTGGAGCTGGCCGCCGGAGAGAGTGGCCGTGCCGGGGGCGATCCGCGTGTCGTACCCGTCGGGCAGCGCGCTGACGAAGTCGTGCGCGGCGGCGTCCCGGGCCGCCCGCTCGATGTCCGCCCAGGACGCTCCGGGCCGGCCGCACTCGATGTTCTCCCGGATCGTGCCGCGCAGGATCAGGGTCTCCTGGGGCAGCAGCGCGACGTTCTCCCGCAGGAACTCCAGGGACATGTCGGGCAGCGGGACGCCGTCCAGGCGGATCACGCCGGCCGTGGGGTCGTAGAAGCGGGTGAGGAGCCTGGAGAGCGTGGACTTCCCGGCGCCGCTCGGACCGGTGACGATGACGAGTTCGCCGGGTTCCGCCGTGAACGTCACGTCGCGCAGGGAGTCGCGCTCGGCGCCCGGGTAGCGGAACGACGTGCCGTGGAAGTGGATCCGGCCGCGCACGGGCCAGTGGGGGACGGGCTTGGCGGGTTCGGTGACGGCGGGTTCGGTGTCCAGGATCTCCTGGATGCGTTCCGCGCCCGCGGTCGCGGCGGTGAGGGTGAGGCCGAGCCCGCCCAGACCGCGGATCGGCGGGTACAGGTATCCGAGGAACGCGGCGAAGGCCAGCAACTGCCCCAGTGACATGCGCTCCTGGGAGATCTCCCAGGCGCCGAGGCCGATCACCACGAGCACGCACAGCGTCTCGACGACCTCGACGACCTGCTCGTACATCTCGCTCGCCCGTGCCCCGCTCACCGATGCCCGCATCCAGGCGCGCGCCTCGCGGTCGAGCCGCCGCTCCTCGGCGCGCCGGCGGTTGTAGGCCTGGGTCAGCACCATGTTGCCGAGCGATTCCTCGACGACCGAGGTGATCGCGCCGTCGGCGGTCCGCTCGTCCTTGGACGCCTGCCTGATCCGGCCGGAGAAGCGGCGGGCGGCGACGAGGAAGAGCGGGGCGAGGACGAAGGTGACCAGGGCGAGGTCCCAGCGCAGCCAGAGCGCGGCGGCGGCGTAGAAGACGGCCGAGAAGGCGGCGGAGACCGTGCCGACGACACCGGAGACGACCATCTGCTCGACGGCCTCGACATCGCCGGTGAGGCGTTCGACCAGGTCGCCCCGGCGGTGCTTCTGGAAGAAGTCGGGGGGCAGCTCCTGGACGTGCCGGAAGACGCCCGCGCGCAGTCGCAGGACGAATCTCTCGGCGGTCCACACGGCGAGGGAGTTGCCGAGACAGCCGACGAGCGCGCCGATCACGGCCACGCCCAGCCAGGCTCCGGCCGGTCCCCAGAACGCGGCGAGCGAACCCGACCCGAGCGCGTGGTCGGTGAGCCGCGCGAAGAGCAGGATCGCGGCGGTCTCGGCGAGCGCGGCCACGACCACGCAGCCGACGATCAGCGCCGACCACCGGCGGTCGCCGCGGGTCAGCGGCCAGAAGCGCGCGAACACCGCCCGTACTTCCCGCATATCGACTCACTTTCCCTTTCTGGTCGTCGAATGGGCCGGGCACGGCCGAGGCGGGGCCACCGGAAAGGAATTCCGGGGACCCCGCCTCGTGCCGCCTTCCGGCACCCGTGCGATCGTCTAGCGGCCCTGACGGCTCACCGGGCGCGGCTTCGGGGCGGCCTTCTTCGCGGCGGGCTTCGGCGCGGGCTTGGCGCCGTGCCGGGGGGCCGGGCCGGCCTTGTGGGAGCGCTTGACCGGGGCGATCTTGTGGAAGCTCATGATTTCTCCTTCTTCGCTGCGGATGAATTCCTTTTGCCGTTCGCGCTGTTCGCTTTCGACATGGAAAACACTACGGCGCCCCGGACCCGGAAATCGCCAATTCCGCTGAGACCTGGATGAATTGCGACTGAAAGAAGTTCTCAGGACGACCGAGGAACAAACCGGCGGCTCACACAGAATTTATGACGCGCCTCCCCTTGAATTCACCGATGCGCGGGCCGTTTCGATCGACGCGGCCGGTGCCGGTCAGCGCCCGACCGACAGTCCCGTCCCGATCACGTCGACCCGTATCCCGTCCCGCTCCACCCGTACGTCCCGCAGCCGGATCTGTCCGTCCGCCGGGTGCGGGAGCCGGAAGCCGAGCGAGAGCCGGTCGACGAGGACGGGGCGGGTCAGCCGGGAGAGACCGTCGAGCAGGGCCGGGTCCAGCCCCAGTCGTTCCAGGAGTTCGGGATGGGCGGTCGCCAGGTCGAGGAGGTTCAGGCGCATCGCCTGACGGACGAAGGTCCGCGACCCCGTCAGGGACGCGAGTTCGGTGTCGTCGCGCAGCGCCTCGCGCACCACCGTGTCCGGGACCCCGAGCCCGCGGACGACCGACGGGACGGACAGCAGCGCCCTCGCCCTGGCGGTCCGGCCGGCGAGGCGGGCCGCCGAGCGCGGGGTGAGGTGGAGGCCCTCGGAGGCGCGGGATCCTGGGCGGTACGTCGCCAAGTCACCGATGTCCAGGCGCATTCCGTCGATGTGGGTGGAGATGCCGCGTGTCCCGTCGCGCTGGATGCGCGCGTCGGCCCGGAGCCCCAGGTCGTGTCCGGCGACCGGCAGGGTGCCGCGCGCACGCACCCGGTCCCGGCCGTGTCCGGTGAACGTCACCTGGGAGGAGCCCAGTTCACGGCTGAGGTCGTCGAAGGAGAGCAGTACCTCGCCGCGCAGTTCGGGGATGTTGACTCCGCGCACGGCGGTCGGGCCGTCGCCGTCGAGCCGTACCCGCGTCGCGGTCGCCGACACCTTCGCCAGGGAGACCCGGTCGGCGGCCACGTCCGGCACGGTCACCCGCACGGAGTCCAGCCGGTCGTCGGCGAGTTGGGTCAGGAAGGGGAAGCCCCCGATCTCGACCTCGGGCGCGGCGGTCAGGTGCAGCTGGTCCTCGAGGGTCCGCGAGGCCTTGTGCTCGGCGTACAGCAGCGCCCAGCGGTCGGCGAGCGTGAGGAACGCGGCAAGGGTCACGGCGAGGACGGCCGCCTTCGTCGCGAACGGCAGTCCCGCGAGGCGCCTGCGGCGGCGCCGGCTGCCCCGGCGGTGGTCGGGCGGGGCCCATGCCTCGTCCGGCTCCTCGTACGGCGGGCCGTCCGGCCCGTCCTGCGGCCCGTCCTCGTGGAGGAAGTCCTCCAGCGGGCCCGCGCCGGCGAGGGCGCCCAGTTCGTCGTACGGGTTCGGGCCGCGACCCGGCGGGGCGTCCGGAAGGCCGTACAGGTGGTCGTCCGGGTGCGGCCGGTGGTCGTCCGGGTTCGGCCGGTGGTCGTCCGGAAAGGGATGCGCTGTCATGCGGTGGGGGGTACGCATCGTCTCATCCGACCATGCGTACCGCCCCCGACCGCAACCGCAACCGTCCGGATGCGATCTACTTCACGATCTTCGCCGGTGCCGGTGTCCATGCCGGTGTCCATGCCGGCGTCCGGCCCCGGCGGCTACTTGACGATCGTCACGCGGTCCGCCGAGGGCACCGGATACGGCGCCGTGGCGGAGGAGTTGGCCGTCAGATAGGTCTCGAAGGCGGCCAGGTCGTCGCCGCCGACCAGGACGTTCGTGCCCTTGCCGAGTTCGGCGAAGCCGTCACCGCCGCCCGCGAGGAACGAGTTCATCGCGACGCGGTAGACGGCGGCCGGGTCGATCGCCGTGCCGTCGAGCTCGACCGAACCGGCCACCACGCGGGCGGCGCCCGTCCTGGTGAGGTCCAGCGTGTAGGTCAGGCCCTTGGAGATCTGCAGGATCTTCGGCGCGGCCTCGTTCGCTCCGCTGACCTGCTGCTGGAGTGCGGTGATCAGCTGGGCGCCGGTGAGGTTCACGAGGTTGACGGTGTTGGCGAACGGCTGCACCGTGTACGCCTCGCCGTACGTCACCACTCCGTCGCCCTCGCTGCCGCTCGCGGTGTAGGTGAGCCCGGCGCGGATGCCGCCCGGGTTCATCAGCGCGATGTCGGCCTGCGGGTCGACCGACTTGGCGTACGCGAGCTGCGCGTCGGCGATCATGTCACCGAGCGGGGACTCGGTGCCGGCGTTGCCGATCTCGCCCGCGATGTGGCCGATGGGGCGCGAGGCGATGGGGGCGGCGAGGGTGTTCCACTTCGCGATCAGGCTCGTCATGTCGGCGGCCTTCGCCACGTCACGGGTGACCACGTGGTTCGCGGACTTCACCGCCGTACGCGCGATGTCGCCCGTCCAGCGGTCGTAGGTCAGCGTGGTGTCCGTGTAGAGACGGCCGAATGAGGAGGCCGACGTCACCATCCGGGGGTTGCCCGCCGGGTCCGGGATCGTGCAGGCGTACGCCTGGTGGGTGTGGCCGGTGACCAGCGCGTCCACGGCCGGCGTGACGTTCTTCGCGATGTCGACGATCGGGCCGGAGATGCCGTCGCCCGCACCGGGGCTGTCGCAGTCGTAGTTGTACGCCGTCGAGGCGGGCGCGCCGCCCTCGTGGATCAGCGCGACGATCGACTTCACGCCCTGGCGCTGGAGCACCTTGGCGTACTTGTTGATCGTGTCGACCTCGTCACCGAACTTCAGGCCCTTGACGCCCTCCGCCGACACGATGTTCGGCGTGCCTTCGAGGGTCACTCCGATGAAGCCGACCTTGACGCCGTTCTTCTTCCACACCCAGTAGGGCTCGAGGATCGGCTTGCCGGTCTTCTCGCTGGTGACGTTCGCGGCGAGGTAGGGGAAGTCGGCGCCCCGGAACTTCGCCTTCTTGTCGTAACAGCCGTCCGTGGGGTGGCAGCCGCCGTTCTGCAGGCGGGCCAGCTCCTTGGCGCCCTCGTCGAACTCGTGGTTGCCGACGCTCGTCACGTCCAGGTCGAGCTTGTTCAGCGCGTCGATCGTCGGCTCGTCGTGGAAGAGCCCGGAGAGCAGCGGGGAGGCGCCGACCATGTCACCGGCGGCGGCCGTGATCGAGTACTTGTTGCCCTTGCGGGCGTCGCGCAGGTGCGTGGCGAGGTATTCGACACCGCCCGCGTCGATCGACTTCGTCGTCCCGTCCGCCTGGAGCTCGCTGACCCGGCCGGACGAACCGGACGGCGCCTCCAGGTTGCCGTGCAGATCGTTGAAGGACAGCAGTTGTACGTCCTGGTAGCGGCTGCTGCCGTGGTGGTGGCGGGCGGTCGCCCGGTCCTGCCCCGCGCTCGCCGGCATCGCGGCGGCCAGCGCGGCGACGGTGGCCAGGCCCGCGGCGCCCGCGAGGAGGCGATGAGTACGTCTGTTCCGGAACGTCGGCGGCATGGGGTCCCCCTGGAGAACGGTGAACGACGGAGAGAGTCACGAGTGCCACGGTCACTGTGCGACGGCTGTGGCTTTGCACGCACTTTAGAATCAACGCGCGTAGCACACCAGGGGTTTGGGGGTTACGGACTGGTTGCCATCGCCTCACCGGGAGAAGCACGCGCGGGGCCCGCGAGGGGACGCACGGCGGGTTGCCGAACGGTTCCGCGCCGCCCCGGGAGGCCGCCCGCCCCGCCACGATCCACATCCACCCCGCCCAACTCCTTGTCCGGAAATGACCGCGCCGTACCCTCGTATCCATGACCAGCGACGACACCGCACCCCCCGCGCTCTCCCGCTCCATCGAGACCCGCGCCGCGCTCTCCCCGGCGCAGGCCGAGGACGTGCTCCGGCTCCTCTCGGAGGCCGCTCTGGCCGACGGACAGCAGGCGGTCTCCGAGCAGGGTCGGCTCCAGCTGAAGGGCGGCGCGCGCGAGGGCGTACGGCACCTGCTGCTGACCCTCGGCGACGTGCTGGTCGGATACGCCCAGTTGGAGGACACCGACCCGGTGGAGGCGCCGGCCGCCGAGCTGGTCGTGCACCCCGCGCACCGCGGGCACGGCCACGGACGGGCGCTGGGTTCGGCGCTGCTCGCCGAATCCGGCAAGCGGCTGCGGGTGTGGGCGCACGGCGGGCACTCCGCGGCCCGGCATCTCGCCCAGGTCCTCGGACTCACCCTCTTCCGTGAACTGCGCCAGCTGCGCAGGCCGTTGACCGACCTCGACCTGCCCGAGCCGAAGCTCCCGGACGGGGTGCGCGTCCGCGCCTTCGTGCCGGGCCGGGACGACGCCGCGTGGCTCGCCCTGAACGCGGAGGCCTTCGCCCACCATCCCGAGCAGGGCGCCCTCACCCAGCGCGACCTCGACGACCGCAAGGCCGAGCCGTGGTTCGACCCGTCCGGGTTCTTCCTCGCCCTGCGCGGAGACGAGCTCGTCGGCTTCCACTGGACGAAGGTCCACGCCACGGAGGGGCTCGGCGAGGTCTACGTCCTCGGGGTCGGCCCGGCCGCCCAGGGCAGCGGCCTCGGCAAGGCCCTCACCACGATCGGGCTCCGCCATCTCGCCGCACAGGCCCTGCCGACCGCCATGCTCTACGTCGACGCCGACAACAGCGCGGCCGTGGCCGTGTACGAGCGGCTCGGTTTCGTCACCCACGAGACGGACCTCATGTACCGCAGCGAGTCCTGACGGGCCCGCCCGACACCCGCGTGGGGGCCGAGCCGTGTCCGGAGCGGGTCCACGTCCGGGCGGGGTCCACGTCCGGGCGGGGTCCACGTGCCCGGGGCGGGACCCAGCCGCACCAGGCGCGGACCTGCTAACCCGGGGCGAGGCCGACGTAGCCAGGGCGAGGTCCGGCATACCCAGGGCCGGCCCCAGCCGTACCCGAGGTGGGAGCCGCGTGTCCGGGGGCGGGGCGGGGTTCACGTACCCCAGGTGAGGCCCGGTGCCCCGGGAGCCGGCCCGCACAACCGGGGCGGGCCCAGCCGTACCCAGGGTGGGATTCACGTACCCGGGGCGGAGCCCGACGTACCCGGGGCGGAGCCCGACGTACCCGGAGTGGGTCTCCATGACCGGGCGGGGCCGGTCGTGCCGGGGGTGAGCCCCGGTCGGCGTCGGGTGGCCGGGGTGTCAGCGGCGGGCGGGCGCCGTCGGCCGCCACGTCCGCGCGGGTTCCGTGCAGCACACCGCGCAGAGCAGTGCCGCCACCACCAGGATCGCCGCCCACCGCTCGTGGGCGTCGTCCCAGTGCGGGTCGTTCACGGCCACGAGCAGCGCCCACCGTTCGGGCAGCAGCAGGGTCGGCACCGTCATGGCGGTGAGCAGCAGCCCCGTCGCGACGGCCGTGCCCGGCTCGGCCCGGTCCGTGAACCGCACGGCGGCGGACGCGGCGGCCAGCGCGGTCGCGGCGATCGCGGCCGCCTCCAGGGTGAGCGCGCCGGCCGGGGGCCGCGCCTGCTCCGGTACGAGGAGCAGCGCGACCGTCCACCAGAGCGCGGCGCCCGGAGCCACCAGTGCTATCCGTAGGCCGGTGCGCAGTGATCTGCGGGCCGGTACCGGCGCGGTGGTGTGCCGCGCCGGGTCGTCGAGCAGGAACGCCAGGCCCACGCCGAGGACGAGCGCGGCTCCCCGCAGCAGGTTGACGCACAGCCACGGGTCCGGCTCACCGGACAGCAGGCGCGGGGTCCCGGCGAGCAGGAGACCGAGACCGCCGCAGGCCGCGAGGGCCGTCCGGGGCAGGGTGCGCCAGACGGGCCGCAGAAGGGCGCGGATCATGACGTACTCCCCGTTCGTCCGCTCACGCCGGCCGTTCCCGCCCTCGCCGTTCGTGCCCTCGCCGTTCGTGCCCTCACGCTTCGCCCGCTCCCTGCTCGGGCGCGTCCCGTCCGTGTCCGTGTCCGTGTCCGTGTCCGTGTCCGTGTCCGCGTCCGCGTCCGCGTCCGGCGTGGTCATCCCTCGCACGAGCCACCGTCCGGGTCCGCCGCGCCCGTCCTCGCCGGCACTCCCAGCAGCTCCGCCACCCGGGCCGTCGAGGTCCTGGGCGAGATCAGCTGCGCCCAGTGGGCCTTCACCTTGGCGGTGACGCCGTAGCGCGGCTCCTTCAGCAACTCTCCTACGATCCGCGTCTGTTCGGCGGTCATGGAGAGCGGGTCCGTGGGGGCGAGGACGACGGCGGAGCCCGTGACGCTGTCGTCGAGACGGACGTGCCGGAAGAGGGCCATCGGGTCGGACTCCGCGCCCAGCGCCAGCCACATGATGGTCACCATGCGGGCGTCGCACACCGTGCTGCCCGCCTTCTCGTTGCCCGCGACCAGGACGGACGCGACGGCGACCGCGAACTCCGGGACCCGGTTGCCGCCCCAGGCGGTGCCGACGGTCACCTGGCCGGACACGGCGGACGGTTCGAGGGCGAAGTCGTCCGCCAACCCGCCGCGGACGTCGACGCGCTGGCGCACGGTCAGCCGCTCTCCCCCGGCGCTACCGCCCGCGAGACCCTGGACCCGGTCGACGACCCCGGCCCAGTCCGCCGTGCGGCCCTCCCACTCCGGGAAGGCGCAGTACGTCGAGGTGCCGTGCTCCCGGCACGACTGGACCTTCTCGGGGGTGAGCGAGGCCCGTTCGCGGGCCGCGAGCGTCGCGGCCGGGGTGCCCCCGGACTGCGCGACCGCCCCCACCAGCGTCAGGGCGAGCGCACCCGCGAGGACCACCTGGACGGTCCTCGTACGCCCGCCGCCGACCAGCACGGCGAGGACGGCCACGGACAGGGCGAGCCCGAGGAGGTACAGCGCGTGCCAGGCGGCGGGGCGGCCCAGCAGGTCGGAGGGGAACGGCTTGGCGCCGGTCTCGGTGACGACCGGCGCCAGCCAGGCCGTCCAGTCGGTCCGGCCTGACGCGCTCCCGCCGAGGACCTGGGTGAAGAGCAGGAAGACGAGGAGGACCGGCGCGGCGAAGGCGGAGCGGACCAGTCGGCCGAGGAGGACACCGAACGCGCCGAACAGCAGGACCGTCAGGGGGCCGACGGCCAGTTCGGCGGGCGACCCGTGCCCGACGGCACCGGGCTTGAGCGCCTCCCAGGTGAACTGGACGGTGACGCACACCGCGACGAACAGGGCCGCCGGGACGACGGACAGCGCGTGGGCGGCCGTACGCCGCCACGGTTCGACGACCAGCACCCCGAAGTGGCGTTCCGTGTCGTCGCGGTGGGAGCGCAGGACGGCGCGGTTGACACACAGCATGACGGAGAGGCCGACGAGCATGGGCAGGCTCTGGGTGGCCCGGTCGATGTCCTGCAGCACCGGGTAGTCGCCCGTCCTGGTCGCGCACTGCCACACGATCCAGCCGACGTACAGCAGCGATATGCCGCCGAACGACAGGGAGAGGCGCAACTCGCGTGCCTCGAAGCGGGCGAGGGCGGCCACGGCGGCCCAGGGGCGCGCCTCCCGCGCCGGCTCGACGGACCGGGCGGGGGTCTCCAGTACGGTGCTCATCCGGCCGCCACCTCCGCGGGCGTGCCGTCGAGGGTGAGCAAGTATCCGTCCTCCAGGGTTGGTTCGAGGAGCGCGGCGCCCGGGGGCGGGTCGCCGACGTTGCGGAAGGAGCCCGTGCCCGTACGCCATCCGGCGTGGGCGGCCGGGTCGCGCTCGGCGCTGCTCCACACATGGCCCGCGGCACGTGCGGCCAGGTCGGCGGGGGTGCCCTCGAAGAGGACGCGTCCGTGGGCCATCACGATGACGCGGTGGCAGAGCATCGCGACGTCCTCGGTCTGGTGGGTGGAGAGGAGTACGGTGCGTTCCTCCCCCGCCCGCGCGATCAGCTCCCGGAAGCGCATGCGCTGTTCGGGGTCGAGGCCGACGGTGGGTTCGTCGAGGACGAGGAAGCCGGGGTCGCCGACGAGGGCGGCGGCGAGCGCGACCCGCTGGCGCATGCCGCCGGACAGCTTCTTGATCCGCTTGCCGCGTACGCCGGTCAGGTCGACGGCCTCCAGGACCCGGCGCACCTCGCGGTGCCGGGCCGTGCGGTCCGTCTGTTCCTTCAGGATCGCCACGTAGTCGACGAACTCGAAGGCCGTGAAGTCCGGGTGGAATCCCGGGGCCTGCGGAAGGTAGCCGAGCGTGCGCCGGACGTTCTGGCGGCCGGCCGTCGTGGCCGGGTCGTGCCCGAGCACCGTGAAGGCGCCCCGGTCGGCGCGGACGGCGGTGGCGAGCACCCGCAACAGGGTGGTCTTCCCGGCCCCGTTGGGACCGATGAGGCCGGTGACGCCTTCCCCGAGCCGTACCGACACGTCGTCGAGGGCGGGGGTCCTGCCGTAGCGGAGGCTCAGCCCGGAGGCGGAGACGGTGGGGGTCATACGGCGCTCCTGCGGGAGTGGTCGAAGTCGAGGACGGGAGAGGCAGAGGGGGCGGGACGAGAGGAGAGGCGGGAAGAGGGAGGGTGGTGGGGAGGGACGGCGGGCGTTCTCATCCGTCCCCGCCGGTGCGCCCGGCGCCGCCGAAGAACCCGCGGCGGCGCTCCGGACCGCGCAGCGCCAGGAGAAGCAGTTCGGCGGTGAACGCGGCGAGCGAGAGGGCCGTCAGCAGCGCGGCCTTGAGCAGGCGCTTCCGCCTCTCCCGCCGGTCGATCGCGACGGCCGGGGTGGTCGGTGCGGCCGTCGTCGCCGGTGTGCGGTCGGTCATCCCGTGCCTCCTTGGGTGAATCCCCGGAACGGCTTCCGGGGGGACGACGCGTCGAACCCGTCGCGCGCCAGGTACAGCAGCCCGGCGGCCAGCGCGGCCACCGCCGCGGCGACGCCCTGCCCGGCCGCCGTGAACGGCGCGGGCGTCCCGTGGTGGAGGCCCGCCGCCGACGTCGTCAGCGCGAGCAGCGTCACCCACGCCGTGGCGACCAGGCCGGGCGCGAGCACCGGGCCCAGCCGGGGTGTCAGCGCGAGCCCGGTCCCGGTGAGGGCCAGCGCGGGCAGCAGCCAGGCCAGCGCGCGCAGCCCGTACGAGGGCAGGGCGAGGGTGGCGAGGCCGTTCAGTCCGAGGACGACGGTCAGTACGGCGAGCGTGCGGATCATCAGCAGGCGGAATCCGTGTGTCGGTGAGACGACCGCCATCTCGTACGTCGGGTCGAGCACGGGCCCGTACGACAGCGCGACCCCGGCGAGCGGGAGCAGTGGCGCGAGGATCAGGAACAGGTTGGGCGCGGCGGCGGACTGCGCCGAGTTGGCCGCCGCCACGGTCATGACCAGCACGGCGGCGACCGATCCCAGCCAGGAGCGGCGCAGCACGGGTGCGGCGGCCAGCAGACGCGCGGTGTGGTCGGCGACGCCGACGCGCACCAGCAGTGACTCGACCAGGCGTGGCCGCGGGGCGTCCAGTTCGGCGTCGAGCCGCTCCCACCCGGCGTCCAGCGCGACCGGGTCGGCGGCCGTGGCGAGCGTCTGCCGGCAGTGGGCGCACGCGGCGAGGTGGGTGTCCGCGGACCAGAGCCGCGGCGGGGCGAGCTCTCCTCGCGCATAGGCCCGGATGTCCTCTTCCGGTACGTGCCAGGCCGTGCCGGTGTCCTTGTCGATGCCGCTCATGCCAGCGCCTCCCGCAACTGCTTGCGCGCCCTGAGGGCCCGCGTCTTGACCGTGCCGGGCGGAATACCGAGCAGGACGGCCGCCTCCCTGGTGGTGAGGCCGTCGATCACCGTGGCCTGGAGCACCGCCCGCAGTTCGGGCGAGAGCCGGACCAGGGCGCCCGCGAGGTCTCCGTGCTCCACCCCCGCGAGCACGCGTTCCTCGGCGGACGCCTCGTCCCGGTGGCGCAGGCGGGCCAGGGCCTGCCGCAGCCGGCCGCGCGCGCCGTCGCCGCGCAGGGTGTCGATCAGCCGCCGGGAGCCGACGCGCCAGAGCCAGCCGGCCGCGTCGCCCTCCTCCCGGTAGCGCGCGGTGCCGCGCCAGACGGCGAGGAACGTCTCCTGCACGACGTCGTCGACCACCCCGGCGTCCGCGCAGCGGCCGCGCAGGCGCGCGGTCAGCCACGGCGCGTAGCGCCGGTACAGCTCCTCGAAGGCGCGGCGGTCCCCGTCCGCCGCGATGGCCCGCAGCAGCTCCCCGTCGCTTCTCGTTTCCCTCACGTCACCTCATCGGACGAGCCCCGGCGATCGGTTCACGTTCCCGGCCGTGGATTTCGCACTTGACTCATGGCACCCTCCTGCACCACCCTTTCACTACTCAATTAGTGAAAGGGTGGTTGCCGAGTGGTCGAGTACCGCATCGACCGGCGCAGCGGTGTCGCCACGTACGTCCAGATCGTCCAGCAGACCAAACAGGCCCTGCGCCTGGGCCTGCTCGAACCCGGTGACAAGCTCCCCACGGCCCGCGAGGTCGTGGAGGCCACCGCGATCAATCCGAACACCGTTCTCAAGGCCTACCGCGAGCTGGAGCGCGAAGGGCTGGTCGAGGCCAGACGCGGCCTCGGCACCTTCGTACGCCGCTCGCTCGGCACCAGCACCCCGGCCGACTCGCCCCTGCGCGCCGAACTCGACGCCTGGGTGACACGGGCTCGCGCGGCGGGCCTCGGCCGGGACGACATGGCGGCGCTCTTCGCCTCCGCTCTCGACGACCGCTTCACTCAGGAACACGCCAAGGGAGACCAGGAATGAGCAACACCGCCATCGAGGCGGCCGGGCTCGGCAAGCGCTTCGGCCGACGCGGGAGCTGGGCACTGCGCGAGTGCTCCTTCCGGCTCCCCGCGGGACGCGTCTGCGCCGTCGTCGGCCCCAACGGCGCGGGCAAGTCGACCCTGCTGTCCCACACGGCCGGACTGCTCGCCCCCACCGAGGGCGCCCTCACCGTGCTCGGCACCCACCCGGCCGCCGCCCGGGAGCGCGTCGCCTACGTCGCCCAGGACAAGCCGCTGTACCCGCAGCTCACCGTGGACCAGACGCTGCGCCTGGGCCAGGAGCTCAACCCCGCCCGCTGGGACGCCCGGGTCGCCGGACGGATCGCGTACGAGGTCGGCGGCCTCGACCCGAAGAAGAGGATCCGCGCGCTCTCCGGCGGCCAGCGCACCCGGGTGGCCCTCGCCCTCGCGCTCGGCAAGCGGCCCGAACTCCTGCTCCTGGACGAGCCGATGGCCGACCTCGACCCGCTCGGCCGGCACGAACTGATGGGCACCCTGATGGCCGAGGCCGCCGAGTACGGGACGACGGTCGTGATGTCCTCGCACGTCGTCGCCGAACTGGAGGGCTCCTGCGACTACCTGCTGCTGATAGGCGACGGCCGGGTACGGCTGGCGGGCGACCTGGACGATCTCCTGGCCGCGCACACCCTGACCACCGGCGCGGTCCGCGACCTCGCCCCGCACACCGTGGTCGAGTCCCGCACCACGGGACGCCAGCAGACCGCCCTGATCCGCCCGCGGGGCCCGTACCCCGCCGACGCCGGAGCCACCAGGCCCTCGCTGGAGGAACTGGTCCTCGCCCACCTGCGCAACCCGGCGGCACCCGCGCTGATCCTCACACCCGCCCCCGCCCAGGAGTCCGCCGCATGACCGCGCTCACCACCGCCGACGCCCCGGCGCCACCCGTCCGCCGCCCGTCGGCCACCCGCGGCCTGGTCCGCACGGTCCTGCGGCTGCACCGCCCGGCCCTGTACGCCGGAGCCGCCCTGTTCGTGGTCCTCACCGCCCTGCTGCTGTGGCTGCACGGCCCGGCGATGGACGCGGCCGCCACCGCGTGGCGGCGGTACGACCACTGCCGGGAGGCTGCCTGCGTCTACGACCAGGACGCGATCCTCACCTACAAGTCCTTCTCCCAGTACGCCACCGTCGCGGTGACCTTCGTCCCGTTCCTCGTCGCCGCCTGGGCGGGCGCGTCGCTCGTCGGCCGCGAGCTGGAGACCGGCACCGCGCAGCTCTCCTGGACCCAGTCGCTCTCCCCGGCCCGCTGGCTCATGGTCAAACTGGCCGTCCCGGCCGTCCTCGTCACCACCGGGACGAGCGTGCTGGTCCTGCTGCACCAGCGGACCTGGCGCAGGAGCCAGGGCCGGATCGACACCGCCAAGGACTGGACCGACGTCCTCGTCCTCCACGCCAACGGCCCGACCACCGTCGCCTTCGCCCTGTTCGGCCTGGCCGTCGGTGCGCTGACCGGCCTCGCGCTGCGCCGCTCGCTGGCCGCCCTCGCCCTCTCGGTGTTCTGCACGCTCGCCGTCCGCGTCGGCGCCGCCCTGGCGACACCCCACCTGTGGCCCCCGGTGCGGACCGTCAGCAGCCTGCGCCACAACGGCCCCACGGGCCTCGGCCTCACCGTCGACGAAGGCCTCCTCACCTCCACCGGGGGCCGCCTCACCAACCCGTACTGCGGCAGCGACCTCAACCTCCAGTGCCGCGATCTGTACGCGAGACTGCACGTCGTCGGTTTCTACAACGACTCCCACCCGTACTCCCACTACTGGCCCCTCCAGTGGGTGGCGACCGGGATCGTCCTCGCCCTCACCGCGCTCGCCGTCCTCACCGCCTTCCGGCTGCTGACACGCCAGGTCGGCGCGGCCCCGAAGAAGGGCCGCCGATGAACGCCGTCAACGGGCTCCCGTGGACCGTCCTGCGCGTGCACCGCCCGGCCCTGGCCCTGTGGAGCGGGTTCGTGGCCGCCTTCACCGGACTCCTGGTGTGGGCGGTCGCCGTCAAGGCCGGCAAGGCCCGCGCGGAACTCGTCCACTGCGCCCACCACGCCAACACCTGCTCCACCCTCGCCACGGCCGACTACGGAGACGTGATGCGCTGGGGCGCCGTCGTCGTCTGCTACTCCTTCTACGCCGTGGCGGCCTGGGCCGGCGCCTGTCTGGTCGCCCGCGAACTGGAGTCGGGCACCGCACGGCTCGCCTGGACCCAGTCGGTGTCGCCGGTGCGCTGGCTGACCGCCCAGCTCGCCGTCCCCGCGCTGGTCGTCACACTCGGCGGCGCCGTGCTCGTATCGATGTTCCGCTGGGGCTGGTCGAACAACCCGGACCGGCTGGACGACGGCTGGAGCGGCTTCAGCACCTTCGTCGCCCTCGGCCCCGCGACGGTCGCGTACGCCCTGTGCGCACTGGCCGTCGGCGCGCTCGCCGGCCTGCTGCTGGGACGCGCGCTGCCCGCCCTCGGCGTCACCCTCGCGGTGATGCTGCTGCTCAACCAGACCCTGGGGACCCTCCGCGCCGGCCTGTGGCCCGAGGTCACCCGGACCGGCGCCACCGAGGCCGCCCTCCCCCACCGGGCCTGGCAGCTGGAGGGCGGGGTGCTCGTCCACGGCCGCCGGGTCGCGGACCCCGACTACGGGCACTGCGTCGGCACGGCCGCGCGGATCAGCCGCTGCGCGGCCGAGCACGGAATCACCGGCCACTACACGGTCTACCAGCCGCTCTCCCATTTCTGGCCCCTCCACCTGGTGGAGACCGGCATCGTCCTCGCCGTCGCCGGCGCGGCCACCGCCACCGCCTTCCGGCTGCTGCGCCGCCGCACCGCCTAGACCCGGACCCCCGGCCCGGCGGAAGGGACGGAAACAGCCCGTACGACCTGTCCGTACGCCCCTCACGGGGGTGAGGACGCACCCGGCCCCCGGACATGTGGACGTCCGGGGGCCGCTCCCCGATATCCCGCACGTCATGTCGCCGTAACCATCGATTCAGACGGGCTTGCGACGCTCAGCCAATGAAGCCCGCCGTGCCAGAGCCTTCGCCTCCACCGGAGAACGAGCCCCAGCCGTCGACGGCGGACGAACCCGTGTCCGTGCCCCGCCAGGGGCACTCCCGGTCGGACGAGACCGCGAGCCGGGGCGCCGTCATCCGCCTCGCCGCGCTGCCGCCCGCCCGCTCCGACGCGCCGGTCTCGCGTCCGGCACGGAAGAATGGGGCCATGAACCAGCCCAGCGCCCAGGCACAGGTCCAGCACCCGCAGCCGTCCGTCGGTTCCATCGCCGCGCACCGGCCGCACACCGTCGCCGCCAATGTCTCCGACCTGGAGCCCGACCTCGACGCCGACCTCGACGCGTACGAGGACACGGTGCAGGACGGCATCCAGCTCCCGCAGGGCCGGTTCCTGGACCGGGAACGCAGCTGGCTGGCGTTCAACGAACGCGTCCTCGAACTCGCCGAGGACCCGAGCACACCCCTCCTCGAACGGGCGAAGTTCCTGGCCATCTTCGCCAGCAACCTGGACGAGTTCTTCATGGTCCGGGTGGCCGGCCTCAAGCGGCGCATCGCGACCGGCGTCGCCACCAAGTCCGCCTCCGGCCTCCAGCCGCGCGAGGTCCTGGAGATGATCTGGGCCCGCTCGCGCGAACTCATGGCCCGGCACGCCGCCTGCTACCAGGAGGACGTCGCCCCCGCGCTCGCGGAGGAGGGCATCCACCTGGTCCGCTGGAGCGAGCTCACCGAGAAGGAACAGGCCCGCCTCTTCACGCTCTTCCGGCACCAGATCTTCCCGGTCCTGACCCCGCTCGCGGTCGACCCCGCGCACCCCTTCCCGTACATCTCCGGCCTGTCCCTGAACCTGGCCGTGGTCGTACGGAACCCCGTCAGCGGCCACCGGCACTTCGCGCGCGTCAAGGTCCCGCCGCTGCTCTCCCGCTTCCTGGAGGCCTCCCCGGACCGCTACGTCCCCATCGAGGACGTCATAGCCGCCCACCTGGAGGAGCTCTTCCCGGGCATGGAGGTGCTGGAGCACCACACCTTCCGCCTCACCCGCAACGAGGACCTCGAGGTCGAGGAGGACGACACCGAGAACCTTCTCCAGGCCCTGGAGAAGGAACTCATGCGGCGCCGCTTCGGACCGCCGGTGCGCCTGGAGGTCGAGGAGTCCATCGACCGGTACGTCCTCGACCTGCTGGTGCGGGAACTGAAGATCTCCGAGGCCGAGGTGTACCCGCTGCCGGGCCCGCTGGACCTCACCGGCCTGTTCGGCATCGGCGCCCTCGACCGGCCCGAGCTGAAGTACCCGAAGTTCATCGCGGGCACCCACCGCGACCTCGCGGAGGTCGAGTCGGCGTCCGCGCCCGACATCTTCGCCGCCCTGCGCGAGCGCGACGTCCTGCTGCACCACCCGTACGACTCCTTCTCCACCTCCGTACAGGCCTTCCTGGAGCAGGCGGCGAGCGACCCGGACGTCCTGGCGATCAAGCAGACGCTGTACCGGACGTCGGGCGACTCGCCCATCGTCGACGCGCTGATAGACGCCGCCGAGTCCGGCAAGCAGGTCCTCGTCCTCGTCGAGATCAAGGCACGCTTCGACGAACAGGCCAACATCAAGTGGGCCAGGAAGCTGGAGGAGTCCGGCTGCCACGTCGTGTACGGGCTCGTCGGGCTGAAGACCCACTGCAAGCTGTCGCTGGTGGTACGGCAGGAGGGCGACACCCTGCGCCGCTACAGCCACGTCGGCACGGGCAACTACCACCCCAAGACCGCCCGCCTGTACGAGGACCTCGGACTGCTCACCGCCGACCCGCAGGTCGGCGCGGACCTCTCCGACCTCTTCAACCGGCTCTCCGGCTACTCGCGCCGCGAGACCTACCGCCGGCTCCTGGTGGCCCCCAAGTCGCTGCGCGACGGCCTGATCGCGCGGATCAACAAGGAAGTCCAGCACCACAACGCAGGACGCCCCGCCTACGTCCGCATCAAGTGCAACTCGATGGTGGACGAGGCGATCATCGACGCGCTGTACCGCGCGTCCCAGGCCGGAGTCCCCGTCGACGTGTGGGTGCGCGGCATCTGCGCGGTCCGGCCCGGCGTCACGGGCCTGTCCGAAAACATACGGGTCCGGTCCGTGCTCGGCCGCTTCCTGGAACACTCACGGGTCTTCGCGTTCGGCAACGGCGGAGAGCCCGAGGTGTGGATCGGCAGCGCCGACATGATGCACCGCAACCTCGACCGGCGGATCGAGGCCCTGGTCAGGATCACCGACCCGGCTCACCGGGCAGCCCTCAGCCGGCTGTTCGAGACCGGGATGTCGGACACCACCGCTTCCTGGCACCTGGGCCCGGACGGCGAATGGACCCGGCATGCGACCGACCAGGATGGCCAACCGCTGCGGAACGTCCAGGAGATGCTCATAGACGCCCGGAGGCGCCGGCGTGGCACAGCAACACCTTGACCCCACCGACCCCACGGCCGGGTCCTCACCCCGGCTCGCGGCCTCGCCCGACCGGCGGGACCCCCGTGAGCAGGTCGGTACGCCCGTCGGCGAGGTCCTCGCGGACTATCTGCGCGACCAGGCCACGGAGTTCCTGCGCTCGCTGCGGCAGCACCGGGAGACCGGCGCCGCGGCGGGCGGCTCGGCGGAGTCGGTCGACGCGGCGCGCTCCCTGCGCCGCTCGGCCCGCCGCATCAGCGGCACCCTGCACACCTTCCGGCCGCTCCTCGAAACGGACTGGTCGGAGGGGATGCGTCCCGAACTCGCCTGGCTGTCGGGCACCTTGGCGCGCGAGCACGCCTACGCGGCCCGCCTGGAGCGGCTGCTCGGCGCGCTGAACCGGCTGTCGGGGCCCACCGCCTTCCCCGCACAGACCACGGGCGGCGCCGGCGCTCCTCCCAAGGGCCACCTGACCATCGGGGCGGCGAAGGCGGGCGCGCTGCTCGACCGGCAGCTGACCCTCGCCCGTACCCGGGCGCACTCGGCGGCGCTCCAGGCGCTGGGCTCCTCCCGCTTCCACGCCGTCGCGGACAGCGTCGCCGTGCTCGCGAGCGAGGTACCGCTCACCACGGCGGCCACCGCGGCCGACCTGCGCCCGCTGGCCGCCGCCGCACAGGACCGGCTCATCGACGCGGTCACCGCGCTGCCGCTGATCACCGCGGGCCATCCGTACAACGCGGAGGCCCTCGTGCACGGCCTCTCCGCGGACGCCGCTCCCCACCCCCAGGACGCGCCCTGGCACCAGGTCCGGCTGCTGCTGCGGCTGCACCGCTACGCGCGCGAGTGCCTCCACCAGGAGGGCGTCCCCTCCGACGTACGGCTGCTGGGCGCGGGGCAGGCCCTCGACCGGCACCGGGACGCGGCGGAGGCGGCCGCGGCCGCGGCGTCGGCGGCCCGCACCCCGCGTATCGCCCCGGCGACCGCGTACGCGCTCGGTGTGCTCCACGCCGACCAGCGGCACGAGGTGGAGGCGGCCCGCTTCGCGTTCCAGCAGAGCTGGCAGAAGGAAGCCGTACGCACCCCCTGAGGGAGGCTCCATGACCGACGGCACCGACATCATCCGGGCGGCGGGCTGCGTCCTGTGGCGCCGCTCGCCCGTCGACGGCGAGCTGGAGGTCTGTCTGGTCCACCGGCCGAAGTACGACGACTGGTCCCACCCGAAGGGCAAGCTCAAGCGCGCCGAGGACGCTCTGGCCGGGGCGCTGCGGGAGGTCGAGGAGGAGACGGGCTACTCCGCGATGCCGGGCGCCGGCCTGCCCACGCTCGGCTATCTCGTCGGCGGGCGCACCAAGGAGGTCCGCTACTGGGCGGCCGAGGCGGCGGACGGCTGCTTCCGGCCGAACAGCGAGGTCGACCGCGTCCTGTGGCTCCCGCCGACCGCGGCCCGGCACCGCCTGACCCAGCCCAGGGACCGCGACCTGGTCGACGCGCTTCTGCACTCACTGCATCTGGCCTAGGCCGCCGTGCGCGCCCCGACGGTGGGAGCCGTGAGCCATGAGCCGAGAACCGTGAGCCGCAATCCGCGATCCGCGAACCCCGGGCCGCGAACCATGAGCCGCGAACCGGTGTGGCCGCCGCACGCAGCCGCGCCCCGCCCGCACGCCCCGCCCACACACGCCACGCCCCCCGCGACGCGTCCGGGCGCCGTCCCCGTGCGCCGTGCGGCCACCGGCCCCGTCACGCCGCTCACGCCGCTCGCGCCGAAACCTGAACGATTGCGTCTGGTTGCCTAGAGTTACCAATGAGACCCGAGTTGTCGGAAACCGCCCCGTGTCCTCGACGTAAGCGTTCCGTGACCTCACCGCACCGACCGCAGGGGTTCACCCGCCGTTCACTTATGGCCTTCGGCGCCTTCACCTGTTCTGCCTAATTTCGGCCTTACGCGGTGCGGACCGCGTCCCGGGCAAGTCCTGGGACAGGCTTCCGCCTACCACCGACTTCGCACGCCGCCACCTCGACGGCGGCTCCTGGAAGGAACTCCCGAAAAGTGAAGCTTCAGCGCAAGAACCGGCTTCGCGCCCTCTCGCTCGGTGCCGTCGCCGTCTCCGGCGCCCTGGCCCTCACGGCGTGCGGCTCGGACGACACCGGCACCAAGGCCGCCGGCGGCGACAAGTCGGCCTCGGCCGCGACCAACAGCAGCGCCATCAAGTGTGACGACGCCAAGGGCCAGCTGCAGGCGTCCGGATCCTCCGCGCAGAAGAACGCCATAGACGCCTGGGTGAAGCAGTTCACCCAGAGCTGCTCCGGCGTCCAGATCAACTACAACCCGACCGGTTCGGGTGCCGGCGTGACGGCGTTCACGCAGGGCCAGACCGCGTTCGCCGGTTCGGACTCCCCGCTGAAGCCCGAGGAGATCACCGCCTCGAAGAACGTCTGCGGCGGCAACGCGGCCATCGACCTTCCGATGGTCGGCGGCCCGATCGCGATCGGCTACAACGTTCCGGGTGTGGACAACCTCATCCTCGACGCGTCCACGATCGCCAAGATCTTCGACGGCAAGATCACCAAGTGGGACGACGCCGCGATCGCCAAGCTCAACCCCGGCGCGAAGCTCCCCAGCACCAAGATCCAGGCGTTCCACCGCTCGGACGAGTCCGGCACCACGGACAACTTCACCAAGTACCTGAAGGCCGTCGCCCCGTCCGACTGGAACTACTCCGGCGGCAAGGCGTGGCAGGCCAAGGGCGGCCAGTCCGCTCAGGGTTCCTCCGGCCTCGCCCAGCAGGTGAAGCAGACCGCCGGCGCGATCTCGTACTTCGAGCTCTCCTACGCCGCTGACGGCATCAGCACCGTCGACCTCAAGACGGACGCCGCGACCCCGGTCAAGGCCAGCGTCGAGAACGCCACCAAGGCCATCTCGTCCGCCACGGTCGCTGGCACCGGCAGCGACCTGGCGCTGAAGCTGAACTACAAGCCGACCGAGGAGGGCGCCTACCCGCTCACCCTGGTCACCTACGAGATCGTCTGCGAGAAGGGCAACAAGGCCGACACGCTGCCCGCCACGAAGGCCTTCCTCAACTACATCGCGAGCGAGGACGGTCAGAAGCTCCTGACCGACGCGAAGTACGCCCCGATCCCCGCCGAGATCATCTCCAAGGTTCGTACGACCCTCTCGAGCCTGAGCTGACCTGAGTGTGCGGCCCGCCTCGCCGAGGCGGGCCGCACCGTCCGGTGCACCGCCGCCTGGAGCCGCCACCCCTTACGGTTCCGCAGACCGGAGAATCCTGATGGACATAACGACGCAGAACACTGAAGCTCCACCTCCCACCCCACAGACTTCCGCCGTCGGCACGAAGATCGCCGACCGCGGCGCCTCCCGCACCGGAGACCGCGTCTTCATCGGTCTCTCCCGGGGTTCCGGCATCTTCCTCCTGGTGATCATGGCCGCCATCGCGGCCTTCCTCACCTACCGCGCGGCCAACGCGATCAGCGACGACCACGGCAACTTCCTCACCACGTTCGAGTGGAACACCAACCTCGTACCGCCGTCCTTCGGCATCGCGGTGCTGGCCTTCGGCACGGTGGTCTCCTCGATCATCGCCATGGCCCTCGCGGTCCCGGTCGCGGTGGGGATCGCCCTGTTCATCACGCACTACGCGCCGCGCAAGCTCGGCGGCCCCATCGGGTTCGTGATCGACCTGCTCGCCGCCGTCCCGTCCATCGTGTACGGCCTCTGGGGCGCTCTCGTCCTGGTCCCGCACATGAGCGGTCTGTTCGGCTGGCTCGACCACTACTTCGGCTGGACCGGCATCTTCGATTGGCAGGGCGGCGCCCCCCGCTCGATGCTCACCGTCGGCGTCCTGCTGGCGATCATGATCCTGCCGATCATCACCAACGTGAGCCGCGAGGTCTTCCGCCAGGCTCCGCTGATGATCCAGGAAGCCGCGCTGGCCCTCGGCGCCACGCGCTGGGAGGTCATCCGCATGTCGGTGCTGCCCTTCGGCCGCTCCGGCGTGATCTCCGCCTCGATGCTGGGCCTCGGCCGCGCGCTCGGCGAGACGATGGCCGTCGCCACGGTCCTCTCGCCGACCTTCGAGATCAACGCCAGCCTGCTCGACCCGGGCGGCGGCACCTTCGCGCAGAACATCGCGAGCAAGTTCAGTGAGGCCACCCCGCTCGGCCAGGACGCGCTGATCGCCTCCGGTCTCGTCCTGTTCGTCATCACCCTGCTGGTCAACGGCGGCGCGCGGATGATCATCAACCGCCGCAAGGAGTACTCGGGGGCCAACGCATGAGCCACGCATCCGTCACCGAGCGGCGCCCCAGCAGCCTGCGCGGCGCCAGTCTCCCCTCGTGGTCCCCGTGGGCGATCGCCGTGGGCTCCCTCGTCCTCGCCGTGGTCATCGGCCTGGTGGGCGGCCTCGACAGCAAGGTCCAGTGGGGCCTGATCGCCGCGATCCTCTTCGTCCTCGGCACGTACGGCGTCTCCGCCCGCGTCGAGGGCCGCCGGCAGGCCAAGGACCGGGTCGCGACCAGCCTCGTCTGGGTCTGCTTCCTCGTCGCCATCGTCCCGCTCGCCTCCCTGATCTGGGAGACCGTCAAGCGCGGCGCGAAGGTCTTCGACCTCTACTTCCTGACCCACTCCATGGGCGTGGTCGCCGACACCGAGACCGGTGGCGGCATCTACCACGCGATCATCGGCACCCTGGAGCAGGTCGGCATCGCCACCCTGATCGCCGTGCCGATCGGCGTGCTCACCGCCGTCTACCTGGTGGAGTACGGACGCGGCAAGCTCGCCAAGGCCGTCACCTTCTTCGTCGACGTCATGACGGGCATCCCGTCGATCGTCGCCGGCCTGTTCATCCTCAGCTTCTGGATCCTGATCCTCGACATGGGCTACTCCGGCTTCGCCGGTTCGCTCGCCCTGTCGATCCTGATGATGCCCGTGGTCGTCCGCTCCACGGAGGAGATGCTCAAGCTCGTACCGAACGAGCTGCGCGAGGCCTCCCTCGCCCTGGGTGTCCCGAAGTGGCGCACCATCATCAAGGTGGTCCTGCCGACCTCCATCGGCGGTATCACCACGGGTGTGATGCTCGCGGTCGCCCGCATCACGGGCGAGACCGCCCCGGTGCTGCTCCTGGTCTGGGGCACGAACTTCATCAACACCAACCCGTTCTCGGACCCGCAGGCCTCGCTGCCGCTGTACATCTACCAGCAGTACGCGAACAGCGCCGGCTCCGGCGCGGCCTACGACAGGGCCTGGGCGGCGGCACTCGCCCTCATCGCCTTCGTCATGATCCTGAACCTGGCGGCCCGCGGCATCGCCCGCTGGAAGGCCCCGAAGACGGGCCGCTGACGCGGCCAATCAGCGACCCGAATCTCTCGAAAGAAGCAGTGACTGACATGGCCAAGCGAATCGACGTGAGCGGTCTGACCGCTTACTACAGCGCCCACAAGGCGATCGAAGACATCTCGATGACGGTCGAGCCCCGCTCGGTGACGGCCTTCATCGGCCCCTCCGGCTGCGGCAAGTCGACCTTCCTGCGCACCCTCAACCGGATGCACGAGGTCACCCCCGGCGGCCGTGTCGAGGGCAAGGTCCTCCTGGACGACGAGGACCTGTACGGCCAGGGCGTCGACCCCGTCGCCGTGCGCCGCACGATCGGCATGGTCTTCCAGCGTCCCAACCCGTTCCCCACCATGTCGATCTTCGACAACGTGGCGGCCGGCCTCAAGCTCAACGGGTCCTACCGGAAGTCCGAGCTGGCCGACATCGTCGAGAAGTCCCTCAAGGGCGCGAACCTCTGGAACGAGGTCAAGGACCGCCTGAACAAGCCCGGCTCGGGCCTGTCCGGCGGCCAGCAGCAGCGACTGTGCATCGCGCGGGCGATCGCGGTGGAACCGCAGGTCCTCCTCATGGACGAGCCCTGCTCGGCCCTGGACCCGATCTCGACCCTCGCCATCGAGGACCTGATCGGTGAGCTGAAGGAACGCTTCACGATCGTCATCGTGACGCACAACATGCAGCAGGCGGCGCGCGTCTCCGACCGCACGGCCTTCTTCAACCTGGCCGCGGTCGGCCAGCCCGGACGCCTCATCGAGATCGACGACACGGAGCGGATCTTCTCCAACCCGTCGGTCCAGGCCACCGAGGACTACATCTCGGGCCGCTTCGGCTGAGCCGACCCCACAAGAACCCCTCGCGGTGCTGCATGGCGGTGCCACCGCGAGGACGAGAAGGGCCCGCCCCCGGCTCCCGGGGGCGGGCCCGCTCCCGTTCCTCCCTCTTGGCCGAACCGCGAACGGGCCGAGCACACGGGCGCGCACGGCAGGCGGGAACCCGCGCTGAGGGACGGGCGAACACGAGAAGCGAGACCGACACCGGAGGCGGGGCCGCGCTGAGGGCATGACCTTGCGCGGGAGGCGGGGGCCCGTACCGGGAGGCGGGGCCTCGCCCGGGAAGTGACGGCCCGTGCCAACGCCGCGAACTCCCGCTGAAACCAGGTTCCCGTACTGGAAACGCGGGCGCGCACTGAAGGCGCGGCCTTACGCGGAGGCGGAGGCCCGTACCGGGAGACGGGGCCTCGCCCAAGAAGTGGCGGCCCGTGCTGAAGACGCGGGCGCGCGCAGGAGTCTGCGGCCCGTACCAGGAGGCGGGGCCTCGCCCAGGAAGTGACCGCCCGTGCCGAAGGCGCGAACTCCCGCAGAAGCCCGATACCCGTACTGGAAACGCGGGCGGGCGCAGGAAGCGGTGGCTGTACGGCAGGTGCGGGGGCTCACGCACGAAGTGCGGGCCCCGGGGAATCCCGGGCATGCGCCGCGCTGATGGTTCCGGCCGGACCCGCACCCTCAGCCCGTCCGGCGTTTGAGGACGAGCCCTTCGGGCGATGACGGGGGTCCAGGGGGCGGAGCCCCCAGGTACGGGATGGGTCGGGTAGGGGCGGCGGGGGCGAGAGAATCCCGCCGAACCCCCCGGGGGGAGCCCCCGGGTCCCTACAGGAACGCCAGATCCACGACCCAGAAACTCGCCGCGGCCACCACCGCCGCCGCCGGCATCGTGATGAACCACCCCAGCACGATGTTCTTCGCGACACCCCACCGCACCGCGTTCACCCGCTTGGTCGCCCCCACCCCCATGATCGCGGAAGTGATGACATGCGTCGTGGAGATCGGCGCCTTGAACAGAAACGCCGTGGCGAACATGATCGACGCCCCGGTGGTCTCCGCCGCGAACCCCTGCGGCGGATCCAGCTCGATGATCTTCCGCCCCAGCGTCCGCATGATCCGCCACCCACCCGCGTACGTACCGAGGGACAGCATCACGGCGCAGGAGATCTTCACCCACACCGGAATCGGATCGTCGGCACCCTGGACGTCACCGATGACGAGCGCCATCACGACGATACCCATCGTCTTCTGCGCGTCCTGCAGACCATGCCCGAGCGCCATTCCGGCCGCCGAAACGGTCTGGGCTATCCGAAAGCCCCTCTTGGCCTTGTGCGGGTTGGCCCGGCGGAACAGCCACATGATCGCGCACATCACCAGATAGCCGCCGATCAGACCGACGACCGGCGACAGGAACATCGGGATGATGACCTTGTCCAGGACGCCGGACCACAGAACGGTCGTACCGCCCGCGAGCGCCGCCCCGACCAGACCGCCGAACAACGCGTGCGACGAGGACGACGGAAGACCGAAGTACCAGGTGACCAGGTTCCAGACGATCGCCCCGATCAGCGCGGCGAAGAGGATGCCCATCCCCTTGCCGCCCTCGGGCGTCGCGATCAGGCCACTGCTCACGGTGTGCGCGACCCCGCTGCCGAGGAACGCGCCCGCGAGGTTCATCACCGCGGCCATCGCGAGCGCGGCCCGGGGGGTCAGCGCCCGGGTGGACACCGACGTGGCGATGGCGTTCGCCGAATCGTGGAAGCCGTTCGTGTACGTGAATCCGAGCGCGACCCCGATGGTCACGATCAGCGCAAAGGTGTCCACGAAGCCTCAGGACTCCTTGACGGCGATGGTCTCCACCGTGTTCGCCACGTGTTCGAACGCGTCGGCGGCTTCCTCCAGCACATCCACGATCTGCTTGAGCTTCAGCACCTCGATGGCGTCGTACTTGCCGTTGAAGAGCTGGGCGAGCAGCTTGCGGTGGATCTGGTCGGCCTGGTTCTCGAGGCGGTTGACCTCGATCCAGTACTCGGTGAGGTTGTCCATGGTCCGCAGGTTCGGCATCGCCTCGGCGGTCAGCTCGGCCGCCCGCGCCAGCACCTCGATCTGCTGCTCCACGCCCTTGGGGAGCTCCTCGACCTGGTACAGCACGACCAGGTCGACGGCCTCCTCCATGAAGTCCATGATGTCGTCGAGGGACGAGGCCAGGTTGTAGATGTCCTCGCGGTCGAAGGGCGTGATGAAGGAGGAGTTCAACTGGTGGAAGATCGCGTGCGTCGCATCGTCACCGGCGTGCTCCGCTGCCCGCATACGCTCTGCGATCTCGGCCCGGGCCGAGGCGTCGGCCCCGAGCAGTTCCATCAGGAGTTTCGAGCCCGTGACGATGTTGTCCGCGGATGCGGAGAACATGTCGTAGAAGCTCGTCTCCCTGGGGGTCAGACGAAATCGCACGTGAGGTCCTCGGGGTCCTTTTGTTTCGGTCAGGCTGATGCTAGGCGCATCATCCGGCCACGGCTAACCGGCCGTCCCCCAGTGTCGCCCATGAGGCACAGTGATCAGCACAGGGTCCGGTCCCGGCACCGGGCAAGGGCCCTATACCCAACGAAGTTCGATACCATATACCTACCAGGGGTATATGTAGCCGACCTTTCCGGCGGGATCAGCAGGAGGACGCGATGACGACCACCGAGGCCGGCGCGCAGGCGCCCTCCGGTGACACACGGGAGACCGTGGAGCAGGTCGTGACCGACCACGACCGCGGTGTGCACGGGTACCACAAGCAGAAGGACGAGCACCTCAAGCGCCTGCGGCGGATCGAGGGCCAGATCCGCGGTCTGCAGCGGATGGTCGACGAGGACGTCTACTGCATCGACATACTCACGCAGGTCTCCGCCTCCACCAAGGCCCTGCAGTCCTTCGCCCTCCAGCTCCTGGAGGAGCACCTGCGCCACTGCGTCGCGGACGCGGCCCTCAAGGGCGGCGACGAGATCGACGCGAAGGTCGAGGAAGCGACGAAGGCGATCGGCCGGCTGCTGCGCACCTAGTCGTACCGCTCCGTGAGGTGGGGACACGGCCGCCGGGCCGGGGCGACGACAGCGGGGCTCATCCCCCCGCGCCGTCCTCCCGCGCGCGTTCTTCGGCCACTTTCAGCACCTCGTCGATGCTCTCCAGGCTGAGCCGGTCCTCATGGGCCGCCGACGCCGCGATGATCAGGTCGCCGCACAGCTCGATCTCGGCGAGGGCCACGTGGTCCTGAACTGCCGTACCGCCGACCGGAGCCACGCGCGTCACCTCTTCCTGCCGTCACCGACTTCCTAGAGTAGGGAGCGGCCTACACACCGCGCATGGCACGGAAGGGCCATTTCCAGCCCCCAACCCCGCCTCCCACGGGGAGCCCGCGCAGGCACTCCGCGCCCCCGAGCCGCCCCCGGCCCGGACCCCTACCCGGACTCCGCCGGGATACCGCACGCCCTTCGTCCCCGCGGTCGCCGCGCCTCTACGGCTCCGCGATCTTCCCCGCGAAGATGTCCGCGGCCTCGGGAAGCCGTACGGGCGCCGGGACCCCGAAGTCGTGGAGCAGGGTCGTCGAGGCGACCGCGACCGTGCCCCTGTGCTGGCCGTTCACGAAGCTGAACCGGTTGCGCAGCTCGCGGATCCGTCCCTCGTCGTCGAGATAGACGTCGAACGGGACCTCAGCGGTGGCGAAGCCCTTCGCCGCCGCCCGCAGCGCCTCCCGGTTCCCCTCCGACGCGCTCGGTGCGGCGAGGCGCAGGTCGGCGATCCCGCGGTAGTGCGCCACCGGGACCCCCGCCACCTCCGTCCTGCCCTCGTACGTCGCCGTCCGCGCCCCGCGCAGCAACTCGGCCGCCGCGAACGGATCGGTGGCACCGCCGGTCACCAGATTCCCGTCGGAGAGCGTGGCCGTGTCGACGCGCACCCACTTGTCGGCCGGCACACCCGCGCCGCGGTTCTTCATGAACAGGGCTCCCGGGGCGAGCAGTTCGGTGATCGGCCGGTGCTCCTCGGCGCCGCCCGGATCCTGCGGCAGCTCCACCGTGAGCCGCCCCGACCGCTTCCTGAAGTCGTAGACACCCTCGCCCCGGATGGTGACCCGGGTCCCGCCGGTGGCCATCTCCATCGACGTACGCACCCTCGCGCTGCCGGCCCGCTCCAGGACGGCGGCGGCACGGTGCAGCGCCTCGGCGGAGACGACGCCGGAGCGGGCGCCCACGGCGGCGGGGCGCGCGTCCTCCACACCGGCGCCGCCGGCCGAACATCCGGCGACGCAGCACACGAGCCCTGCCACCGCGACCGCCAGAACACGGACCTCCGTCCGCCTGCCCTGCTGCGCCACCATCGTCCGCCGACCCCCAGCCGGTCCGTCCCGGGCCTCCTGTCGTACCGGTTAACGACGGGTAGGGACGCCCGTCACGCCGGTGCGATTCCGTTTGCTTGCCTTGGGTAACGTTGTTGACGTGGCTCAGCAGGACGACATCCCCTCCGCCGGGGAACACCGGACCATCACGGTCGAACAGGGCCGCTTCTGCGTGGCCCGCTGCTCCTGCGGCTGGAGAGGCCCCGCCCGCCGGGCCCGCAGCCTCGCCCGCACGGACGCGGAGTCCCACACGACACCCCCGCTCGCCTGACTCCGCTGCGGCCGGGACGGCCTCGCGCGGGCGAGGCAGGGCGGACACAACACCCCTGGCAGGGACCGGATCGCGGGCGGGAAACACGTGATATCGGTCATACCGGGATCACATTCCTGTAGCGGTTCCGTTCTGGCCCCGTACGTTGTGGAACCCTCGGAAGCGGTCACCCGTCTCGTCCCACGGGAACCAACGGGAGGCTCACATGCAACGGCGGATATTCATAGGCGGCGGCGCGGCCGCTCTCGCGGCGGCGGTCACCACCGCGTGCAACGGGAAGAGCGGAGCGTCCACCAGCGCGTCCGGGGCCGCTGAGACGTCCAGCGCCCCCGTCCGCACGACCGCGGGCGTCACCCCCGCCGGCGTCCGCGCCGCCGCGAACTGGACCGCCCTCGCCAAGGACCTGGACGGCATCCTGGTCCGCCCCGGCGACCGCGCCTGGCCCGCCGCGCACCAGCTGTACAACACCCGCTTCGACGCGCTGAAGCCCACCGCCGTCGCGTACGCCGCCCACGCCGACGACATCCGTACGGCCATGGACTACGCCCGCGCCCACCACATACCGCTGTCGATCCGCAACGGCGGCCACTCCTACGCGGGCTGGTCCTCAGGCGACGGCCGGCTGATCCTCGACGTCTCCAAGCTGAACAAGATCCGGGCGTCCGCGAACGAGGCCGTCGTCGGCGCCGGTTCGAAGCTGATAGACGTCTACCGCGCGCTCGCCGCGAAGGGCGTCACCATACCCGCGGGTTCCTGCCCGACCGTCGGCGTCTCCGGTCTGACCCTCGGTGGCGGCCATGGCGTCGTGTCCCGGGCGTACGGCCTGACCTGCGACAGTCTCACCCAGGCGACGCTGATCACCGCGGACGGCAAGCAGCTCGTCGCGAACGCGAGTGAGAACAAGGACCTCTTCTGGGCGCTGCGCGGCGCCGGCAACGGCAACTTCGGAGTCGTCACCGAGCTCCGTTACAAGACCCACCCCGCCCCGCAGGCCGTCTCCGCGTACCTGTCCTGGCCGTGGACGAAGGCCGCCGCCGTGGTGAAGGCCTGGCAGGAGTGGGGACCGGACCAGCCCGACGAGATCTGGTCGTCCCTGCATCTCGCGAACGCCGCCGGGGGCACTCCCACCGTCTCCGTCGCCGCGTTCTCCCTGGGCACCTACGGCGAACTCCAGAACGCCGTGGACCGTCTGGCCGACCGGGTCGGCGCCCCCGCCACCAGCGTCTCCCTCAAGAAGCGGTCGTACGAGGAGTCGATGGAGGTGTACGCGGGCTGCTCCTCCTTCCCCACCGACCCGCAGTGCCATCTGCCCGGCACGACGCCGGGCCGCTCCGCGCAGGGCGCCCTCGGCCGCGAGACGTACGCGGCCCGTTCGGACTTCTTCGACCGCTCGATCTCCGCGGCCGGCATCCAGACGCTCCTGAACCAGATGGTCTCGGTCCGCGGCGGCGCGGGCAGCATCGCGCTCACCGCGCTGGGCGGCGCGGTCAACCGCGTCTCACCGACCGCGACGGCCTTCGTGCACCGCCGCTCCCGGATGCTCGCCCAGTACATCGTCTCCTGGCAGGCGGGCACCTCCGGCACCACGGGCCAGTCCTGGCTGACCTCGGCCCACAAGGCGATGGCCCGCCACGCCTCCGGCGCCGCCTACCAGAACTACACGGACCCGACCCTCACCGACTGGCGCAAGGCGTACTACGGCGACGCGGCGCCCCGGCTGACCGCTCTGAAGAAGCAGTACGACCCGGACCGCTTCTTCTCGTTCCCCCAGGCCCTGTAAGAAGGAGCCGCGCCCGCCGCGGAAGGCGTCCCCCGCACGAGCCGGTGCGGGGGCGGCGGCCGAAGGAGGCGGTCACGCCGCCAGGTCGGACTCGTCCGGCCGCTCCGCGCGCGCCTCCGGAATCGTCGTCCGCCGCCCCGTGAGGCCCGCGCGCCGTGTCCGCACGAGCAGGCCGGCCCGCGGGGACCGCTCGACGGCCTTCATCACGGGCGTCAGCAGGGCCATGGCGAGCGGGGACAGCAGCAGCGCGACGGCCGTACCGAGGGCGAATCCACCGATGACGTCCGTCGGGTAGTGCACGCCCATGTAGACCCGGCAGAACCCCTCGACGAGCGCGAGCCCGATCCCGGCCAGGCCGAACTTCCGGTGCACGACGAACAGGCCGACGCCCATCGCCATCGTGAGCGTCGCGTGGTCGCTCACGAAGGAGAAGTCGGTCTTGCCCGACACCAGGACGTCGAGACCCTGGTGGTCGACGAACGGCCGGGGCCGCTCCACGAAGCCCCTTATCGGCACGTTCACCAGCACCGCGACGCCGGCGGCCAGCGGCGCCCACACCAGCCCCGCCACGGACGACGCCGCGCCCTCACCACCGCCGCGCCGCACGGTCCACCAGCACCACAGCACCAGCAGGACCATGGCGAGCAGCAGGCCGTACTCGCCCACGAACTCCATGCCCCGGTCGAACCAGTGCGGTGCGCTCCTGGCGAGGCCGTTGATGTCGTAGAGCAGGTCGACGTCGGGGTTCGAACCGGATTCGGCGAGTCCAGCCATGGTGCTGCGGCCCCTTCGTCGTCTTTGCCGCGGGCGCACCCTTTCGCGCGCCGCTCGATCCACCCCGTGGTGTGTAGAACCGCGGCCCGGAAGTCCTGGATCCGCTCTACGTCAACAGGAACGCACAGTGCCCTCCAGTACGTTCCACACTCCACCGAATGATCACGCAGACGTTATCGAAGAGAGATACATCGCCGCAGCTCAGGGGGTGGGTTCAGACCGTGGTCGGCAGCGCTTTCGCGCCATCCTCGGTCACACGCGTGGCTCCGAAGTAGTCGGGGGTGTCGATCGGGTCGAAGCGGATGACGGCGCCCGTCCTCGGCGCGTCGATCATGTATCCGCCGCCCACGTAGATGCCCACGTGCCGGATGGTCCGTGAGTTGGTGAGGTCGTCGGAGAAGAACACCAGGTCCCCCGGCAGGAGTTCCTCGCGCGCGGGGTGCGGCCCTGCGTTGTACTGGTCGTTGGCGACCCGCGGCAGGGTGACCCCGACGCTCTCGTACGCGGCCTTGGTCAGACCCGAGCAGTCGAAGCGTCCACCCTGGTCAGCGGTGCCGTTGCCGCCCCACAGATAGGGCGTGCCGAGCTTCTTCTGCGCGTAGTAGATCGCCGCGGCGGCCTGCCGTGACGGGTCGACCCGGTTCACGGGCCGGGCGAAGCTCTTCTCCAGGGTCGTGATCGTCTTCACATAGTTCCGGGTCTCCCGGTACGGCGGGACGCCCCCGTATTTGATGACGGCGTACGCCCCAGCGTTGTACGCGGCGAGCATGTTCTCCGTGATGTTCCCGGGCGCGTCCTTCACGTACGAGGCGAGCTGGCAGTCGTACGAGGCGGCCGACGGAATCGCGTCATTCGGGTCCCAGACGTCGCGGTCGCCGTCCCCGTCGCCGTCCACTCCGTGCGTGGCCCACGTCCCCGGGATGAACTGCGCTATCCCTTCGGCCTTCGCCGGGCTCTTGGCGTTCGGGTTGAATCCGCTCTCCTGGTACAGCTGCGCGGCCAGCAGCGCGGGGTTGATCGCGCCGCAGAGGTTCCCCCACTTCTGCACGAGCGTCTGGTACGCGGCGGGTACCGCGCCCTTGGCGAGCCCGACCGAGCCGCCCCCGACCCCGCCCGCGAGATTGCCCGCGACGACGTAGACCCCGACGACGAGCAGCATCACGAAGGAGAGTCCCGCCCCGGCGACAGCGGCCGCCACGACCCATGCCTTACGCACCGTCAACCGCCCCTCACCGCCCGGGAGTCCACCGCCGCCAGTGTAGAGGCGGACCCGCGCCGCGGGACGATCACACACAAGGAGAAACCGCATGTGGCGCCGGTGCCGGGGCGTCCGCTGCACCCCCTGGCCAACTCCCCCGCCCCGCAAGGCGATATCAGGCCAGAGCCGACGGCGACACTCCAGCGCGGCCGGAAGCCACGCTGGAGGCGCGGCGCTCCCGCGCTACTGCTCCTGTGTCGAGCGGTACAGGGCCCGGGCCTCGTCCCCGAGGACCACGCTGTACGAGATGTCGTCGGTGTCCCCACCCGCCTCGTGGCCGCCGATGACCCCGACGACCTCCCCGTACCCGTTCACCCAGGGGCTGCCGCTCGTGCCGCCGGCGAAGGCGGGGCAGGCGATGCGCTGCTGGGTGCGACTGTGGGCGGTGGGCCTGTTCGTGCAGGTGATCGGCGCCTCGAGGATGCTGGGGTAGCCGGTGACGGTCACGGCGGTCGCCCCGGTCTCCCGCCCCGTCGCGAACGCGTTGCCGCCGACGACGTCCTCGACACCCTTGCCGCCGCGGTCGGCGACGGTGGCGAAGGCGACGTCGCTGTCCTCGTCCTGGGCGCCGGTCCACGCGTCACCGACGTACGTCCTGCGGATATCCCAGATGCCGTACGGCGCCTTCCCGTCACGGTATCCGGGCACGAAGCGGAGCTTTCCGCCGCCGTCCAGGCAGTGCGCGGCGGTCACCAGCAGATTGCGTCCCTTGCTGTGCACGACGGACGCGGTGCAGAAGTGGCCGCCCTCCAGAGGGCCGCTGCCCCCGAACAGCGCGCCGACACGAGAGGCCGCCACGGTGCCGGAGGCCCGCGCGGTCACGCCGAGGGGCCCGCGGCCGTCGTCGGCGGCCGCCACGGAGGCCGATGTCGCGGCCAGCACCGCGACCGCGACGAACAGGGCGTTCCGCCGGTTACCGGGGGGACGAGTGGTGCGCTTCATCGGTTCATACTCTGGCTCACGGATCTGAGAGAAATCCTGAAACCACCTTGAGAAATTGGCATGAGTCACCGGTGGAATCCACCGTACGGCCCACGTCCGCCGACCGCCCTCTCTCGCGCTCCGATCAATTGACGTCACGCTACGTTACTCCAGTCACGTCCCACGCGCGCGGCGGCGGGATATCCACAGCCTGTGGACACCGTTCTCCGCACCGCACACCACCGGGCCACCCGGGCGTTCCCGGACATCCAGGGTTCCCGGACATCCAGGAGAGGAAGACCTCCATGGCTCAAGTACCCCCGAACCCCGACTGGACGCGGGCGGCCCCCGACGACGCGACCGGACCCGGGCCGTGGATCGAGATCGCCTTCGGCGAGGACGACCTGGTCCACATCAGGGAGACCAGCGACCCCACGAACGTCGTCACCACGACCCGGAGGAAGTGGGACGCGTTCGTACTGGGTGTACGGGCGGGCGAGTTCGACCACTTCGTCGCAGGAGCCGAGATAGAGGTGGAGGCAGAGGCGGGCGAGACAGAGGGGGGAGAACAGGACGGGCGGTCCTCGAAGGCGCCCGGGGCCGCGGCCCCGTCCTGACGAACACGCCGGCCAGGACGCGATGCGCGGATCACCGGCCGTGGGCTCCCCGTCGGCCGCGCCCCCGCAGTACGCCACGGTCTCCCGGGCGGACTCCGCCAAGTACCCCTGCCGCCAATGCCTCCCGGCCCGCACTACCGCCAACGCCCGCTCCCACGGGGGCAGTCGGCGCGGCGCCACGCGGCAACCGGCCACGGCCCGTTTCCGCGCACCACAGGGACGGGGGATAGCCTGCGTGACAGCGATCGCGCGTCCACATCCGGCAGACGCGCGACCCGGAGAACATCGGCTCGACAACCCGTCGGAATCGGGACGCGTCCGTGGCGGAGCTACGAGGCGAGCGGGGCACCCGTCCCGCGCTCTTCGTAGAAGGGGTTAACGACGGAACCACACGACAGGTTCCGCATCGACTTCATTGCCCGGCGTGACCTGCCGTGATACACAGAGTGACCATACGACTCTCCGCATACCGGCGCACGCCTCCCGAATGGGGCCCGCGTGCGCCGGTGGCAAGGGATTCGTACGAAACCCGCCAATCAATGACGCCAAGTCGACATGCGACAGCGTCATTTTCGGCGAGAATGGGCCCGACCTCTGCGCGCAGTGGCAGGGGGTGCAGAACTACCCACTAGGGGCGGTGACTTACATGCTTTTCGCAGCCGACAAGGGCGACATCACCACAATCATCGGCGGGATCGCCCCGGACTGGGGTCCCTTCGGCAGCCTGGGCAACGAAGCCAAGACGATGATCCAGGTCGTGATGGCGGTCGCCATCCTGCTCTGCCTCGGGATCGCGATCTGGGGAGCGGCCAAGCAGCGCATCGGCGCGACGGCGCTGCGCGACACCTTCAGCGCGGAACAGGGCAAGGGCCTGATCATCGCCGGCCTCACCGGGGTCTTCATCATCGGGTCCCTGGGCACGCTGTTCACCATCGTGTACGGCATGGCCGTCTAGCCCCGGCCGGGGCGCCCGGCTCCTGTCTCCACCGTCTGTCCGATCCACCTGTCCGTCGCGCCCACCGGCTGAGGTTGCGTTTCCCTGATGTCGAGTCACCACACCGCGTCCGCGCGGAAACCAGCACGGCTACCGTCGTACTACGCGATTCAGCAGAGGTTGAGGGGGCGTACGCGGCATGAGTCTCGGTGACGAACCCGGATACGGGGACAGCTCTCGCGGTGACGACGGGAGATACGGGGGCACGGGCCAGACCCGGACCCGGCTCCCCGACCGCCCCGGCGACGTCTACGGCGGCGCCCGCCGTGGCCGCTCGTCCTCACGCAGCCTGATCACGGTGGTCGGCGTCGTGGTCCTCCTGATCGCCGCGATCGCCTTCGCGAACCGTGGGGGAGACGATTCCTCTTCCTCGGGCGGCGGAGGCGGAAACGGCGGCGCCAAGTCCGGAACCTCACCCACGGCGGCTTCCGGGGAACGGCCGGTCGATTCGAAGACGAACGGGATTCCGGCGGGGTACAGCCACAACGTGCAGGGCGCACAGAGCGCGGGGGCGAACTACGCGGCCGCCCTGGGCTCAGACGGCATGTTCAACACGGGCAAGCGTCATGCCATCGTGCAGGCCGTCGCCGCTCCCAGCGCGCTGGACGGTCTCCAGTCCGGCTTCGACGCGGACTACTCGGCGAGCCTTCTGAAGAAGATCGGTCTCGAGACCGACGGCAGCGCGCCCACCGGAAGCACATTCGTCAATCGCACCTTGCCGGTGGGCACCAAGGTCACCTCCTCCAGCGACACCGCGGCCACGGTCGAGGTCTGGTGCAACAGCCTCTTCGGCCTCACCGGCGAGAACTCCACCAACCCTGTGACCAGCGGCTGGTTCACCGTGACCATGAAGCTGACCTGGAACGGCGACTGGAAGGTCCTGCAAACCAGCCAGAAGACCGGCCCGACCCCCGTCAACGGAGACAACGCCGTCTCCGGAGCCGACGAGATCGGCAAGGCGGTCGAGGAGTTCGGAGGGTTCACGTATGCCCGGTAGCCCGCGCCGCGCGATCAAGCTCACCGGCGTCGCAGCAGTCGTGCAGACCACAGCTGTGCTGCTGGCCTCCCACGCTTACGCGGCACCCACCCCGAAAGCCACCGACGACTCCTGCTCGCTGATCGCCGGCCCAGCCAGGAAGTACTGCGAGAACCGCGGCGGCCCCAGCCGCACCGGAGGCTCGACCCCCAGCCTCACCTCCCCCCTCGACCCCCTCTCCTCCCTCGCCAAGGGCTGCGCCGACGCCGCGTCCTGGACCATCGACAAGCTCTCCTCCGCGGTCAACGACACCGCGAACGTCGATTTCACGAACCCCAAGTTCCTCCAGCAGTACGCCGTCGTCTTCGCGGCCTCGACGATCCTCACCCTCCTCCTGTGGCTGCTCGCCGTGGCGAAGAGGGCGGTGCGAGGCGTCCCCCTCGGCACCGCGCTCTCCGAGGCGATCGGCTTCCTCTGGCTCACGGTGCTGGCGTCCGCGTTCACCCCGCTGATCCTCTACACCGTCGTCTCGGCCTCCGACGGCGTCACCGACGTCCTCGCCAAGACCACCGGCAACCAGACCGACAGCTTCTTCGGCACCTTCTCCGGCGCACTCGCCAAGGGCGAGAACATCGGCGGCGGCCCGATCATGCTGATCGTCGTGTCCCTGGTCTCGATCCTCGCCGCCGGCGTCCTGTGGCTGGAGCTCGTGATCCGCGCCGCGCTCCTCTACGTCGGCGCCCTCCTCGGCACCGTCGTGTACGCGGGTCTCGTCGACAAGAACCTGTGGGGCCACGTCCGCCGCTGGGCCGGCGTCATGATCGCCGTCATCCTGGTGAAACCGGTCATCGTGATAGTGCTCGGCCTGGCCGGCGCCCTGTCCACCGACAACGGCCCGGACTCCTTCTCCGCCGTCGTCTCCGGCCTCGCCATCATCCTGCTCGCCATCTTCGCCAGCGCCATGATCTACCGCTTCGTCCCCGGCTTCGGCGACGAGATCGCCAACTCCCGCAACAACCGCATCATGCAGGGCGCCGAAGGCAAGGCCGCGGCCGTGATCAGCTCCCCGGCCACCCTCGTCGCCCAGGGCATCAAGACGCACAGCACCCGCGCCGACAACAACGGCGGAGGAGGAGGCGGAGGCAACCAGCCGCCCCGCCCCGCCAACCCCGCCTCCGGCGGCGTTGCGGCACACAGCACGCGCACACCGAACGGAGGCGGCGGATCCGTCCCCTCCGCCGCGCCCCCGCCCCGCACGAGCCCCACCGGAAACACCCGCAACAGCAGTCCCAACCGCACGGGAGGTGAAGGGCGTTGACGACCGAGTCCCACGTGTCCCATCCGGTCACGCCCCGCCGTACATATCTGATCGGCCGCGCCCGGCCGAACGCGATGGTCGGCCGGAATCGCGAGTCCGGCGAGATCGTGCTCATCATCGCGGGCGCGTTCCTCGGCATGATGTGCGGTCTGCTCGTCCCCGTACTGTCCCTGCGGATCGTGCTGCTGATGGGCTTCCCGCTGGTCGCCCTCGCCGCGGTGTACGTCCCGTACAAGCGCCGCACGTTCTACAAGTGGTTCGAGATCAACCGCAGTTACAAGCGCAGCCTGCGCCGCGGCACGGCGTACCGCAGCAACGTCATGGAGGCCGGCACCCACCTCGACGGCCGGGAGATCGAGATCGGACCGCCGCCCGGCATCGGGCGGATCTCCTGGCTCGCGGCGCCCTTCGGGCCCGACGAGATCGCCGTGCTCCTGCACGCCGACCGCCGCACCGTCACCGCCGCGATCGAGATCGAGGGTCCGGGCGTCGGCCTGCGCGACAGCGAGGACCAGGAAGCCCTCGTCGACCGCTTCGGCACCCTCCTCAAGCACGTCGCGAACGGCGACGGCTTCGTCACCCGCCTCCAGATGCTCGCCCGCACGCTCCCCGCCGACCCGGACGCCCACGCCAAGGACGTCTCCGTACGCGGGGACGAGAAGTCCCCCGGCTGGCTGCAGCAGTCCTACGACCAGCTCCAGTCCATGGTGTCCACCAGCAGCGAGCAGCACCGCGCCTATCTCGTCGCCTGCATGCACTGGACCCGCGAACTCGCCGCCGAGGCCCAGGCCATGGCACGGGCCGCCCGGCCGCAGGGCGGGAAGAAGCTGGACCGCGACGCGGGCCTCGCCGTCGTCATGGCGCGCGAGCTGACCGACATCTGCTCACGCCTCCAGGAGGCCGACATCCGGGTACGCCAGCCCCTCGGCCAGGGCCGGCTCGCCTCCCTCGTGCACTCCATGTACGACCCCGACCACCCCATCGACCACATCCAGGCGATGACCAAACGCAACGCCTGGCCCGCCGAGCTCGACGCCATGGAGCCCACCTACCTCCAGGCGAAGACCCGCGAGTCCTCAACCCGCGCGCCCTGGTGCCACGCCACGGCCTGGGTGAAGGAGTGGCCGATGACCCCGGTCGGCGTCAACTTCCTTGCTCCGCTGCTGGTCCACACCCCGGACGTCATCCGCACGGTCGCCGTCACCATGGACCTCGAACCCACCGAGATCGCCATCGAACGCATGCTGACCGAGAAGACCAACGACGAGGCCGAGGCCAGCCGCCAGGCGAAGATGAACCGCACGGTCGACCCCCGCGACATCGCCTCCCACAACCGCCTCGACCAGCGCGGCGAGGACCTCGCCAGCGGCGCGGCCGGAGTGAACCTCGTCGGCTACATCACCGTCTCCTCCCGCTCCCCCGAGGCCCTCGCCCGCGACAAGCGCACCATCCGCGCCTCGGCCGGCAAGTCGTATCTGAAGCTGGAGTGGTGCGACCGCGAGCACCACCGGGCCTTCGTCAACACGCTCCCCTTCGCCACCGGTATTCGGAGGTAAGGCCCTGATGCGGGATCCGCTGTCCGCCGCCACCGACACCTTCACGTCCTTCCTCTTCGGCAAGGTCGAGACGACCCGGCTGCCGGTCCGCACCTCCACGGGCCAGGCCCAAGCCGTCTACCTGCCCACCGCCGCACCCGGCCTCGGCGACTCCGGCGTCATCATCGGACGCGAGGTGTACTCCGGGAAGGGCTACATCTACGACCCCTTCCAGCTGTACGGGCAGCAGCTGCCCGCCCCGCACTGGCTGGTCCTCGGCGAGTCCGGCAACGGCAAGTCGGCCCTGGAGAAGACCTACGTCCTGCGCCAACTGCGCTTCCGCGACCGGCAGGTCGTCGTCCTCGACGCCCAGGGCGAGGACGGGGTCGGCGAATGGAACCTCATCGCGGAGGAGCTGGGAATAACTCCCATCCGCCTCGACCCCACGGCCGCCCTCGACATGGGAATCCGGCTCAACCCGCTCGACCCCGCGATCACCACCACCGGCCAGCTGGCCCTGCTGCGGACCATCATCGAGGTCGCGATGGGACACGGCCTCGACGAGCGGTCCGGCTTCGCCCTGAAGGTCGCGCACGCCTACGTCAACGAGACGATCGTCGAGCGCCAGCCCGTGCTGATGGACATCGTCGAGCAACTGCGCCACCCCGAACCGGAGTCGGCCGAGGCGATGAACGTCGCCATAGACGACGTACGGGCCTGGGGCCTGGACGTGGCCCTGGTGCTCGACCGGCTGGTCGACGGTGACCTCAGGGGCATGTTCGACGGCCCCACGACGGTCGGCATCGACCTGGACGCCCCGCTGATCGTCTTCGACCTCTCCCACATCGACCGCAACTCCATCGCCATGCCCATCCTGATGGCGATCGTGGGCGTGTGGCTGGAGCACACCTGGATCCGGCCCGACCGCAAGAAGCGCATCTTCCTGGTCGAGGAGGCGTGGCACATCATCAACAGTCCGTTCGTCGCCCAGCTCTTCCAGCGGCTGCTGAAGTTCGGCCGACGCCTCGGCCTGTCCTTCGTGGCGGTGGTGCACCACCTGAGCGACGTGGTGGACGGAGCGGCGGCCAAGGAGGCCGCCGCGATCCTGAAGATGGCGTCCACCCGGACGATCTACGCCCAGAAGGCCGACGAGGCACGGGCCACGGGACGGGTGATCGGCCTGCCCAGGTGGGCCGTGGAGATCATCCCGACCCTGACCCCGGGCATCGCGGTCTGGGACGTCAACGGCAACGTACAGGTCGTCAAACACCTGATCACGGAGACCGAACGGCCCCTCGTCTTCACCGACCGCGCCATGACCGAGTCCTCCGCGGACCGTCTCGCCGACGACGCGCTGCGCGCCGCGGAGCTGGAGGCGGAGGAACGCGCGGCGGCCTTCGTCGAACAGCACCTCAGCGACCTCGACGGCACGTCCGAGTCCACGGTGGCATGAGATGAGACCGGACGAACGGCGACAGGAGCGTGCGGGGGGCGTCCCCGACGGTCTGCTGGTGGGCGTACTGGCCTTCCTCCTCGGCCTGACCCTCCTGGTGTGGTCAGCCACCGGCATCGCCGGATGGCTGGCCCGGGGAGCCTGGCCGGCGGCCGTCACCGTCGCCCGTACGCCCCTGGCCCTGCGCCATCTGATCGGGCAGCCGCAGGACGTCGCGGGAGCCTGGCCGGACACCCCCGCCGGCCAGCTGTCGGGCTACGGACTCTTCTGGGGCCTGTTCATCGGGCAGTTGATGGTCCTGATCGTGCTGACGGTGTTCGTGATGGGCACGATGGCGCGGTGGCGGGCGGTACGGGCGCGGCGGAAGGCCGGCGCGTACGCGCCTCAGGGCCAGGCCTCCGCCCGGGTGCCCGAGCCCGCGCGTGAACCGGTCCAGGCGTACGCCGAGACCCCGAAGAGCGCCGAGGAACCAACCCCACACGAGGTCCCGGTCCCCCGGCCCGCGCCCGAGCCCGCCGAACCCCCCGCGCAGGCCCCGCAGCCGACACCGGCCCCCCTGGCGGCCGCGGGCCGGCGAACGGGCGGCTGGGAAGGGACCCCGGCCGCGGGCACCGTCGTCCTCGGCCCCGCGGAGGCCCGCCGCCCCACCGCCACCCAGGCCGTACGGGACGCGGAGGGCCCCGTCCTGGTCATCACCTCGGACCCGACGACCTGGGCGGAGACCAAGGACGCCCGGGCCAAGCTCGGCCCGGTCCTCCTCTACGACCCCACCCACCGCTGCGACACCCCGGCCCGTCTCCACTGGTCCCCCGCCGCCGGCTGCGAGGACAAGGCCACGGCGGCGGCCAGAGCCACCGCGCTGCTGGCCCCCGTGCGCCCCACCGCCAAGGTCGACCGCGCCATGGCCGACGTCGCGGAAACGCTCCTGCGGAGCTATCTGCACGCCGCCGCCGTGGAGGGCAAGGCCTTCCGGCACGTCCACCGCTGGGCCCAGGGCTCCCAGGTCCAGGACGCGGTACGAGCCCTGCGTACGAACCCCAAGGCCGCCTCCGGCGCGGCGGGCGAACTCGAGGCCGCGCTCACCTCCCACCCGGAACGCCGTGACATAGCGCAGGAGTTGACGGCCCGCGCGCTGTCCTCCCTGTTCACGGTCAACATCCGTGAAGCCTGCACCGCGAACCGAAGTGACGCCCTCGCTCTGGATTCCTTCGTCGACGAAGGGGGCACGCTTTATGTGGTCGGTGAACCCATCGAGGACCCCAGGGCGAACCCTGGCGCCATGCCGCTCCTGACGGCCCTCGCCTCTAGCGTGGTCGAGCGCGGCCGGCGCATGGCCGAACGGTCATCCTCCGGTCGCCTCGACCCACCACTCACGCTGGTCCTGGACGACGTGGCCGCCGTCGCCCCGCTCCCGCAGCTCCCCGACCTGCTGACCGCCGGAGCGGGCCAGGGCCTTCCGACCCTGGCCCTGCTCCGCTCCCAGGAGCAGGGCAGGGCCCGCTGGCCGCATGCCGAACTCCCGATCTGACCGTCACCACCGGCCCGCCGGGCTCGGCGGACAGCCCTACGCCCGCGTGATCACGAACTCCAGATCCCGCTCCCCCGTGTCCCCCTGGGCCGCGGAGCTCCCGCCGGTCGGTACGAATCCGGCGCGGCGGTAGAACGCCTCGGCGCGCCCGTTCTTCTCGTGCACGAACAGCCGTACGCGATCGAGGCCGATCTCCCAGGCCCAGGCGAGCGCGGTGTCGAAGAGCGCGTCCGTCACACCGCTTCCCCGGTGCTCGGGCCGTACGAAGACACCCACCAGATGCCCCTGGCTCCGCTCGCTCACGTCCCCGAAGATGTCCGGCTCCCCGGCCCGCTCGACCAGCATGACCACGGAGCCTCCCCACGTCCCGTCCGGACCGACGGCGACGAACTGCCGCCGGTCGCGCACGCCTTCGGCGGCCCCCGCCGCGCGTTCCCGCCAGAACGCGTCGGGCCGTACCACGGACTCCTCGTACGTCTCCATGAAGGCGAGGTGCGCGACGGGGTCCTGCAGCGCGACCAGCCGGAGCTCCTTCACCGCGCGCCACTCGTCGGCCCGTATGGAACGGATCACTTGGTTCATACGGGCCACGGTAGTCCCGGGACACCTCCGCGCTCACCCCGATTTCCGACCCCGGAAATCCACCCTGCCGATCCCCGCCGTCCAGGCCACCGTCATGCTCTTCCCTGTACGACGTGCTGTGCGACGTCCTCGACGGCGTTGCCACGACACGGAATTGGCCCCCATTGTCACCGGCTTGCCAGGGAGAACGACGCATGCCCAAGGTCCCACTCGAAGAACTCCGCCACGTCATCCATCCTCCGGGCAAGCTGGAGAGCAGGGCGGAGCACTGGGCCGGCCGCCTCTACATGCGTTCCGTCTCCCTCCGGGTGACACGGCTGGCCCTCGGAACACGCTTCTCGCCCAACCAGATCACGGCCGTGATGGTCGTGGCCGGCGTGCTCTCCGGGGTCGCGCTGGTCCTGCCGGGTCTGGGCGGCGCCGTGCTCTCCGTCGTCTTCATGCAGCTGTACCTTCTCCTGGACTGCGTGGACGGTGAAGTCGCCCGCTGGCGACGGCAGTACAGCCCGCTGGGCGTCTACCTGGACCGCCTCGGCGCCTATCTCGCCGACGCCGCCGTGATGGTCGGCATGGGTGTCCGGGCTTCCGAACTCGGCCTGGACCCGTATCTGGTGGCCGGCCTCGCGGCGGCCATCGGTGTACTGCTCCTGAAGTCGTCCTCGGACCTCGTCCACGTGGCCCGTTCCGACAGCGGTATGGAGAAGGCGACCGACCAGTCCGTCGTCCCGCGCTCCACGGGTCTCGCCCGGATACGCCGTCTCACCTCCGCGGTCGGCCTCCACCGCCTGGTCAACGGCATCGAGTGCACCCTGCTGCTGCTCGTGACGGCGGTCGTGGACCTCGCGCTCGGCGATCTGACGGCGACGCGTGTCGTGACGGTGGGCGTGACGGCCATCGTGTGGCTGCTGGTCCCCGCCCACGTCGTCTCGATCGTCGCTTCGTCCCGCCTGAAGTAGCGCCACCCAGGACGCTCCTCGACGCGTTCAGCCTCCACTCCCCGGGCGCGGGAGTGGAGGCTGAACGTCCTGTACACACATCGGGGCACCGCCGGCGGACCGGAAACGCGAAAAAGCCCCAACTCGCAGGATCTCTCCTGGAGTTGGGGCTTCTTCCCAAAATTTGTTCGGCGGCGTCCTACTCTCCCACAGGGTCCCCCCTGCAGTACCATCGGCGCTGTGAGGCTTAGCTTCCGGGTTCGGAATGTAACCGGGCGTTTCCCTCACGCTATGACCACCGAAACACTATGAAACTGTCAACCGGAGCCGTGGCAAAGCTACGACGGTTGTTCGTGGTTTCAGAACCAACACAGTGGACGCGAGCAACTGAGGACAAGCCCTCGGCCTATTAGTACCGGTCACCTCCAGCGGTTACCCGCCTTCCAGATCCGGCCTATCAACCCAGTCGTCTACTGGGAGCCTTAACCCCTCAAAGGGGGTGGGAATACTCATCTCGAAGCAGGCTTCCCGCTTAGATGCTTTCAGCGGTTATCCCTCCCGAACGTAGCCAACCAGCCATGCCCTTGGCAGGACAACTGGCACACCAGAGGTTCGTCCGTCCCGGTCCTCTCGTACTAGGGACAGCCCTTCTCAATATTCCTACGCGCACAGCGGATAGGGACCGAACTGTCTCACGACGTTCTAAACCCAGCTCGCGTACCGCTTTAATGGGCGAACAGCCCAACCCTTGGGACCGACTCCAGCCCCAGGATGCGACGAGCCGACATCGAGGTGCCAAACCATCCCGTCGATATGGACTCTTGGGGAAGATCAGCCTGTTATCCCCGGGGTACCTTTTATCCGTTGAGCGACGGCGCTTCCACAAGCCACCGCCGGATCACTAGTCCCGACTTTCGTCCCTGCTCGACCCGTCGGTCTCACAGTCAAGCTCCCTTGTGCACTTACACTCAACACCTGATTACCAACCAGGCTGAGGGAACCTTTGGGCGCCTCCGTTACTCTTTAGGAGGCAACCGCCCCAGTTAAACTACCCATCAGACACTGTCCCTGATCCGGATCACGGACCCAGGTTAGACATCCAGCACGACCAGAGTGGTATTTCAACGACGACTCCCCCTGAGCTGGCGCTCAGAGTTCAAAGTCTCCCACCTATCCTACACAAGCCGAACCGAACACCAATATCAAACTGTAGTAAAGGTCCCGGGGTCTTTCCGTCCTGCTGCGCGAAACGAGCATCTTTACTCGTAGTGCAATTTCACCGGGCCTATGGTTGAGACAGTCGAGAAGTCGTTACGCCATTCGTGCAGGTCGGAACTTACCCGACAAGGAATTTCGCTACCTTAGGATGGTTATAGTTACCACCGCCGTTTACTGGCGCTTAAGTTCTCAGCTTCGCCAAACCGAAGTTTGACTAACCGGTCCCCTTAACGTTCCAGCACCGGGCAGGCGTCAGTCCGTATACATCGCCTTACGGCTTCGCACGGACCTGTGTTTTTAGTAAACAGTCGCTTCTCGCTGGTCTCTGCGGCCACCCCCAGCTCACCGAGTAAATCGGATCACCAAAGATGGCCCCCCTTCTCCCGAAGTTACGGGGGCATTTTGCCGAGTTCCTTAACCATAGTTCACCCGAACGCCTCGGTATTCTCTACCTGACCACCTGAGTCGGTTTAGGGTACGGGCCGCCATGAAACTCGCTAGAGGCTTTTCTCGACAGCATAGGATCATCCACTTCACCACAATCGGCTCGGCATCAGGTCTCAGCCTTCATGTGTGACGGATTTGCCTATCACACGGCCTACACCCTTACCCCGGGACAACCACCGCCCGGGATGGACTACCTTCCTGCGTCACCCCATCACTCACCTACTGCAGGTCTGGTCCGTCGGCTCCACCACTCCCCTTTGCCCGAAGGCTCCAGGGCGGCTTCACGGACTTAGCATCGCCTGGTTCAATGTTTGACGCTTCACAGCGGGTACCGGAATATCAACCGGTTATCCATCGACTACGCCTGTCGGCCTCGCCTTAGGTCCCGACTTACCCTGGGCAGATCAGCTTGACCCAGGAACCCTTAGTCAATCGGCGCACACGTTTCTCACGTGTGTATCGCTACTCATGCCTGCATTCTCACTCGTGAACCGTCCACCACTGCCTTCCGGCGCGGCTTCACCCGGCACACGACGCTCCCCTACCCATCACAGCAGGCGTTGGCCCTATTGCTGCAATGACACGACTTCGGCGGTACGCTTGAGCCCCGCTACATTGTCGGCGCGGAATCACTAGACCAGTGAGCTATTACGCACTCTTTCAAGGGTGGCTGCTTCTAAGCCAACCTCCTGGTTGTCTGTGCGACTCCACATCCTTTCCCACTTAGCGTACGCTTAGGGGCCTTAGTCGATGCTCTGGGCTGTTTCCCTCTCGACCATGGAGCTTATCCCCCACAGTCTCACTGCCGCGCTCTCACTTACCGGCATTCGGAGTTTGGCTAAGGTCAGTAACCCGGTAGGGCCCATCGCCTATCCAGTGCTCTACCTCCGGCAAGAAACACACGACGCTGCACCTAAATGCATTTCGGGGAGAACCAGCTATCACGGAGTTTGATTGGCCTTTCACCCCTAACCACAGGTCATCCCCCAGGTTTTCAACCCTGGTGGGTTCGGTCCTCCACGACCTCTTACAGCCGCTTCAACCTGCCCATGGCTAGATCACTCCGCTTCGGGTCTTGAGCGCGCTACTAAATCGCCCTATTCGGACTCGCTTTCGCTACGGCTTCCCCACACGGGTTAACCTCGCAACACACCGCAAACTCGCAGGCTCATTCTTCAAAAGGCACGCAGTCACGAGGCAAGCACAAGTGCTTGCCCGACGCTCCCACGGCTTGTAGGCACACGGTTTCAGGTACTATTTCACTCCGCTCCCGCGGTACTTTTCACCATTCCCTCACGGTACTATCCGCTATCGGTCACCAGGGAATATTTAGGCTTAGCGGGTGGTCCCGCCAGATTCACACGGGATTTCTCGGGCCCCGTGCTACTTGGGTGTTTCTCAAACGAGCCGTTGATGTTTCGACTACGGGGGTCTTACCCTCTACGCCGGACCTTTCGCATGTCCTTCGCCTACATCAACGGTTTCTGACTCGTCTCACGGCCGGCAGACCGTGAAAGAGAAATCCCACAACCCCACATACGCAACCCCTGCCGGGTCTCACACGCATATGGTTTGGCCTCATCCAGTTTCGCTCGCCACTACTCCCGGAATCACGGTTGTTTTCTCTTCCTGCGGGTACTGAGATGTTTCACTTCCCCGCGTTCCCTCCACTTGCCCTATGTGTTCAGGCAAGGGTGACAGCCCATGACGACTGCCGGGTTTCCCCATTCGGAAACCCCCGGATCAAAGCCTGGTTGACGACTCCCCGGGGACTATCGTGGCCTCCCACGTCCTTCATCGGTTCCTGGTGCCAAGGCATCCACCGTGCGCCCTTAAAAACTTGGCCACAGATGCTCGCGTCCACTGTGCAGTTCTCAAACAACGACCAACCACCCATCACCCCCGGCTAACACCGGAGTTCACTGGGGCCGGCACTGAAGGCAGCCAACGATCGGCCGTACCTTCAGACACCCAACAGCGTGCCCGACACCCTCGCCACTCAGATCAGCTTTCCACGCCCCGAAGGACAGTACTGGCAGCCTGAGATGACTGAAAGTGCCGAATAATCAACGTTCCACCCATGAGCAACCACCGTCGAACATCTGCCGACGTAATGGCCCTGGACCACCAGGCAAGCCTGGCAGCCTAGATGCTCCTTAGAAAGGAGGTGATCCAGCCGCACCTTCCGGTACGGCTACCTTGTTACGACTTCGTCCCAATCGCCAGTCCCACCTTCGACAGCTCCCTCCCACAAGGGGTTGGGCCACCGGCTTCGGGTGTTACCGACTTTCGTGACGTGACGGGCGGTGTGTACAAGGCCCGGGAACGTATTCACCGCAGCAATGCTGATCTGCGATTACTAGCAACTCCGACTTCATGGGGTCGAGTTGCAGACCCCAATCCGAACTGAGACAGGCTTTTTGAGATTCGCTCCGCCTCACGGCTTCGCAGCTCATTGTACCTGCCATTGTAGCACGTGTGCAGCCCAAGACATAAGGGGCATGATGACTTGACGTCGTCCCCACCTTCCTCCGAGTTGACCCCGGCAGTCTCCTGTGAGTCCCCATCACCCCGAAGGGCATGCTGGCAACACAGAACAAGGGTTGCGCTCGTTGCGGGACTTAACCCAACATCTCACGACACGAGCTGACGACAGCCATGCACCACCTGTACACCGACCACAAGGGGGGCACTATCTCTAATGCTTTCCGGTGTATGTCAAGCCTTGGTAAGGTTCTTCGCGTTGCGTCGAATTAAGCCACATGCTCCGCTGCTTGTGCGGGCCCCCGTCAATTCCTTTGAGTTTTAGCCTTGCGGCCGTACTCCCCAGGCGGGGAACTTAATGCGTTAGCTGCGGCACCGACGACGTGGAATGTCGCCAACACCTAGTTCCCACCGTTTACGGCGTGGACTACCAGGGTATCTAATCCTGTTCGCTCCCCACGCTTTCGCTCCTCAGCGTCAGTAATGGCCCAGAGATCCGCCTTCGCCACCGGTGTTCCTCCTGATATCTGCGCATTTCACCGCTACACCAGGAATTCCGATCTCCCCTACCACACTCTAGCCTGCCCGTATCGACTGCAGACCCGGGGTTAAGCCCCGGGCTTTCACAACCGACGTGACAAGCCGCCTACGAGCTCTTTACGCCCAATAATTCCGGACAACGCTTGCGCCCTACGTATTACCGCGGCTGCTGGCACGTAGTTAGCCGGCGCTTCTTCTGCAGGTACCGTCACTTTCGCTTCTTCCCTGCTGAAAGAGGTTTACAACCCGAAGGCCGTCATCCCTCACGCGGCGTCGCTGCATCAGGCTTTCGCCCATTGTGCAATATTCCCCACTGCTGCCTCCCGTAGGAGTCTGGGCCGTGTCTCAGTCCCAGTGTGGCCGGTCGCCCTCTCAGGCCGGCTACCCGTCGTCGCCTTGGTGAGCCACTACCTCACCAACAAGCTGATAGGCCGCGGGCTCATCCTTCACCGCCGGAGCTTTCAACCCACCCAGATGCCCAGGCAGGTATTATCCGGTATTAGACCCCGTTTCCAGGGCTTGTCCCAGAGTGAAGGGCAGATTGCCCACGTGTTACTCACCCGTTCGCCACTAATCCACCCCGAAGGGCTTCATCGTTCGACTTGCATGTGTTAAGCACGCCGCCAGCGTTCGTCCTGAGCCAGGATCAAACTCTCCGTGAATGTTTTCCCGTAATCGGGACGACACACACGAGAGCGGAACCAAGGGGAGGAATAATCCCCCGGTTCACAGCGTCCTCGCTGTGCGCCTGCCCCAAGGGGCAGGACTTTTCAAAGGAACCTCGTCCCAGCCGATCGGCCGGAGACGGGGTATCAACATATCTGGCGTTGATTTTTGGCACGCTGTTGAGTTCTCAAGGAACGGACGCTTCCTTTGTACTCACCCTCTCGGGCTTTCCTCCGGGCGCTTCCCTTCGGTCTTGCGTTTCCGACTCTATCAGACCGTTTCCGTATCCGATTTCCTCGGCACTTTCCAGGTTTCCGCTTTCGCGTTTCCCTTTCCGGCGGTTCCGACTCTATCAGATCCTTTCGGGCCTGATTCCCAGTCAGTGGGGCTTGTCCTCCCGGCCGTTGGGCCGTTCCGACGTCCCAAACTTTAGCGGATCTTCCCGGCAGGTCCTAATCGGTCCGCCGAGCCCATTCGAATTGAATTCGGGCACACCGAATTCGCCCCGGCTGGGAGATCGTGCTGGTGGTTTGGGTGCCGCGTCCGCGGCGGAGGTGCTACCGGAGAACCGTTACGGCTCCGTGGCAGCTCGAAGAACCTTACGGAACCGTCGGGGGCGTGTCAACCGCCCCTGTCAAGATCTTTAATCGAGGTCGGTGAGTCGTCCGCCGGCGTCCGGCTGGGCGTGCTCCACACGGCGGAGGAGACGGGTCAGGACCTCGCCCAGGACACCGCGCTCCTCGGTGGAGAGGTCCTGGAGAAGGTCCTCCTCGAACACCGTGGCCAGGCGCATGGCCTCCAGCCACTTCTCACGGCCCTCACCCGTCAGCTCCACGATGACGCGCACCCGGTTCGATTCGTCGCGCTCCCTGGTGACGAGCCCCTCCGCGACCAGGCGGTCGATCCGGTGGGTCATCGCGGCCGGGGTCAGTCCCAGCCGCTTCGCCAGTTCGCTCGGCCCCATGCGGTAGGGAGCCCCGGAGAGTACGAGGGCCTTGAGGACCTCCCACTCCGCGTTGCTGATGCCGAGGTTGGCGGTCTGCCGGCCGTAGGCCACGTTCATCCGGCGGTTGAGACGGCCGAGCGCCGAGACGATCTTCTCGACCTGGGGGTCGAGGTCCTGGAACTCGCGCTGATAGGCGGCGATCTGCTCTTCGAGTGTCGGCTCGCCGCTGACGCCGGGGGTGTCGGCCATGGCCGAAGTATGGCACGGCTCGCTTGGCGTTGAAGTCCTTCGAGGTGTAGAGTTCAACTTCTAACTTTAGCTTCGAAGTCTTCAGACTTGCACCCTTGCCGGTGCAGGCCTGTTCTTCGCGACCAAGGCAGGTGAAAGTGACCAGGGCGATGGGCGCGGCGATGCGCCGGATCCACGTAGGCAACGCACTCGGAGCGTTCGGGCTCGGTTTTACCGTCCCCTTCCTCTATGTCTATGTGGCGCAGGTGCGGGGACTCGGCTCCATGACGGCGGGCGTCGTGCTCGCCGTCTTCGCCGTGGCCGCGCTCGTGGTGCTGCCGTTCGCCGGTCGCGCCATCGTCCGGCGCGGCCCGCTGCCGGTCCTGCTCACCGCCCTGGTCACCGCCGCCCTCGGAGCGCTGAGTCTGGGGCTCGCGGGCAGTGGCACGACCGTGGTGCTGTCGGCGGCCGCGCTCGGTGCCGGACAGGCCGTGATGCAGCCGGCGCTGGCGACGATGATCGTGGACTGTTCCACCGCGGACACCCGTTCCCGCGCCTTCGCCACGCAGTTCTTCCTGCAGAACCTCGGGCTCGGGGTCGGTGGTCTGATCGGCGGCCACATCGTCGACACGACCCGGGCGGGTTCGTTCACGCTGCTGTTCGCGATCGAGGCGGCGATGTTCCTGGTGCTCGCCGTCGTCATGGCGACGGTGCGGATGCCGCGCGCGCCGCGGTTGCGCGGCGAGGCACCGCAGGCCAGGGGCGGCGGTTGGAAGCAGCTGCTCGGCAACCGGGCCATGGTGCAGCTGTCCGTACTGGGGTTCGTGCTGTTCTTCGCCTGTTACGGGCAGTTCGAGTCGGGGCTGTCCGCGTACGGCGTCGAGGCGGCCGGGATCTCCACCTCCGCGCTCGGTACGGCGATGGCGGCGAACACGGCGATGATCGTCGTGGCGCAGTTCGCCGTGCTGAAGCTCGTCGAGCGCCGGAAACGGTCCCGGGTGATCGCCGCGGTGGGGCTCATCTGGGCCGTCGCCTGGCTCGCGGCCGGTTACGCGGGCCTCGGGCACGGCAGCCGCACCATGGCGACGGCCGCGTTCGTCTCGACGTACGCGCTCTTCGGGCTCGGCGAGGCGATGCTGTCGCCGACCGTCGCGCCGCTGGTCGCGGATCTGGCACCGGCGGGTCTCGCGGGGCAGTACAACTCCGCCTTCGCCCTGGTGAAGCAGCTCGCGCTGGCCATCGGTCCGGCGGTGGGCGGTCCGATGGGGGCCTCGCTGCACGGTCCGTACGTCGTGACGTTCCTGCTGTTCTCGCTGGGCATCACGTTCCTGGCGGTGCGGCTGGGACGGCAGCTCAGTCCGGTGCAGGACCAGCCGTGGCTGGTGAGGAGCCGGGTGGTCGCTCAGGGCGGGGCGCCGGCCGAGCCGGTCACGGCGAACGCCTGACGAGCAGCACATGGACGGATGACCCACGGACGGGCCGTCACCACTTCCTGTGGTGGCGGCCCGTTCCGCTTGCGGAAGAGGGCCCACGGGACCTGAGGGCTGGGGACGCGCGCCCGTGCCCGGTGCCGTAAGGGGTGCGGCTCAGTGCGCGGTGCGGGGCAGGGCGAACTCGCACCACACGGCTTTTCCGCCACCGGGGGTGCGTCTGGAGCCCCAGCCCGAGGCGATCGTGGCGACGATCGCGATGCCCCGGCCGGCCTCGTCGGCGGGTTCGGCGCGGCGGCGGCGCGGGAGGTGGTCGTCGCCGTCGGTGACCTCGATGATCAGCCGGCGGTCGGTGCGGCGCAGCCGCAGCCGCATCGGCGGGGTGCCGTGCTGCAGGGAGTTGGCGACGAGTTCGCTGGTGGCGAGGACGCCCAGGTCGTGTAGGTCCGCGGGAAAGCGCCAGCTCGTGAGGACGCCGGAGGCGAAGGCCCGCGCGCGGGGCGCGGCTTCGACCCCGCCCAGCAGTTCCAGCGCGGCGTTGCGGAAGAGCTCGCCGTCGGGGCCCGTGCGGGCCGGGTGCTGGAGGACCAGGACCGCCACGTCGTCGTCGTGGTCGGCGGTGACGCCCGCCGAGCGGACGAGGCGGTCGCAGACGACCTGGGGTGTGCCGGTGGCGCCGGCGAGGGCGCGCTCCAGGGCGGCGATGCCCTCGTCGAGGTCCTCGTCGCGGCGCTCCACCAGGCCGTCGGTGTAGAGGACGGCCGTCGAGCCGGGTCCCAGCGGGATCGAGCCCGACGTGTGCATCCAGCCACCGGTGCCGAGCGGCGGTCCGGTGGGTTCGTCGGCCCGCAGCACGGTGCCGTTCTCGTCGCGCACGAGGATCGGGAGGTGGCCCGCGGACGCGTAGACGAGCCGGCCCTCGTTGGGGTCGTGGACGGCGTACGCGCAGGTGGCGATCTGGTTGGCGTCGATCTCGGTGGCGAGGCCGTCGAGAAGCTGGAGCACCTCGTGCGGGGGCAGGTCGAGGCGGGCGTACGCGCGCACGGCGGTGCGCAGCTGGCCCATGACGGCGGCGGCCCGTACCCCCCGCCCCATCACGTCGCCGATGACCAGTGCCGTGCGGCCGCCGCCGAGGGTGATCACGTCGTACCAGTCGCCGCCGACCGCGGCCTCGGTGCCGCCGGGCTGGTAGGTGGCGGCGACCCGCAGGTCGTCGGGTTCCTCCAGCTCCTGGGGGAGCAGGGAGCGCTGGAGGGTGACGGCGGTCTCGCGCTGGCGGCGCTCGCTGGCGCGCAGCCGTTCGGCGGCCTCGGCGTGGTCGGTGACGTCGGTGGCGAAGATCAGCACGCCGCCGTCGGGGCCGTCCGGGGTGGCGTCGACGGGCGTGCAGGTGAAGGTGTACGAGCGGCCGCCGGGCGCCTTGCGGGACTTGACCGTGCGCGGCTTGGCGCTGCGCAGGACCTGGTCGAGGAGCGGGAGCAGGCCCGTCTCCACGAGCTCGGGGAGCGCCTCGCCCGCGGGCTCGCCGAGGGGACGGGCACCGAAGGCGGCCGCGTAGGCGTCGTTGACGTAGGCGAGGCGGTGCTGGGGGCCGTGCACGAGGGCGACGAGGGCCGGGACGCGGTCGAGGACCTCGCGCACGGGGAGGTCGTCGACGGCGGGGACGGGCCGCTGGTCGTCGGTCAGCTGCTCGGCGCGGGCTGCGGGAACGGCCCCTTCACCTCGCCGGTCCGGGGAGGCCGTGTGCTCGGTCCGCGCTGCGGCGCGGCGCTGCGTTCCGGGGAGCCGGGCGCTCCAGCGCGTGAAATTCACCGAATCCTTGCCTCGTGATCCTTGCCTGGTGGTGGTCGTCTCCGGTCGGCTCCGGATCCGGTCGGGGTCGGCCCGCGGCGCGGTCGCCGAGGGCTCCGGGTCCCCTGGGGGAGTGCGGCGCTTGGGAAGAAGCCTCGTGGGTGCGGAGAGCGAGCGGTCGGCCCGCCCAAGGTCGTGGACCAGTCTGGCCGACCGGACCGACATCCGTCAGACGCCTGCCTGATCGGTGGAGTTCCTGGGTCCGCTCAGGACGACCCCTTCGGGTCGAGCTTCGGGTCGAGTGGATGTTTTCCACCGGCCGCGAGTTCGAACTCCGCTCGGGGGTGTTCGAGCGATCCGAGGGACACGATCTCCCTCTTGAAGAGTCCCGCCAAGGTCCATTCGGCGAGTACACGGGCCTTGCGGTTGAAGGTCGGGACCCTGCTGAGGTGGTACACGCGGTGCATGAACCAGGCAGGATAGCCCTTCAGCTTGCGGCCGTAGACGTGTGCGACGCCCTTGTGCAGTCCCAGGGACGCGACCGAGCCGACGTACTTGTGGGAGTACGTCTCGAGCGGTTCGCCGCGCAGGAAGTGCGCGATGTTGTCCCCGAGGACGCCGGCCTGGCGCACCGCGTGCTGGGCGTTGGGCGCGGTCTCCTTGCCGGTCTCCGCGGCGGTGACGTCGGGGACGGCGGCCGCGTCTCCGGCTGCCCACGCGTGCGTGGTGCGGTCGACGGTGAGCTGGGGGGTGCACCTGAGGCGGCCGCGTTCGTTGAGCGGCAGGTCGGTCGCGGCGAGCACCGGGTGCGGCTTCACCCCGGCGGTCCACACGACCGTACGGGTGGGGAAGCGGGCACCGTCACTGAGGACGGCGATGCGGTCCGCGCAGGAGTCGAGGCGGGTCCCCAGGCGTACGTCGATGTTGCGGCGGCGCAGCTCGGTGATCGTGTACCTGCCCATCTCCTCGCCGACCTCGGGCAGGATCCGGTCGGAGGCCTCGACGAGGATCCACTTCATGTCCTCGGGCTCGATGTTGTGGTAGTAGCGCGCGGTGTAGCGGGCCATGTCCTCCAGTTCGCCCAGCGCTTCGACGCCCGCGTATCCGCCTCCTACGAAGACGAAGGTCAGGGCGGCGTCGCGGATCGCGGGGTCGCGGGTGGAGGAGGCGATGTCCATCTGCTCGATGACGTGGTTGCGCAGGCCGATGGCCTCCTCGACGGTCTTGAAGCCGATGGCGAAGTCGGCGAGACCGGGGATCGGCAGGGCGCGCGAGATCGAGCCGGGGGCGAGGACGAGTTCGTCGTAGGTGAGCTGTTCCGTGCCCACGCCCTCCTCGCTCGCGAGCGTGCTGAGGGTCACCGTGCGCCGCGCGTGGTCGATGGAGCGGGCTTCGCCGATCACGATCCGGCACCGGTCGAGGACCCGGCGCAGCGGGACGACCACATGACGCGGAGAGATCGAACCGGCGGCCGCTTCCGGAAGGAACGGCTGATACGTCATGTAGGGGTCGGGCGAGACGACGACGAGCTCGACCTCACCCCGCTTAAGTTCCGACTTCAACTTTCGCTGGAGACGGAGGGCGGTGTACATCCCGACGTAGCCGCCGCCGACGATGAGAATGCGCACAGGTTCCTTCACCATCCCATGACGCACCCAGCTCTTGAGTTTGTCCACAGCCTCGACAATTTGTGTGACCGGCCGCCGTGAACGCGGAGGGTTGGCCGATTTGCCGGAGTGCGAGGGAAATTAGCAGGTCAGCACGGGTGAATAGGGGGTGCGGAGGGGGCGCAACCGGGAGGTATCCGACCCGTACTCCGATCGGGGGGCGCTCCGTGCGGAACCTGCCCCTTCTGAATTGACCCCCACTCAACTATGTTCGTGTGTCGACGGGGTGTAGGGGGATGTGCTGGACGAGTCCGCGTGACGGGTTCGGGAATCAGGCCTGTTCCGCTCGCTCCGTCTTCCAATGGCGGGGAGTCTCCGGGGGGAGACGTCATTACCGGGGGAACGCTTATGCACATTCAGGACTCTCATTGGTCTTCCGCGTCTGCCATCGCATCCGGTGGCACGGTCGGCGCGGCAGCGGGCGGCAACGGCCGTGGTCCGGGAGACGGATCACGCACCGCGCCGCTGCGCGTGGACGCACAGCGCAATCTGGAACACGTACTGCGCGCGGCGCGCGAGGTCTTCGGCGAGCTGGGATACGGCGCGCCGATGGAGGACGTCGCGCGGCGCGCCCGGGTCGGTGTCGGCACGGTCTACCGGCGCTTCCCGAGCAAGGACGTCCTGGTGCGCCGGATAGCCGAGGAGGAGACCTCGCGGCTGACCGACCAGGCCCGCACGGCGCTCGGTCAGGAGGACGAACCGTGGTCGGCGCTCTCGCGCTTCCTGCGGACGTCGGTGGCTTCGGGCGCGGGACGGTTGCTGCCGCCGCAGATCCTGCGGGTCGGTGTCGCGGAGGACGGCCCCGCCGCGGGCGAGGCACGGGTGCCGCAGCAGCGCTCCCAACTCGGCGCCGAACTGCGGCTCGTCGAGCAGCGGTCCACGACCGAGGACGTGGTCGACGACGCCGGTGCGGCCGCGCTGCTCGACGTGGTGGGCCGGCTGGTGGACCGGGCGCGGGCGGCGGGCGAGCTGCGCGCGGACGTGACCGTGGCGGACGTACTGCTGGTGATCGCCACGGCGGCGCCCTCGCTGCCGGACGCCGCCCAGCAGGCCGCGGCCTCGGCCCGGTTGCTCGACATCCTGCTGGAGGGACTGCGCTCGCGCCCGGCGTGAGCGGCCACGGACCGTCCGGCGGTCGAACGGCACGGATCGTCCGGCAGCGGTGGACCACCGGGCCCGGGCGCTCCGGCACGCGCGCCGTGGACGCACGCCGTACGCGTACGGCGTGCGCGCACGCCGCGAACCGGTCCCGCCCTGCCCGCAGCATCCGTACGTCCGAACCGTCCGCGTCACCCTCACCGCCCGTGCCGCCCGTCTCGTCGGGTGACACGGGCGGTGAGGTCTCCGTGGCGCGCGACACGGGCTCCGCACGCGCGCGCGGGACGCATCACCACATAACAGGCAGAGCGGCAACTCCCGCGCGGGAAGCAAACATTGACTATTCCCCAAACGGGTGACGGCTAGAGCTGTCGTGCGGCAAAACCCCACGGACGAGTGGTTGGCCCGTGCGACGCGGTCACACCCCTGAAGCGTGTGGCAATCTGTCCCGGTATTCGGGTCCGAGTGTGTGCAGGCGGGGGCTTTCCGCGATGAGCGTTGACGGGCGGGACGAGTCACTCGGTGACGGCGGCGCGGAGGCGGGCGGCCTGCCCTCGCAGCAGGTCCCCAGTCAGGGCGGACCCCCGGGAGACGACCTGGGACCCGCCGGCCCCCCGAGGCCCTCCGGCATCCCGAACCCGTCCGGCGCCCCGGTGCTCCCGGGCCACTCCGGCACCTCCCAGGGCGTCACCGGCGATCCCAGCGTCCCGGCGCAGCGCGACCGGTTCGACCCCCGGGACGTCAGCGGTGTGCTGCCGCCCCCGGTCGAACTGCCCCCGTCCGACGCCGATCTGATCGGGCGCATGCGCTCCGGCGACGACACGGCGTACGAGGCGCTGTACCGCCGTCACGCGGAGGCCGTCCGCCGCTACGCCCGTACCTGCTGCCGGGACGCGCACACCGCGGACGACCTGACCGCCGAGGTGTTCGCCCGCGTGCTCCAGGCGGTGCGCGGCGGTCACGGCCCCGAGCACGCCGTACGCGCGTATCTGCTGACCACGGTCCGCCGGGTCGCCGCGCACTGGACGAAGTCCGCGAAACGGGAGCAACTGGTCGACGACTTCGCGGTGTTCGCGGCGCAGGCCGTACGCGGCGCGGAGGTCTCCGACGGCGACACACTCGAACTCGGCGCGGACGCGCGCGCGATGCACGAGGCCGAGCAGTCGATGGCCATGCAGGCCTTCCGCTCGCTGCCGGAACGGTGGCAGGCGGTGCTGTGGCACACGGAGGTCGAGGACGAGTCGCCGAGCGAGGTCGCCACGCTCTTCGGGCTGGACGCCAACGGCACCCGCGTCCTCGCCAGCCGCGCCCGGGAAGGACTCAAGCAGGCCTACCTCCAGGCGCACGTGAGCGCCACGCTCACCCGGGACGAGGAGTGCGCGCGTTACGCCGACCGGCTCGGCGCCTACGCCCGCGGCGGGCTGCGCACCCGGGCCGAGCGCGGGCTGCGCAAGCACCTGGAGGAGTGCGCCAAGTGCCGGCTGGCCGCCGGCCAGATCAAGGAGGTCGCCGGCGGCATCCCCGCGGTCGTGCCGGTCGCGGTCATCGGCTGGTTCGGCGCCGCCGGGTACGCGAAGGCCGTCGCGCTCATCGCCGGTGGTGCCGGAGCGGGCGCGGCGGGAGCGGCCGCCGCGGCAGGCGGCTCCGGTGGAGCGGGCGCGGGTGGCGGCGCGGCGGTCTCCGAGGGACTCGGGGCGCCGGTCAAGGCCGGGATCGCGGCGGGCGTCGTCGCGGTGGCCGCCGCGGCGGTCGCACTCGCCCTGGTGGGCGACGGGACCGGCGCCAGGAAACCCGAGGCCAGGCCCGCCGCCTCGCCCGCGGTCGAAGCTCCGCCGCGGACACCGGAGCTCCCGCCGTCGAAGCGGCCCGCGCCGCAGCAGCCGGTGGCGGTCGCCGCGCCCGCCCGCACCCCTACCCCTACCCCCACCCCGCCGAAGCCCGCCCCGAAGCCCGCGCCCGAGCCGTCCCCCGCCCCCACGAAGGCGAAGCCGGACCCCACGCCCGGCCCCACATCGCCGCCGGCCCCGCCGCCGGACCCGGCGCCCAGCCCGACGCCGGCGCCCACGCCGGTCGTCTACCGGTGGAACGAGCTGCGCTACGGCATCACCGGCGACCACACCCGGCCCGAGATGAGGCTCGGCGAGAGCAGCTGGGTCTGGCAGCGATGGGGGATGTCGATCTCGGACCAGCGGTACGCGCACGGGGTGACCGTCCACGGCGCGTCCTCCGTCACCATCGACCTCAACCGCGACTGCTCGGCGTACGAGGCCCGGGTCGGCGTCGACGACCTGACGATGGGCCTCGGCCACGTCCGCTTCTCCGTCTACGCCGACGGAGCACGCCTGTGGCGGTCGCCGCCGGTCGGGGGCGGGGACCACGCGATCCCCGTAAGGGTGAATCTCACGGGCCGGAAGACGATCCGGCTCGTCGTCGAACCGCGCACACCGTTCGACTCGGTGGCACTGGCGGACTGGGCGGACTCGGAGTTCGAGTGCCAGTGAGCCCGCCGCACCGGGAGCGGTCCCGCGAACAGTCCCCGAAGCAGTCCGGGAACCCCTTGCGCCGGCAGTCCGCGCCCTTGGCCGACACCGACGTCTAACCGCTGTCGGCGGGGTGCTCCTTCACCGCCTCCGCGAGATCGCGCAGGGCGTCGGCCGCGGTGAAGTCCGCTCCCCTGGCGTGCTCCGACGCGAGACGGCGGGGATCGAGGGCCGCGCGGGCGGCGGCCTCACCCCGCTCGGCGACGGCGCGTTCCAGAGCGGGACGGGGGTGGCCGCCGCGCCACCGCGCGCCCGCGGCGAGCAGGCGGATCGCGCGGGGGTGGTCGCCGAGCTCGGACAGCAGGCCCGCCGCGCTCTCGACGAGGCCTGCCGTCACCACGTCGGCGCAGTGCCCCGCCACGGCCGCCTCCAGGGCGTCGGTCATCTTCCGCAGACCGCGCTCCGGGCCGGACTCGGCGGCCGTGATGAGCGCCTCCACCCAGTTCAGCGCCGCCATGAACTGCGGCGGCGGGGTGCCCCGCAGGCTCATCTCGCAGGCCTTCCGCCACTTGTCCCGCGCGCGGGCGACCTCGCCGTCGTCCAGGGCCAGTTGTGCGCGCAGCATGTGGACGAAGGCGCGGGCGTCCATCACCCCGTACCGCTCGGCCGCCGCGTCCGCCTCGTCCAGTGCGGCCAGCATCTGCGCGCGCTCGCCGGCCCGGTAGGCGAGCTCGGCCAGCCGTGCCAGCAGGAACGGCGTCTCGGCGTACGCGCCGACCTCGAAGGCGAGCCGCAGCGCCTCCTCGTACTCGGCCTTCGCCTCGCCGTACAGACCGCGTGTCATGGCCGCCTCGGCGGCGGCGCTGCACACCTGGGCGCGCATCCAGCGGTCACCCACCCGCCGGCTGAGCACCCGCAGCTCGGCGAGGTCGTCGTCCACGCCGGGCATACCGCCCGGGGCGTCGACGACCATGTGGGTGCGGAACATCAGGGTGACACCGATCTCCCAGTCGCCCCCGTACGCACGGCAGTTGGCGACCGCCTTGTCCATCGCCGGACGCACGTCGTACGAGCCGCTCAGGAAGAAGGCGGCCATCGGCCAGACGATGCCCGGCATGCTCGCGGCGTCCGGGCCGCCCTTCTCGAAGGCGTCCCGGACCCGTTCGGCGTACTCGCGGATGCGGGGATGGTCCTGTTCGTCCAGTGGCTCCGTCTCCACCCGCATGAACAGGTGCAGCATCCGTACCCGCATCCGCAGGGCGTGCAGCGGATGGGACTCCTCGCGGCCGGGGGCGTCGAGGAAGGCGTCCACCGGATCGAAGCGCTCCAGCCCGGCGAGCCCGGCGCACTCCTCGTCGGCGCCGGGCGCCGGGTGCCCGGCGCGCACGGATCCCCTCGCGTCGCGTGCCGCGCCCAGACGCAGGACGCGGTCCGTCCAGTCCGCGCCCTCCCCACGGAAGTTGCGCAGCCACCAGAACCATCCCATGGCGAGGACGAGGGAGCCCGCCTCCTCCTCGGCGCCGGCGACGACCGCGCGGTGGAGGGCCGCCCGGATGTTGTCCAGCTCGGTCTCCAGACGGCGCATCCAGGGCAGTTGGGCGGCGGAGCGCAGCAGGGGCTCGGCCTGCTCGGCGAGCCCTCGCGCCCACGCGCGGTGGCGCCGCTCGGCCCCGGCGCGCAGTTCGGGAACCTCGGCGGCGCGCTCGGCCGCGTACTCGTGAATGGTCTCCAGCATCCGATAGCGCATGCCGCCGCCGCCCGTCTCGCCGCCGCCCGTCCCGTCGGCGCCGCTCGCGTCGGTGTCCGCGTCGTACGGGGTGGCGACGACGAGGGACTTGTCGACCAGCGCGCCGACGAGGTGGGTGGCGGGGCCCGTGCACACGGCCTCGGCGGCGGCGAGGTCCCAGCCGCCCGCGAAGACGGACGCCTCACGCAGCACGGTGCGCTCCCGCTCGTCGAGCAGGTCCCAGGACCAGTCGACGACGGCGCGCAGGGTCTGCTGGCGGGGCAGCACGGTGCGGCTTCCGGAGGTGAGGAGCCGGAAGCGGTCGTCGAGGCGGTCGGCGATCTGGCGTGGCGTCAGCAGTCGCAGGCGCGCGGCGGCCAGCTCGATGGCCAGGGGCAGGCCGTCGAGCCGCCGGCAGATCTCGTCCACCGCTTCGAGGTCGCGCAGGGCGTCGGCGCCGGGCCGTACGGCCGCCGCGCGCTGCGTGAACAGGAGCCGCGCGGGATCGGGCGGCAGGGGCTCGACCGGGCGCACCAGCTCGCCGGGCACGCCGAGGGGTTCGCGGCTGGTGGCGAGGATCGTGAGCCCCGGGCAGTGGGTGAGGAGGGTCTCGGCCAGGTCGGCCGCCGCGCCGATGACGTGTTCACAGTTGTCGAGGATCAGGAGCAGGCCGCGCGCGGCGCAGTACTCGACGAGCAGGGCGAGCGGGCCGTCCTGCCCGATCACCGTTTCGTTGCTGATCAGGGCGGTCTCGCGCAGGCCGAGGGCGCTGACCACGGCCCCCGGGACCGCCTCGGGCCGGTCGAGCGGGGCCAGCTCGGCCAGCCACGCCTGCGGAAGCCCGGCGGCGGCTTCCTCGGCGAGCCGGGTCTTTCCCGAACCGCCCGGTCCGGTCAGCGTGACCAGGCGTGCCCTCCGCAGATCGGAACGGATGGCGCCGAGTTCGGGTTCCCTCCCGACGAAGGAGTTCAGACGGGGACGGATATTGCCGTTCCGCCCGAGTCGGGAGGGTATCGGCGCCGGCCCGGCCTCCCGATCGAGCAACTCGGCTTGCAGGGACCGCAGTTCCGGGCCCGGGTCCGTGCCCAGCCCGTCCAGCAGGACCCTGCGCACCTCCTCGTACGCGGCCAGCGCGTCGGCGCCGCGGCCCGCGTCGCGCAGGGCCCGGAGGAGCAGGGCGCGCAGGGCCTCGTCGTACGGGTGGGCGGTCGTCAGCTCCCTCAGCTCCGGTACGACGTCGGGGGCGCGGCCCAGTCGCAGGTCCGCCTCGATACGGGTGCGCGTCGCCTCCAGGCGGAGTGCGTCCGGGCGGGTCGCGGCGCCGCGGTCGGGGAGGTCCGCGAGGGCCGGACCGCGCCACAGGGCGAGGGCCTCGCGCAGGCCGCGGGCGGCGGTGGGGGCGTCGCCGTGTTCGAGGGCCGCCGTGCCTTCGCGTACCAGGCGCTCGAAGACGAACAGATCCACGTCGTCCCTGGCGGCGCGCAGGCGGTAGCCGCCGGCCTCCGAGACGACCGCGTCCCGGCCGAGGGCGCGGCGCAGGCGGCCGACCAGGGCCTGTAGTGCCGCCGGCGCGTCCACTGGGGGTTCGTCCGCCCACACCTCGTCGATCAGGGTCTCCGGGGACGTGGTGCGGTCGGGGCGGCGGGCGAGGGCGGTGAGCAGCGCGCGGACGCGGGGGCCGCCCACCGTGGTCGGCGTTCCCCGCTCGTCCTCCGCCTGGGTCACGCCCAGGATCCTGTACCGCACGTCCCCATTCTCACCGGCGCCGGTGCGGGGGCCGAGGCTTTCCGCCCGGCCGGGCGGCGCGCCCCCGCGTTCACCCGACAACCCTTCCTCCGCCCCCGCCGCCCCATCCCGTACCGAAGGCTCCGCCCCTGCCCCCCGCATCGCCCGAAGGGCTCGTCCTCAGACACCGGACGGGCTGGAAATGCCGGCCCGCGCCAGAAGGTTCCCGACGGACTCAAGGCGCGAGCCCGCACTGCACCGATGCGGACGGGCTGAGGGTGCCCGCCCGCGCTGAAAGGTCGCGGACACTCTGGAGATGCCGGCCTGCGCTGAAAGACGGGATGCGAGCCCGCGCTGAACAATTCCGGCGCGGGCCCCCGTCGGACATGCACCCGAGGCCGACGACGCACGGAAGGGGCCGTGCCGGTGTGTCGCAAGGCCGTCGCTCACGCCCGGATCGAGCAGCGTCCACCACCCCGGACCCACGTCTGGTCCAACGGCGACGGCCTCGACACACCGGCACGGCCCCGACCCCCCGAGACCCGACCGCGCACCACGCACCGCGGCCTCCGGACCGCGACCCCCAGCCCCGGCCCCGGACCACGTCCTACCCCCGCCCCCCGGCCCCCGCCCCCAACGCCCGCCCCTGCGGCACGATCCCCGCAGGCACCGCCCGCTGCCGCGCGGGCGTCCCCGTCCAGCACGTACCGCGCCGCGCCAGCAACCGTCGCAGCCACAGCTCCAGGGAGACCAGATCCGCGAGCCCGTCCAACGGCAGGGGCTCCCCCGCGGCAGCCGCCCGCAGGGCCTTGCGCACGACCCGCGCCTCCACCAGCCCCGCCTGCGCGAGCAACGGCGTGTCGAACAGCACGATCAGGGAGTCCGCCGCCACCCGCAGTCCCGTCCGCGCGGCCGCCGCCGACGACGCGTGCGAAGGCGCCCCCCATCCGGGCGGCAGCTCGGCCACCCCGGCCCCCTCCAGCACCGCGCGGAGAATCTCCGCCCGCGCCCCGGGCTGGACCCGCAGCGCCTCCGGAAGGACACGGCAGGCCCGTACGACCTGGTTGTCCAGGAACGGCATGTGCAGCCGCTGGAAACGGATCTCGGCGGCCTGTTCCAGGACGCGGAGATCACCGGCATGCCGTGCGAGCGCCGCGCGGGCCCGGAAGTCACCGGGCCGCTGCCCCGGCCCGACCCCCGGCCGGCCCGTGATTCCCTGGAGGCGAACCGATACTTCAGCCAGCGCCTCACCGGTCAGCCAACGCGCCGCAGGGCCGGGTCTGGCCCAGGTGAGCGCGGCGAGCGACGCCCCGACGGCCCCGCCGGGTTCCTCGAACCGCCGGTGCAGCAGCCGGTCGGCCAGGACGTCGACACCGGTCCGGTACGGCGTACGGGCCAGTTTGCGTGCCGCGCCGTACACGCGCGCGGGAACCATCACCGATCCGTCGGCCTTCGCCAACGCGGCGACGGGCCGCACCAGATGACGTCTCTTGCGGTCCATCAGCAGGTCGGCCAGCCGCGCCGGATGGGCGTCGAGCACCTGCCGGGCCCCGTACCCCGTGAAGTGGTCCGCGCTGCCGGAGGCGAGCCGCGCCCGGTGCCGCGCGGCGGTCACCAGCGACGGTCCTGGCTCGTCGGTCAGCGGACCGTCCAGGTCGGCGTACGGAAGGGTCTCCTCGTCCCCGGCGACCACCACGTGGTGCAGCCGGGGATTGGCGGCCAGTGTCCCCGCCCGCGCCAGCTCGGACTCCCGCCCGCGCACCGCGAGGTCGTTGAACGTGACCGCGAGCAGCCGCTCCCCGGCCCCCGTGCCGTGCCCCAGTACGGTCCCGGGCGCCCCTGGAAGCCCCGCGGCGAGCAGGGCCAGCGTGCCGGAGGCCGGACCCCCCGAGAGGTCGGCCCCGATCCCGGGCACGGGCATGCCCCGCGCCGCGCGCCGTTCCGCGGGCCCCATCCCGGGAACGGGCCCGGGGTCGATGTCCGTGCCGGGAACGTGCCGGGGTGCGGCGAGACGGGCGCGCACGGCTTCCACGAGGGCGTCCCGGACGCCGTCCACCGCGCTGTCGGGGTCGGCGGAGGGCGCGGCGACGGCGAGCGAGGCGACGGGGTCGTAGCCGGCGATCTCCCGCGCGCCGGTGCGCAGGATCAGCGCGTGCCCGGGCGGAATGCGGCGCACGCCCTCGTAGGGGGTCGAGTCGTGGACCGCGGCCGGTACGTCGGGGGCGGCGAGCACGGCCGCCAGGTGTCCGAAGTCGAGGTTGGCCTCGATGAGGTCGGCGAGCGGCAGCGCGGCGGTCGCGTACGCGGTGCCGCCGGCCCAGGGGGTGTAGAAGACGGGCCGGATGCCCGCGAGATCACCCGCGACGGTGACGCGGCGGCCGACCTGGACGACGGCGGTGTAACTGCCGGACCACGCGGTGAGATGCCGCAGTGCGCCGCCGCGCGCCGCGAAGAGTCCGACCTTGATCTCCTCGTCGCTCGCGCCGCAGGTTCCGAGGACCGCGATCCGGTTCTGCGCGTCGGCCTTCACGACGCGGACCTCGTCGGGGCGCCAGTCGCCGACCGCCCAGAGCGGATCGGGGTCGCCCCACAGGAGTTGGGATCCCACCGGGTGCACCGTCTCGCCGTCGCTTCCGGTGGCTCCCGCCGAGCCGATCCCGAGCGCCCCGGCGGCGGTACTGCTCCACCCCACCAACCACCGCATCGACGCCTCCACGGACTGTGGACAACCAGTGCACCGTACGAACTCGGCACCATGCTGCCACGAAGAGTGCGCGCGGGAGGGGTCCTGCGACGGCTCGCGCCCCCTGGAATGCGCCCCCGCGAACGCGTGCGCGCCGTTGGGGAGCGACTGCAAAGCCGATCCGGCACAACTGCGAACACCCGCCGGAGGGAAGGCCGTCGGGAGGAGACGGACGAACGGTCCGCCGAGGACGGGGGTGGATCTGCGACGCGAATGCGCCCCCGATACGCTCCCCTCGGACACCCTGCGCGCCCTCAAGTCGCGTGGTAGGAGCGGTAATCACCCGCGAGGGGCACCGTCGATTTTCGGCCAAATCGGCCACGGGCGGACAGCCGTGCACACTCTCCGTAGAGGTCCTGCGCACCGCTCGACCGACGCACGGTCCGGGAGGCGGAGTTCGCCTCCCGGACCGGTCCGCCGCCCGCGGGGATGGTGGCGGCGGTGTCCCCCAGCCCACTGGATCCAGTACAGCGGGCCGACCCACGCATCATCCATGGAAGCGCTCCCCCGATGGCCGGAGAAGAGCGCACGGGCGGGCGCACAGCCACACAACAGGAGCACGCCGCAACCGTCCGTACTTCCGTACGGACCACAATCCCGCCATCCGGAACAACGCCCCTTAACGCATGGGATGCGGCGAACTACGCTGGGTTTACGAATGCCGCATGGTTATGCCAGCGCGGCAGCCGTCTGTGTCGAGGGGTGGCGCATGTCCAGGGAGCAACGCGGGCCGAACGAAAAACTCGGCGCCGTTCTCGCCCTCGCGGGAATCAGCAACGCAGGGCTCGCGCGGCGCGTCAACGATCTTGGCGCTCAACGCGGGTTGACTCTTCGCTACGACAAGACGTCCGTGGCGCGCTGGGTGTCGAAGGGAATGGTGCCTCAAGGAGCGGCGCCGCATCTCATCGCGGCCGCCATCGGACAGAAGCTCGGCCGCCCGGTGCCGCTCCACGAGATCGGCCTGGCGGACGCGGATCCCGCGCCCGAAGTGGGCCTCGCCTTCCCCCGGGACGTCGGGCAGGCGGTGCGGTCGGCGACCGATCTGTACCGCCTCGATCTCGCCGGGCGCCGGGCCGGCAGCGGCGGCATCTGGCAGTCACTGGCCGGTTCCTTCGCCGTGAGCGCCTACGCGACCCCCGCCTCCCGCTGGCTGATAACCCCGGCCGACAGTTCGGTGGCGCGGGACGCGAACCCTGCCGAGGGCTCCGGAGCGCCACTGAAAGTCGGCCACAGCGACGTGCAGAAGCTCCGCGAGGCAGCCGAGGACGCCAGGCGCTGGGACTCCAAGTACGGAGGTGGCGACTGGCGTTCGTCGATGGTGCCGGAGTGTCTGCGCGTCGAGGCGGCTCCGCTGCTGCTCGGCTCGTACTCGGACGAGGTCGGAAGGGCGCTCTTCGGGGCGTCCGCCGAACTCACCCGTCTCGCCGGCTGGATGGCCTTCGACACGGGCCAGCAGGAGGCGGCGCAGCGCTACTACATCCAGGCGCTGCGGTTGGCGCGAGCGGCCGCGGACGTCCCTCTCGGGGGCTACGTGCTCGCCTCCATGTCCCTCCAGGCGACCTACCGGGGCTTCGGCGACGAGGGCGTCGACCTCGCCCAGGCCGCCCTGGAACGCAACCGCGGCCTGGCCACGGCCCGCACGATGAGTTTCTTCCGCCTCGTCGAGGCGCGCGCCCACGCGCGTGCGGGGGACGCCCACGCGGCCGGCGGGGCGCTGCGGGCCGCGGAGGGCTGGCTGGAGCGGGCCCGGGACGGCGACCACGATCCGTCCTGGCTCGGCTTCTACTCCTACGACCGGTTCGCCGCCGACGCGGCGGAGTGCTACCGCGACCTCAAGGCGCCGCGCCAGGTCCGCCGTTTCACCGAGCAGGCGCTGTCGAAGCCGACGGAGGAGTTCGTCCGCTCCCACGGTCTGCGTCTGGTGGTGTCGGCGGTCGCCGAGCTCGAGTCGGGCAATCTGGACGCGGCGTGCGAGCAGGGCGTACGGGCGGTGGAGGTCGCCGGACGCATCTCCTCGGCGCGCACGACCGAGTACGTGAAGGACCTGCTCCACCGGCTGGAGCCGTACGGCGACGAACCGCGCGTGGTGGAACTGCGGGAGCGCGCACGACCGCTGCTGATGGCTCCCGCGTAGACCGGATCCGCTCCGGGGTGCGGGGACGGGGTGAGCCCCCGCGGGACACGGGCTCGCCCCGTCCCCGCACGCACGCGGCGTCCGCTCGTCCTTCTGTGCGATCTTCGCGGCGCTTTCCGGGTTTGAGGGCATTGTCAGTGGCGCAGTGCACTATCGAAGCCGGGAGGTGAAGCAGGTGCGGATCGTGCACGACTGCGATGTGCTGGTGATCGGCGGCGGGATCGTAGGCCTGTCGACGGCGTACGCGATCACGCGCGCCGCGCCGGGCACGCGCGTGACCGTGCTGGAGAAGGAGCCCGACGCCGCCCGGCATCAGACGGGACACAACAGCGGGGTGATCCACAGCGGGATCTACTACCGGCCCGGCTCGCTGAAGGCGCGGTACGCGGTGCGCGGCGGTGCCGAGATGGTCAAGTTCTGCGCGGAGTACGGCATCGCGCACTCCGTCACCGGCAAGCTGATCGTCGCCACGGAGAAGGCCGAGCTGCCCCGCCTGCACGCCCTCGTGCAGCGCGGCCGGGAGAACGGGATCCCGGTGCGCGAGCTGGGCGGCGCCCAGATCGCCGAGTACGAGCCGGAGGTCCGCGGGCTCGCCGCGATCCATGTCGGCACGACGGGGACATGCGACTACGTCGCGGTCGCCAGGCAGCTCGCGGAGGCCTCCGGCGCGGAGATCCGGTACGGGGCCGAGGTCGTCCGCGTCGACCGGCGGGACGCCCTCGGAGTCGCCGTCCTCACCGGCGACGGCACGATCGTCCGGGCCCGGGTGCTGGTCAACTGCGCGGGCCTCCAGTGCGACAGGATCGCGCGGCTCGCCGGGGACGACCCCGGGATGCGGATCGTGCCGTTCCGCGGCGAGTACTACTCGCTGGCGCGGCCCGAGCTGGTGCGGGGGCTCGTGTATCCCGTGCCGGACCCCGCCTTCCCGTTCCTCGGGGTGCATCTCACCCGGGGGATGGACGGAGGCGTCCACGTCGGGCCGAACGCCGTACCGGCGCTCGCCCGGGAGGGGTACGGGTGGGGGGTGATCCGTCCCCGTGAGGTGGGCACGACGCTGGCCTGGCCCGGGTCGTGGCGGATGGCACGGCGGCACTGGTGGTACGGGGCGGGGGAGCTGCGGCGGTCGGTGTCCAGGAAGGCGTTCACCAGGGCCGTGCGGCGGCTGCTGCCGGCGGTGACGATGGACGATCTGCTGCCCGCGGAGGCGGGGGTGCGGGCGCAGGCGGTGCTGCGGGACGGGACGTTGGTGGACGACTTCCTGATCAAGGAGGGGGTGCGGACGGTGCATGTGCTGAACGCGCCGTCGCCCGCCGCGACGGCGGCTCTGCCGATCGGGAGAGAGGTCGCGCGGCGGGCGTTGGCCGCGCTGGCGGCCACCTGAGGGATCTCGCCCCCGCCGCCCCTGCCCGACCCGACCCCGGGGCTCCGCCCTGGACCCCGCCAAGGGGCCGCCGCCCCCTGGACCCCCGCATCGCCCGAAGGGCTCGTCCTCAAGCGCCGGACGGGCTGAGGGTGCGGGCCCGCGCTGCAAGGTGACGGAGGGGCCGGAGATGCGGGCCTGCGCCGGAAGGTGGCGGACGGGCTGGGGAGGCGGGTCCTTGCTGAGGCGTTCCGGACGGGCTGAGGGTGCGGGCCGGCGCCGGAAGGTGGCGGACTTGCTGGAGGGTGGGTCGCCTCCTGGGCCGGCGGGCGGGCGGGCGGACGGGCGGGCGGACGGGCGGGCGGGCGGACGGGCGGACGGGCGGGCGGGCGGGCGGGCGGGCGGGCGGGGCATTTCAGCCCGTCCGGCGTTCGAGGACGAGGCCGTTCGGGCCGATGCGGGGGTCTGGGGGCGGCGGCCCCCAGCACGAGACGGACGGTACGACTCCGGCTCGGTCGTAAAATCGTCGCATTGTGTCTGAGTTCCTGAGCAGCTCCCCCGAAGAGCCCCACCCCGTCGGCGAACCCCCGCGGGAGCACCCCCGTGCCAAGGGCGAGCCCCGCTTCCCCGACGGTCCGAAGGCCGATCCCGCCGGGTCTCACTTCGAGCGGCGGATCCGGAGTTTCCAGCCGCGCCGGAGCCGGGTGACCGCCGGGCAGGCGGATGCTCTGCAGCGGCTGTGGCCCAAGTGGGGTCTCGACATCGACGGGCAGCGGATCATCGACCTGGCCGAACTGTTCGGCGCCGACCTTCCCGTCGTCCTCGAGATCGGGTTCGGAATGGGCGAGGCCACGGCGCGGATGGCCGCGGAGGACCCGGGGACCGGGATCCTGGCCGTCGACGTGCACACCCCCGGCCAGGGCAACCTGCTGAACCTGGCGGACCAGAACGGGCTGTCCAACATCAGGGTCGCCAACGGAGACGCGATCATCCTGCTCCGCGAGATGCTCCCGCCGGACTCGCTGGGCGGCCTGCGCGTGTACTTCCCCGACCCGTGGCCCAAGAAGCGCCACCACAAGCGCCGGCTGATCCAGCCGGAGTTCCTGGACCTCGCCGCGACCCGCCTCGCGCCGGGCGCCCTGGTGCACTGCGCGACCGACTGGGAGCCGTACGCCGAACAGATGCTGGAGGTGCTGACCGCGCATCCGGACTTCGAGAACACCGCGACCGACGGCGGTTTCGCGCCCCGTCCGGGCTTCCGGCCGCTGACCCGTTTCGAGGGCCAGGGGCTGGAGAAGGGTCATGTGGTGAACGACCTCCTCTTCCGGCGCGTACACCACCGGGAGCAGCACACTCCGGGCGACTGACACCCCCGCGGACCGCCTCCGGCACCGTCGTGGGCACCGCCCCTGCCTCGTTAGGGTCAATGCCGTGGCCACCTTTCCCGCGTACCCCACGCACCCCGGCGCCGCGCCTGCCGCCGGTGCGCCGCGGCACCCGCACTGGTGGCAGCGGACCTGGGTGCGTTACGGCGCGCTGAGCACCCTGCTCGCGCTCTCCGGTCTCGTCATCCTGGCCATGGTGCGCCAGCAGACCGGCACCGAGGGCTTCCTGGTGGGCCTCGGCCTCGCCGTGCTGCCCGTCCCGCTCCTGCTCGCCGCGTTCCGCTGGCTGGACCGGGTCGAGCCCGGCCCCTGGCGGAACCTGCTCTTCTCGTTCGCCTGGGGCGCGTGCGCGGCGGCGCTGATAGCGATCGTCGCCAACAGCTTCGCGACCCGGTGGATAGCGACCGCCACCGCCGACCCCTCGCACGCGGACACGCTCGGCGCGACGGTCATAGCCCCGATCGTCGAGGAGACCGCCAAGGCCACGGCCGTCCTGCTGGTCTTCCTGTTCCGCAGACGGGACTTCACCGGGATCGTCGACGGCGTGGTCATCGCCGGGGTCACCGCGACCGGCTTCGCCTTCACCGAGAACATCCTCTACCTCGGCAACGCCTTCGGCACGGACCAGCTCAGCGGCGAGCGCGGACTGGCCTCCGTCACCGCCGCGACCTTCTTCGTCCGGGTCGTGATGGCGCCCTTCGCGCACCCGCTGTTCACCGTGTTCACCGGCATCGGCTTCGGCGTCGCGGCGCTGTCCGCCGAGCGCCGGCGGCTGCGCCGTGTCCTGCTGCCCGTGGTCGGACTGCTGCTCGCGATGGGCATGCACGCGATGTGGAACGGCTCGTCGGGCTTCGGGGAGTACGGGTTCTTCGCGGTGTACGGCACGTTCATGGTGCCGGCGTTCGGGGTGCTCACCTTCCTCGTCATCTGGACGCGGCAGCGCGAGCTGCGGACCGTCCGCGCCGAACTCCCGGCGTACGCCGTCGCCGGGTGGCTGACCCCGCCGGAGCCGTACGCGCTCGGTTCGATGCGGGCGCGCCGGCTCGCCCGTCAGTACGCGACCCATCACTTCGGCAGGTCGGCGGCCCGGTCGGTCGCGCGGTACGAGGCCTGCGCGACCTCGCTCGCGTTCCTGCGGCACCGGGGGCGGAGCGGCCGCGCGGGCGCGGATTTCGTCGTACGGGAGCGGGAGCTGCTCCATGAGCTGTGGCGCCGCCGGGAGGTCGCCCGCCCCTCCCTCGCGTACGCGGCACGGGTGACCGCCCCGGCCGTCGTACCGGTGCGGCCGCCGTGGCCCACGTACGGCTACGGATACGGCCCCGGCGGCCCCTACGGCTACGGCTACGGCTATGTGCCGGTGCAGCCGTCCGGCCGGGACGGCCGGACCCACCCGCACCCGGCCGCGCCCCACCCGGCGTACGACCCCCACCGGTCCTGAGCGGGGCGCCGGCCGCGGCGCGGATCGCTCAGGCCGACGCCTCCGTCAGCCGCGCCAGTTCGTCGTCCTTGAGTGTCAGGTCCGCGACCGCGAGCAGCGCCGGAAGCTGGTCGACCGTCCGGGCGGAGGCGATCGGGGCGGCGACCGTGGGCCGGGCGGCGAGCCAGGCGAGGGCGACGGTGGCGACCGCGACGTCATGGGCCCCGGCGATCTCGGCGAGGGCGTCGAGGACCCGCGGGCCCCGCTCCGTCTCCAGGTGCTTGCCCGCGCCCTCGGCCCGCGCCGAGTCGACGGACGTGCCGGGACGGTACTTGCCGGTGAGGAAGCCGGCGGCGAGGGCGAAGTACGGGACGGCGGCCAGTCCGGTCCGGGAGGCGACCTCCTGGAGCGGGCCCTCGTAGGTGTCGCGCGAGACGAGGTTGTAGTGGGGCTGGAGCACGGTGTAGCGCGCGAGGCCCTCGCGGTCGGAGAACTCCAGGGACTCCGCGAGCCGCTCGGCGGAGAGGTTGGAGGCGCCGATCTCCCGGACCTTGCCGGCCCGGACCAGCTCGTCGAGCGTGCCGATGATCTCCTCGACCGGGACCGAGGTGTCGTCGAAGTGCGTGTAGTAGAGGTCGATGTGGTCCGTGCCGAGCCGGCGCAGTGACGCGTCGGCCGCCGCCCTGATGGTGTCCGGGGCCAGCCCCTTGTACTGCGGATGGGCGCCGACCTTGGTGGCGAGGACGACGTCGGAGCGGTTGCCGCGCGCGGCGAACCACTTGCCGATGATCGTCTCGGACTCACCGCCCTTGTTGCCGGGCACCCACGCCGAGTAGCTGTCCGCGGTGTCGACGAAGTTGCCGCCCCCGGCCGTGTACGCGTCGAGGACGGCGAAGGACTGCGCCTCGTCGGCGGTCCAGCCGAAGACGTTGCCGCCGAGGGCGAGCGGGAAGACCTCGAGGTCTGAGGAACCGAGCTTGCGGAGAGGTGTCATACCCCATTGCAACAGCCGTACCGGACGACTGCATTCCGCACCCGCCGTACTCATGGCGGGTGTTGGCTCAGGGGTTGATGCCCTTGCTGTGCAGCCACGCCATCGGGTCGATCGCGTCACCGCCGCCGGGGTGGACCTCCAGGTGGAGGTGCGGCCCGGTCACGTTGCCGGTCGCGCCCACCCGTCCGATGACGTCGCCCGTGGCCACCTTCTGCCCCACGCTGACGCTGATCGACGACTGGTGGCAGAACCACAGCTCCGTGCCGTCGTCGAGGGTGAGGATCGTCCGGTAGCCGTACGCGCCGGCCCAGCCCGCCTCCGTGACGGTGCCGCTGTGGACCGCCTTGATCAGCGTGCCGGTGGGGGCGGCGAAGTCGAGACCGGTGTGGTAACCGGAGGACCACATGGATCCGGCGTCGCCGAAGCGGGAGGTCAGGGTGTACGAGGAGGTCGGCAGCGAGTAGCTCTTCGCGAGCTCCGCGAGGCGCGCGGTCTCGGCCTTCTGCTTGGCCTCGTCCTCCGCCTTCTTCTTGTCGGCGGCGACCTTGGCCTCGGCCTTGTCCTGCTGCTCGGCGGCCAGCGCGACCGCCTTCTTCGCGGCGGCGGTCTCGGCGGCGCTCTGGGCGGCACGGTCGACCTGGTCCTGCTGGGACTCGGCCTGCTCGATGATCCGGGCACGCAGCGCCTCACCGGCGTCCGCGTTGCCCTGCGCGGCGTCGGCGGTGGTGAGGCCGGCGCCGGTGAGCGGGGTGGAGGAGCCCTTCGGCGTGCTGGAACCGCCGTCGGATATCAGGGCCTTGGCCGACTGGGTGACCGAGGAGAGGTCGGGCAGCGAGATCGACACGGGCGGCTTGCCGGGCGCGGCGGTGGCGATGCCACCCGCGCCGACGGCGGCCAGGACACCGACGCCGAGAACGGTGGAGCTGCGGGCGAGTCCGCCTCCGCGCTGCTTGGAGACGCGGTGCCGGCCGCGGACGGGAGCGACGGAATCCGCGGTGGGATTCCACTCCTCCCAGGGGCCCTCGTCGTCGCCGCGGTCGTACCCGAATGTCTGGATGTCGTTCGGCGCGAACGAAGAGGCCTGGGCAGGCCGGTTGGACGCCACGTGGGCGCGCTCCTTTCCTTCCTTCTCGCCTACCGGGTTAGCTGACGGGTTCGGAGCAGGAAGGTCTCCTACGCGCGTCACCCCACGGTGTCTCCACCGTGAAAGACGCTCGATTCACCCCAAGTTGGTGGTTCCCCGGTTCCCTCGCGGGATTCGGCGCGTGCGCACGGAGCCATCTCTTGTGACGGCTGGGACAACCGCGCTGCGTTATCGAACGTTAATAGACGCGGGTACCGGATTCCAAGCCGTTCGTGCTGATCATTGCGCACTCTTGGCCAGGACTTACGGGGCATGACCGAGGGAAACCGGGCGAGTCGACCGGACCTGTTTCCGCCACTCGTTCTGACGGTGCGTCAGGCGCCGTGCGGAGGGACAGCGTCCGACTACCCCTCGTGACAAGGGCCGAGGAACTCGGCCGTCCGCCCGGGCCGCCGTACGGCGAGCAGTGCCATGTCGTCCGAGAGCGCGCCACCGGTGTGCCGGCGGACCCCCGCAGCGAGCTCGGCCAGCAGGGCGTCCGGGTCACGGAAGGTCCGTCCCGCGAGCCGTTCGGCCGGCTCGTAGAAGTCGCCCCGGCCGTCGCGCGCCTCGGACAGCCCGTCCGTGTGGACCAGCAGCGTGGAGCCGGGCGGGAAGTCCACCGTCTCCGTGCGGTCGGGCCAGGATCCGAGCTCGCCCATGCCGAGCGGCAGCGCGGGATCCGCGGCGGCGAGGGTGACCAGCGTGCCGTCCGCGTGCAGGAGCAGCGGTGAGGGATGGCCGCGGTTGACGATCCGCACCACGTCGCCGTCGTGCGGGACCTCCGCGAGGACGGCCGTGGTGAAGCCCTCGAAGGCGTCCGGGTCCTCGCGCCGGGTGCCCTCGCGGGCCAGGGCCCGTTCCAGCCGCCGCGCGACCGCCTCGACCGTCGCCTCCTGCTCGGCCGCCTCCCGGAACGCCCCGATGACCACCGCCACGGCGGCCACCGCGCCGATGCCCTTCCCGCGGACGTCGCCCACCACCAGCCGTACGCCGTGCGGTGTGTCCTGCACCGCGTACAGGTCGCCGCCGATGGACGCGCCCTCCTGGGCGGCCTCGTAGCGCGCCGCGACCTCCAGGCCGCCGATCCGCCCCTCGGGTTCCGGGAGCACGGCGCGCTGCGCCGCCTCGGCGATCTGGCGGGCCGAGGCGAGCCGTTCGTCCGAGCGGCGGGCGAGGACGTTGATGAGGACGGCGAGGACGACGACGGTCGCCACCGTGACGACCTCGGTGATCGAGCCGATCCCCAGGCGCAGACCGAACCTGAGCCGCATCGCGAGCAGCGCGGCCAGCGTCAGGGCCCCCGTGAGCAAGGTGCCGCGCAGTGAGAAGAGCGGCGCGGCGACGAGCGGGGCGGCCGTGAAGAGCGGGGCCGCGGTGAAGTCGGGGGGCGTCAGGACGTCGTAGACCACCGCGACGACGACGAGCAGCACCGGCAGCGCCCGTACCAGGGTCGAGGCGCCGGAGATCCGGCGCGCTTCCGTCCCGACCGGAACCCGTGGCGGCTCGCCGGCCGGCCCGGGATCGGGCACGGGGGCACCGGGCAGCCGTCCGCCCGGCCGGCCGTAGGGCCGCTCGGCCCGCTGCGCACGTCCTCGTTGCCCCACCCGTCCAGGTTTCCCGCAGCGGGGGGAGGCGGCCAGCGGTGTGGCCCGACCGGGCGACGGCCCCGTTTCCGGTGGCGCGCGCCAAAAAGGCGAGGACGGGAAACACCAGGGAAGGGAAAGGTCCGGAATCGCTGAGAAGGGCCGGAAACACCAAGGGCCGGAACTCGTGAATCCGAGTTCCGGCCCTTGGCCTTCAGTAGCGGGGACAGGATTTGAACCTGCGACCTCTGGGTTATGAGCCCAGCGAGCTACCGAGCTGCTCCACCCCGCGTCGTTGACACCAGTGTACGCCATGTTCGACCCCCCGAGCACACCCGTTCACGCACGCCCCACGGGCAGGCCCCCCGACCCCCGACCGCGACGCCCGCGGCCGGGCGACCCGGCCGCGGGAACCCCTCCGCTAGCCGGCGCCGAGAAGGTGCCGGTTGGGCGCCTCGGCCCGCTCGGCGAACTCCGGGAGCACGACGACGTCCGCCCCCGCGGCCGCCAGCAGCCCGCTTCCGTCCGCGCCCGCGACGAACGTGTCCGGCTCCCGCCAGGCGGTCACCACCCTGCGCACCCCCGCGTCGAGGATCAGCCGGGCGCAGGGCGCGGGCCGCGAGGCCCGCCGGGCGCAGGGCTCCAGGCTGCTGTAGACGGTGGCGGACGCCAGCCGCGCATCCCCGGCGGCGATCTTGGCGAGTGCCGCCTCCTCGGCGTGGGCGACCGGGTCTCCCCCCTCCCGCGAGTGTCCGCGGGCCAGCTCGGTGCCGTCCGCGGCCACCACCACCGCGCCCACGCTGAACGCGGTCCGTGACGGGGGGCACAGCGCGGCCAGCTCGCACGCCACGCCGAGCCACCGCCGGTCCGCGGCGGTGGCGAGCGCACCGGTGCCGGGTGCCGTGGGGACGTAGCGGATGAGGACGACGTCTCCCACCGCCCGGGTCTCCACCAGCCGCATCCGCCCGGGCGGGTATCCCCCGGGTCCGAACAGCCGTGGCGCGTCCGCCTGGCCCACGAAGAGCGGCGCGACGGCGAGCTGCAGCTCGTCGGCCAGGCCCTGGCCCATGAGCTGGGTGTGCACCCGTCCGCCGCCCTCGACCATGAGGCGTCGCACCCCCCGAACGCCGTAAAGGTGTTCGAGCACGGTGCGCCAGTCCAGTTCGGCCCCCGTCGAGACCACGTCGACGGCCGGACCGCGCAGGGCGTCGGCGGCCCGTGCGGCCCCCTTGTCCGTGGTGTAGACGATCTTCTCGCCGCCCGTGTGCCAGAACCGCGCGTCGGGGTCGAGGTCCCCGGACCCGCTGACGGTGACCTTCAACGGGTAGGCGGGGCGGCCCGCGTCGACCCGGGCCGCCCGCCGCTCGGCGGAGTTGACGAGGAGCCGGGGGTTGTCCGAGCGGATCGTGCCCGCGCCGACCAGGATGGCGTCGCTGGACGCCCGCACCTCGTCGACCCGGTCGAAGTCGGCCGGACCCGAGAGCAGCAGCCGTTCGGGGCCGGTGTCGTCCAGGAAGCCGTCGAGAGAGACGGCGGCGGACAACAGGACGTAGGGATGGGGCATGGGACGCTGCCTCCGGCTCCGAGCTCTGCGCTCTGGTGCTGCTGGTGACTCAGATGGGCGTTCAGTAGTGGTTCAAGTTTTAAACAATACCTAGACTGACGGCATGACGACCCGCTGGCTCACCCCCGCCGAGCAACGCGCCTGGCGCTCGTACGTCGCCGCCGCCTCGCTCCTGGAGGACACGATCGACCGGCAGCTCCAGGCGGAGGCCGGCATGCCCCACCTTTACTACTCCATCCTGGCCATGCTGTCCGAGGCCCCGGAGCGGCAGCTGCGGATGACCGACCTCGCCGAGGTCCTGAAGATCACCCGCAGCCGGCTGACGTACGGCGTGACCCGGCTGGCGAACGACGGCCTGGTGCGCCGCGAGGGCTGCCCCACGGACCGGCGCGGTCATGTCGCGGTCCTCACGGACGAGGGCATGGACGTTCTCGAACGGGCGGCGCCCGGACATGTGGAGCAGGTGCGCACGGCGCTCTTCGACCGGCTGACCCCGGAGCAGGTGGGGCAGTTGGAGGAGATCTGCGCGAGCGTCATCCACGGCATCCAGGGGGACGGGCCCGGGATCCAGGGGGAAGATCTGCCATGGCGGCGGCGTTCCTCCTGAGGACGCGCGGACGGGGGAGGCGGCCGGGCCGCGGTCGGCGCGTCTCCCCCGAAAGTGTTGCTTGAACTTTAAAGCATCATGTACGGTCGCTTTCCGAGACTGTGCTTCAAATATGAAACACACCGCCGGGAAACCACTGCCACCGACCCGCTGGACCGGAGAGACAACATGCGCGACTTCCCCACCGCCACGGTGCGCACCCGCGTCGCCGTGCCCCTGCGCTTCGGCGACGGCTACTCGGTCGACGCGGAGCTGGTCACCTTCCACGGTCTGACCGACGGCCGCGAACACCTCGCCGTCGTGATCGGCGACGCGGGCGCGACCCCGCTGGTGCGGCTGCACTCCGAGTGCCTGACCGGCGACGTCTTCGGCTCGGCCCGCTGCGACTGCGGACCCCAGCTGCGCGAGGCGGTGGAGCGGATCGCGGAACGCGGCGGCGTGCTCCTGTACCTGCGTCAGGAGGGCCGCGGCATCGGCCTCTACAACAAGCTCGACGCGTACGCCCTCCAGGACCAGGGCCTCGACACCTACGCCGCCAACGCCGCCCTCGGCCTGCCCGAGGACGACCGCGACTACACCGCGGCGGCCCAGATGCTCCGGGCCCTCGGCATCGGCTCCCTCGACCTGCTCTCCAACAACCCCGACAAGGCCGAGCAGCTCCGCGACCTCGGTATCGAGGTCTCCCACCGCGTGCCCACGGGTGTCTTCACCACGGCCCACAACGTGCGCTACCTCCGCGCCAAGGTCCTCCAGACCCAGCACACGCTCTCGCTGCCGGAGCTCACGGCGGGCTGAGCCCGGCCGCCCCGGACACACCGGAGCCCCGGACCGGAAGCGTTCCGGTCCGGGGCTCGTCGGTAGACCCTGTGGGACTCGAACCCACAACCAATGGATTAAAAGTCCACTGCTCTGCCAATTGAGCTAAGGGTCCACGCACCGGCCCGCATCCATCCCGCGCCGACGCATCCCCGAGCATAGCCGGACGAGGCCGGGACTCCGATCGGGTATCGGTCTCCCGGCCACGCCGAAGGCGCGCACGGCCGGGGACCGATCGCGCCCAAGGCTACGGATCGACCGGTTCGGGCGCACCCTTGCGCGCCGCCTCACGGGCCCGGTTACGGGCGTGGTCGGGGTTGAGGAACCAGTGGCGGGCCGACGCCGTCCACCAGGCCGCCGCCGAACCCAGGACCACGAGGACCGCGACCGGGGCGTAGTTGAACGTCTCCCAGGTGACCGGGGAGACCTGCGGCAGCATGAACAGAACGGTGATGACGGCCACCCAGACGACCGAGACGACACCGATCGCGCGCGACCAGCGGCCCAGGTGCCACGGCCCCCGTTCGAACGCCTCGCCCTTGCGCAGCCGCAGCAACGTCGGGATGACGTACGCGATGTAGAGCCCGATCACGGCGATCGACGTCACGGCCGCGTACGCGGTCACGTTGATGAGGTAGGGCAGCCCCAGCACCAACGCCGCCAGCGCCGCCAGCCACACCGCCGCGACCGGTGTGCGCGTGCGCGGGCTCACGGTGTGCCACACGCGGGAGAAGGGCAGCGCCCCGTCGCGCGAAAAGGCGTAGATCATGCGGCTGTTGGCGGTCACCGACGCCATCCCGCAGAACAGCTGCGCGCCGATCACGACCAGCAGCAGGAGCTTGCCCGCGGTCGCCCCGAGCGCGTCGAGCAGGATCTGCGCCGGCGGCGCGCCGGTCGCCGAGCCCAGCTCCTTGTCGTACGACTGGATGGCGAAGGTGAAGCCGAGCAGGAGGACGAAGCCGGCGATCCACGACGTCCAGATGGACTGCACGATGCCCTTGGGACCGGCCGTCGACGCGTCGTGTGTCTCCTCCGTCATATGGGCGGAGGCGTCGTACCCGGTGAACGTGTACTGCGCCATCAGCAGGCCGACGAGGACGACGTACACACCGCTGCCCCACCCGGTGTTGTTCACGAAGTGCGTGAACACGAAGGAGGCGGACTGGTGGTGGTCCGGCACGAAGGCGAGGGCGCCCACGATCACCGCGACGCCCAGCACGTGCCACCACACGCTGATGTCGTTGAGGAGGGCGACGATCCGTACCCCGAAGGTGTTGAGCAGCCCGTGCAGGACGAGGATGCCCGCGAAGAGCAGGATCGTCCGGCCCGGCGTGACCTCGAAATCGAACTGCAGGTTCAGGTAGGCGCCCAGGAACGACGCCGCGCCGAAGTCGATGCCCGCGGTCACCGCGACCTGCCCGAGGACGTTGAACCACCCCGTGAACCACGCCCAGGCCGCCGCGGACCGCTCGGGGGCGAGCCGGTGCGCCCAGAAGTACAGCCCTGCCGACGTCGGATAGGCCGAACAGATCTCGGCCATCGACAGCCCGACGAACAGCGTCATCAGTCCGACCGCGACCCAACCCCAGGTGATCACGGCGGGGCCGCCGGTGTTCATGCCGAACAGATAAAGCGTCAGACACCCCGAGAGCACCGAGATGATCGTGAAGGAGACCGCGTAGTTGGAGAACGCCGACATGCGGCGGGCGAGAACCTGCGTATAGCCGAGCTGGGCAAGCCGTTCTTCGTCCGACAGCCCACTCGTCCTGGCGTCATCTGTCATGCCCCCAGCGATTCCCTCACCGGGGGCTCGACATGCACCGATCAAGACGCGGGATTGGCTAGAAAAGGCCCTTGTAGCCCTGCCAGCCGCCGGCGATCTTCACCCGCGACCCGAACGACCCGGTCCCCGTGCCGGCGTTGCGGTAGAGGTTCCCCGCGGTGTCGCGTTCGACGAGGTCGCTCTTCCCGTCGCCGGTGATGTCGCCGACCCCGACGACCGCGTTGTAGGACGCCCCCCAGGCGGAGAAGACCTTCACCCGGTCCTTCAACAGCCCCGTACCCGTGCCGCTGTAGCGGTACAGCGTCCCGGCCTTGTCGCGGGCGAGGAGGTCACCGATCCCGTCGCCGTTCAGGTCCCCGGCACCGACGATCTTCGTGTAGCCGGTCCACGCGGAACGGATCTTCTTGCCCGCGGCGAGCGTTCCGTCGCTCTTCGCGGCGAACAGGTACAGGTCGCCGGTCGATGCCTTGCGCGCGAGCAGATCGGCCCGCCGGTCACCGGTCAGGTCACCGGGCGAGGTGAGCACGTCGTACGCGTTCCAGCCGGTGCCGAGCGACTTGTACGACGTCGAGGAAGCCGGCGCCGTCCCGCACGACGGCTTGTAGCCGCGCAGGGACCCGTCGCTCATCCGCACCAGGACGTCGTTGCAGCGGTCGCCGTTCAGATCACCGAACGGCACCGCGACCGTCTTCGCCGACCAGCCGCCGCCGGTGACCTTCCCGGCGAACGCGCCCTTCCCGTCGCCCTGTTGGAAGGTCAGACCGCCCGAGGAGTTGAGGGTGAGCAGGTCACCGACACCGTCCGGCTGCCCGTCGGACCCCACGTGGTCGTGGCGCACCGGGCTGCCGCCCTTCAACCGGACGGTGCCGCGCACCTGGAGCGGCCCGCCGACACCGTCCGCGGGCGTGACGGACACGGTCCAGTCGTAGGAGCCGTCCGGCAGGGAGGTGTCGCCGTTGAGCGCCGGATCGTCACCGGACCAGCCGACGTTCAGCTCACCGCGCGCGGCGCCTCCGTCGCGGCCGTCGTCGTACACCTTGCCGGTGGCGCGGCTGCGCACCGTCAGGTCCCACTTCGCGGCCGGCTTCGACAGCAGCAGGGTCGTCAGGGTGTCCGGCGTGGCGTCGCTGGTGCGCGCGTGCACGGACGACGCGTTCGCGGCCGGCGACAGCAGGCCCAGCGGCTGCTGCGGCACGCCCGACGGCACGAGGTGCACGCGCTCCTGGTCGTCCACGTACGCGGCGTTCGCCCCGGACTCGTCGACCGTCCAGCGCACGTCCCGCTGCGAGACCCCGGTGTCGGGCAGATCGCCGATGACCCTGCTCTCGGCGCCGCCGCCGGCGACCGTCGTGAGCGTCAGCTTCCCGGCCCGCCTGTCGTGCGTGACGACGTACCCGTCGCCGAGCTTCGCCTCGTCCGCCGGCACGGCCACGGACCGCTTCGTGGTCCGGTCGAAGACTCCGGCCCTGCCGTCACAGGTCCAGTAGATCCAGCGGCCGAGTGCCTGGAGTTCGGTGGGCGCGCAGCCCGCGTCGGTGGTGAGGGTCTCGACGGTCCTCTTCGCGCTCAGGTCGTACGCGGTGACGGTGCCGGGCGTCGCGCCGGGCGTCCAGAGCACGTTGCCGGAGAGGGCGGCGGCGCCGGGGGCGCGGGTGACCACGGGGGCGCCGTCGTCGCCGATCGCGTACACGTACTGCTTGTCGGCGGTGGTGTGGAGGACGTACCTGCCCGAGACATCGGTGACCCGGCCGCCCGCGGGCACGCTCCGCTGCCACAGTCCCGCCGCCGTGGGACCGTTCGCCCGAAGCACCTCTTCGGTCGCCGACCCGTGCTCCAGCCAGACGATCCGGCCGTCGGCCGTGCCGTGCAGCGGCGCACAGGCCTCGCCGTCGGTCGCGCAGGAGCCGAACACCACGTTGGACGCGAGGCGCGGGGTGAAGTCGGCACGCTCCCCGAACTCGGGGCTTCCGGTCACGGCGACGGTCCGCGCGTAGTCGTCCCGCGTTCCGTTCCTGCTGGTGTCCGTGACGACGAGACGGCCCTGGTCGAGGGAGATCCCCTGAACCCGGGCGGGCGGCTTGGGCAGCGGCTTGACGGGGGTGACGACGGGCCTGCCGTCGTCACCGGCGTGGATCCGCTGGATGCCCCAGTCCCCGGAGGCCGTACGGCCCATCGCGACTGCGGTGCCGTCCGGGACGGCGGAGATGTACGGGTCCGACACGGGCAGCACGGTCACCGCGGGCCCGCCGGTGACCGGGACGGCGGTCACCGTCGTCCCGCCGCTCGGCCGGTGGACCAGCCAGTCGCCGACCACGGCGAGGTCCTGAGCGGGGTTCACGCCGCTCCCGCCGTCCAGCGTGACCTCGGTGGGCGCGGCCGACAGATCGGACCGCCCGAGCACCAGAACCTTCGCCTCGCCCGCGTTGAACAGGACGACGTGCTCCGGAGTGACCTGCGCGTCCAGGTAGACCTCGGAGCGCGGTGCGGTCATGCCACTCACCTGCCCCGTCCGCCGGTCGACCATGACCGCCCGGTACCGACCGTCCTGGAACGCGTCGAAGAGCAGTCCGTCGGAGTCCCCGCCCCGCGGGGAGAGCAACTGGAGCCCCGCGGGCAGTCCGGTGACCGGCACGTCACGTGTCGTGCCGTCCGGCTCGGGGAACAGCAGGTGCATCTCCTTGCTGGTCCTGCCGTCCTCGGCGGTGACGACGCGGTACCCGATCGCCAGATCGCCGTACGCGGTGAACAGGCCCATGCCCGCGGGCGGCTGGACGGTGCGCGTGGACCCGTCGGTGGCGTCCCACAGGTCGACCCGACGGTTCTCGTAGCGGTAGGCCAGGACGTCACTGCCCGTGCCCCAGGTGCCGAGGACGCCCGCCGGCTGCTTCACCGGTACGGACACCCCGTCCGCGTAGCGCGTCCAGACCAGCCCGGAGTATCCCTCCAGCCGGTGGAAGACCCCCCGCGCGCCCGCACCGTCGTGCCCCCCGTAGGTCGAACCGTTGAAGAGCGCCGCCGACGTGTAGGTGCTCCGCTGCGTGGCCGGAACCACCGTCTCCTGAGCCGCCCCCACCGCGGACGCGGACGCCGGCAGCAGCGGGATCAGACCGCCGGCGAGCGCCGCCGACGCGGCGGTGGCGACGGCGACGCGTCTCACTCGGGCATGTCGGACTGAGGCATGGTGAAGCAAGGGTCCCCTCCCGGAACAGTGCGGAGAGGCAAAGCCGTCCCAGATGTCGGCCCGGCCCCCGGCCGCCGCATCCCCCGCACGCAAGTCGGCCGATCATACAGAGAGTTGACCGTCGAACGTGCGTTTTTTCGCCGCAGGCGGGCCCGGACAGCGATGTGGCCCCCACCCGAACTCGGGTGGGGGCCACATCGGTTGATCAGGTCAGCGACGGTCAGCCGTTGCGCTTCCAGCGCGGCTTCTCGTCACGGCGGAAGGAGCCGGTGCCGGTGCCGGTGCCCGTCGTGCGGTGGTCGTCACGACGGCCCTGCGGGCGGTCGTGGCCGCCGGAGCGGAAGCCGCCGCCCGTGGGGCGGTCGCCCTGACGGTCACGGTTGAAGGGACGGTCGCTGCCCCGGTGGCCACCGCGGTTGTCGTCACGACGCTCGAAAGAACGGCCACCGCGGTCATCGCGGTTGAAACCGCCACCGCGGTTGTCGTCACGACGCTCGAAAGAACGGCCACCGCGGTCGTCGCGGTTGAAACCGCCACCACGGTTGTCGTCACGACGCTCGAAAGAACGGCCACCGCGGTCGTCGCGGTTGAAGCCACCGCCACGGTTGTCGTCACGACGCTCGAAAGAACGGCCGCCACGGTCGTCGCGGTTGAAGCCACCGCCACGGTTGTCACGGTTGAAGCCGCCACCGCGGTTGTCGTCACGACGCTCGAAGGAACGGCCGCCACGGTCGTCCCGACGGTCGTTGTCGCGGCGGAAGCCACCACGGTCGCCGCCACGGTCGTCCCGGCGGGCGCCACGGTCGTCGCGGTTGAAACCGCCACGGTCGTTGTCCCGGCGGAAGCCGCCACGGTCGTTGTCACGACGCTCGTAGTTGCCCCGCTCGTCACGGCGCGGACGCGACTGCTCGTAGGCCGGACGCTCCGCGGGCTGCTCGGACACGGCGGCCGGCACCTCGGCGGGAGCCTCCGCCGCGGCCTGCTCGACCACGGCCTCCGCGGCCGCGGCGACCGCGGTCTCCGGGTCCTCGCCGCGCTCACGCGCGGCACGGGCGACCAGACGGTCGGCCTCACCGCGCAGCTCGGCGGCACGACGCTGCGCGCGCTCCAGCTCCTTGGTGAGCTGCGTGACCTCGCGCTCAGCCTGCTGGGCGGCGTCGCCCGCGGACTGCGCCTGGACCTCGGTCATCGACCGGGCGCCGGTGATCTCGGCGACCTCGGGCTCGAAGGCCGTACCGGAGTTGATGATGTGACGCGCGGCGTCGACGCCCGCGTCCTCCATCAGCCGGAAGATCTGACGGCGCTGGTGCGGCAGCGACAGCGACACGACGGTGCCGGAGCGGCCGGCGCGGGCGGTGCGGCCGGAGCGGTGCAGGTAGTCCTTGTGGTCACCGGCCGGGTCCACGTTCAGGACCAGGTCGATGCCGTCGACGTGGATGCCGCGGGCGGCGACGTCGGTCGCGACGAGCGCGTTGACGTAACCGTCCTTGAAGTCGGCCAGCGTCCGGGTGCGGGCGCCCTGCGTCATGCCGCCGTGCAGCGCGTCGGCCTTCACACCGGCGTCGCGCAGCTGCTCGGCGATGCGGTCGGCGCCCAGCTGGGTGCGGACGAAGATGATCGTGCGGCCCTTGCGGGAGGCGATCGCGGCGGTGACCGGCGCCTTGTCCTTGGGCTTCACGATGAGGATGTGGTGCGACATGGTCGTGACGTTGCCCTGGGCGCTGTCGACCTCGTGCGTGACCGGGTTGGTCAGGTAGCGCTTGACCAGCGTGGAGATCTCGTTCTCCATCGTGGCGGAGAACAGCATGCGCTGGCCGCCGGCCGGGATCTGGTCGAGCAGCTCGGTGACCTCGGGCAGGAAGCCCAGGTCCGACATCTGGTCGGCCTCGTCGAGGACGGCGATCTGGGTGTTCTCCAGCGAGCAGGCGCCGCGGTTGATGATGTCGCGCAGACGGCCCGGGGTGGCGACGAGGACGTCGACGCCGCGCTCCAGGGCGTAGATCTGGTTGCCCATCGACGTACCGCCGCAGACGACCTTCATCTTCAGGCCGAGGACGTCGCCGTAGGGCTGGAGCGCGTCGGCCACCTGCATGGCCAGCTCACGGGTCGGGGTGAGGATGACGGCGCGCGGCTTCTTCTTCTCGGTGTGGCCGCCCGCGAGCCGCGCCAGGGTCGGCAGACCGAAGGAGAGGGTCTTGCCGGAGCCGGTGCGGCCGCGGCCGAGGATGTCCTTGCCGGCCAGGGCGTCCGGGATGGTCGCGGCCTGGATCGGGAACGGGCTGGTCACGCCGTTCTGAGCGAGCTTGCGGACGACGCCCTCGGGCAGACCGAGGGAGGCGAAGGTGATCTCGGGGGCGGCAGCGGCGGACTCGGTGGCCTCGACGGCCTCCACGGTCTCGACAGCGGCCTGGGCGCCCTCGATGTTGTCGCCCTCGTTGTTCTCGGGCACGACGACGTGATCAGTACTGGAAACAGACATGCGAAATGCGAACCTTCCGGAGTTCTTCGGCACGCGCCCAAACTCCGTGAAGTCGCAATCGACCGCCTCTATGCGGTCCGGCCACGGCAAGGGAGAGTACGCGCCACGCGGCGCTCTCTGCGTTGGCGCCGGGCAAATGGGATCAAACGATCTACTACCATACGCACCCCTCACCCCTGAAGGCAAACTGACCGCGAAGAGCCAGGTCAGGCGCGTACAGGGAGAGGAACATCCCCGTCTCCGAACCTATTCCCGGCCCCCTCACCCCACCCTTTTCCCGTCTCTCGCCCGACACTTCCTCCCGCCGCTCCCCGTCCGCCCCGCCGCCTCCTCCTCGTACCGGCCCGCTCGCGTCCTCACCACCACCGGTTGCGCCGGACCGGATCCCCGGCCCGCGGCGCCGGCTCCCGGTTCAGCATCTGGGTGGCCTGCTCGTGCGCGGACGACGACGGCTCCGCCGTGCTCGGCTCGGGGGACGGCGACGAGGGCGGCGGCGGAGGCGGGGGCGGCGGTGTCGGATCGGACGTCGCGCGTGTGGGACTCGGCACACCGCCGGACGGACCGGGCCCGGCCGGCCGGCCCTTCCCGTCCCCGCTCCCGCTCGCTCCGCCGGACGGCTTCGCCGCACCCGACGCCGACGCCGACGCGGACGCCGTCCCGGACCGTGACTCGCCGGGCCGGTCGGGGGCACCCCCCTTCGCCCCCGTCCCCCCGTGGAACCCGCCCCCGCCCCCGCCCCCCGCGGATCCCCCGCCCCGTGCCCCGGCCCCGTGGTGCCCGGCGGAGTGCGCGGGCTCGGGGTGGCCCGCGTCGTCACCCACGCTCATGCAGCCGGCGGCGGCCGCTACGACGATGACCGTGGCGGCCAGACGGACGGGTACGTACAGGGCGCGCACGGGCAGCCACCTCCGGGTGGGGTCTCCCCTGCTCGATCGCTGCCGAGAGCCCGGGGAAGTTCGGCGGGTCCCCCTGCCCAACTCCCGCCGCCCGCAAGAGGACACGCGGCAGGACGCCCGCCCGCCGGACGGCTCACCCGTATCCGAGCGCGTGCAACCGCTCGTCGTCGATCCCGAAGTGGTGGGCGATCTCGTGCACCACGGTCACCTCGGTCTCCGCGATCACGTCCTCCCGGGTCGCGCACATCCGCAGGGTCGGTCCCCGGTAGATCGTGATCCGGTCCGGCAGCACCCCCGCGTACCACTCCCCGCGATCGGTCAGCGGAGTCCCCTCGTAGAGCCCGAGCAGCCCCGGGTCGGACGGGTCGGGCTCGTCCTCGACGAACACCGCCACGTTGTCCATCAGCCGTGTCAGCTCCGGCGGAATCCGGTCCAACGACTCGGCGACCAGTTCCTCGAACTCCTCGCGCGTCATCTCCAGCACACCGCCATTGTCCGGCACGACCGCTCCCCACGAGAGTCGGCGGGACAGACGGTCACCGAGCCGTCCCGGCACCGGAGCCACCGGGCCCCGCCGGGGGGCGGGAGGACCGCCCCCCGGCGCCGCACCGCATACCCGCCCGCGCCCTTGGGCATACGGGACCAATGGTCCGCGTCCCCGCCGCCGTATCCGTCCCCGCGACCGCCCTGGCCCGCCGCTGCAGCGTCCTCGGCAGCCGCGTCCGCCGCACCGCCCGCCGCGCCCCCCGGGTCCGTCCCGTGGCCCAGGAGCTGGTCCAGCAGCCGTCCCCGTACACCAGGGCCCTCGGCCTGACGGCCGTCGTCCTGCTCGGCGCCTGGCTGGGCCTGCTCATCGTGGGCAACGTGCGCGTCCCGGTCGGCCCGATGAACACCACGATGACCCTGCGCCCCTCGCTGACCGGCGGCACGAAGATAAACGTCTCCCCGCTGGGCGCCCTCGAACTCGACAGTCACGTCGCCCCCGTCCGGCTCGACGTCAACGTCGACCAGCTCGACCCCGTCCGCGCCCAGGCCCTGGTCGACCACCCCGAGCGTCTCTCGGGCCTCCAGGACGAGGTGGCGCACGACGTCGAGCACGGCACCCTCGACCTGGCCGTACGGTCCTGCGTCGCGGTCGTCTCCGGGGCCACGGCACTCGGCCTCGCGGTCTACCGGCGGCCACGCCGCGCCCTCGCCGCCGGCGGCCTGGCCCTCACCCTCCTCGCCGCCTCCGGAGCGACGGCCTTCGCCACCTGGAACCCGGACTCGGTGCTGGAACCGAAGTTCTCGGGCCTGCTCTCCTCCGCCCCCTCCCTCGTCGGCAACGCCCGCAGCATCGTCAGCGAATTCGACGTGTACCAGAAGGAACTGGCGCGCCTGGTGACGAACGTGACGAAGCTGTACGACGTCACCTCCACGCTCCCGGCCTACGAACCGGACCCCAGCACGATCCGGGTCCTGCACGTGTCCGACATCCACCTCAACCCGGCGAGCTGGAAGATCGTCGCGTCGCTGGTGAAGCAGTACGACATCAACGTGATCGTCGACTCCGGCGACACCATGGACCACGGCACGGCGGCCGAGAACGGCTTCCTGGACCCGATCGCCGACCTGGGCGCGCCCTACGTCTGGGTCAGGGGCAACCACGACAGCCGCCTCACCCAGCGTCATCTGGAACACCTGAAGAACGCGCACGTCCTGGACGACGGGCGCGCGCTCACGGTCGCGGGCCTGCGTTTCGCGGGCATCGGCGACCCGCAGTTCACCCCCGACCGCTCGACCGCGCCCGGCGGCGGCGCGGCGGAGGAACTGGCCGGCGCGCGCCTCGCCTCGTCCCTGCGCGACCAGCGCGCGGCGGGCACGCCCGTCGACATAGCCGTCGCCCACGAACCCTCGGCGGCCCGGCTGACGGACGGCGAGGTGCCCCTGGTCCTGGCCGGCCACCTGCACCACGAGCAGACCGAGGTCATGAAGTACGGCACCCGGCTGCGCGTCGAGGGCTCGACGGGCGGCAGCGGTCTGCGCGCGATCGAGGGCACCTACCCGGATCCCATCGAGGCCTCGGTCCTCTACGTCGACCGGGACACCCGCCGCCTCCAGGCCTGGGACGAGATCAAACTGGGCGGCCTCGGCCTCACCACGGCCGAGGTCAGCCGCCACCTCCCGAAGGAGAACCACCCCGGCGCCCCCACCTCTCCCCCTCCCACTTCTCCCCCTCCTCCTCTCTCCTCCAGCCCTTCCGGCACCACCCCGTAAACCGTTTTGGCGATACCTCCCGCCATCCCATATGCTTCTCACGTCCCCGACGCGCTGAGGAAGCGCCCAGGCGGGCCGATAGCCCTCATCGTCTAGCGGCCTAGGACGCCGCCCTTTCAAGGCGGTAGCACGGGTTCGAATCCCGTTGGGGGCACGCAACACCGTGTGCGACACTGTTCACGCGTCGCACGCAACAGCTTGGTCCTGTGGAGCAGTTTGGAGTGCTCGCCACCCTGTCAAGGTGGAGGCCGCGGGTTCAAATCCCGTCAGGACCGCTGAGGTTTCCCAGGAAACCTCGTGGCTGGGTAGCTCAGTTGGTACGAGCGATCGCCTGAAAAGCGATAGGTCGCCGGTTCGACCCCGGCCCCAGCCACCACATGAAGGGCCCCGTCCGGTCGGACGGGGCCCTTCATCGTATGGTTCACCCCTGAACTTGGCATGCACCGTGCAGGACGCGGTGTCCGGGGATAGGGAACCCATGGTGTTACTCAAGGGCGAGCCGAAGCCGCAGACCGCGGCCAGGCGGCAGGCGCCGGTGCGCGAACTCGACCTGGAGCGCTACCGAGCCAGATACGGACTGCAGGCGGTCCTCCTGAGCAATCTGGCGATCGCCGGCGTGGCGATCTTCGGCGTCTGGCGCCTGGACGGCGACAAGTCCGTCATCATCGGCGTCCTCACCGCGGCCTTCACCGCCGTCAGCAGCATGACCACGGCGTACCTGGGCATCAAGGCCGTCTCCAACACGGCCCAGGCGATGGCCCAGTCGGACCCCACCCGCCGGGACCCGACCCCTCCCGCACCACCCGCGGCACCCCCCAAAAACCCGTAACCCACCGCCGTACAAAAGGGACCGCACCAACCGCCCGCAGGTCCCTCACTCCGACCCGTCCCAAGCAAAGATCCACCCACCACCTCCACCCAGCCACTCACCCGCGACCGCGACGGGCGACCGATCACCGGCAACCGATGACAGATGACCGACGGCTGACGACCGACAGCTGACAGCTGCCGACCGACGGCTGACGACTGACGACGCACGGAAGGGGCCGTGCCGGTGTGTCGCAAGGCCGTCGCTCACGCCCGGATCGAGCAGCGTCCACCACCCCGGACCCACGTCTGATCCAACGGCGACGGCCTCGACACACCGGCACGGCCCCGACCCACCCACCACAGCCCCGACACCGCCACAGCCCCCACCCACCCAAAACCGTTCGCCAGGAATTTCGGCGAGGTGAGATCCTGGACCGCGTATGTCTACGCACCCTGCCCCCGCCCTCGGCGATCTCGCCCCCCGCCTGGCCGAGCTGTCCCTGCGCGACGCGCACCGGATCGGCCGCAGGCTCGAGGGCGCGCGCCGGATCCGCAAGCCCGAGGCCCGGACCGCCGTGCTCGCCGAGATCGAGGCGGAGGTCACCAAGGCCGAGGCCCGCATGGCCGAGCGCCGCTCCCGCGTGCCCACCGTCACGTACCCCGAGCAGCTCCCGGTCAGCCAGAAGAAGTCGGACATCGCCGACGCCATACGCGACCACCAGGTCGTGATCGTCGCCGGCGAGACCGGCTCCGGCAAGACCACCCAGATCCCCAAGATCTGCCTCGAACTCGGCCGCGGCGTCCGCGGCATGATCGGCCACACCCAGCCCCGCCGCATCGCCGCCCGCACGGTGGCCGAACGCGTCGCCGACGAGCTGGACACCCCCCTGGGCGAGGCCGTCGGCTGGAAGGTCCGCTTCACCGACCAGGTCAACCCGGACGGCACCTTCGTCAAGCTCATGACGGACGGCATCCTGCTCGCCGAGATCCAGACCGACCGCGAGCTGCGCGCCTACGACACGATCATCATCGACGAGGCCCACGAGCGGTCCCTCAACATCGACTTCCTGCTGGGCTACCTCGCCCAGCTGCTCCCCAAGCGCCCGGACCTCAAGGTCGTCATCACCTCGGCGACCATCGACCCCGAACGCTTCTCCCGTCACTTCGGCGACGCCCCGATCGTCGAGGTCAGCGGCCGCACCTACCCCGTGGAGGTCCGCTACCGCCCCCTCCTGGAGGAGGACGGCGACGACGCGGACCGCGACCAGATCACCGCGATCACCGACGCCGTGGAGGAGCTCCAGGCCGAGGGCAAGGGCGACATCCTCGTCTTCCTCTCCGGCGAGCGCGAGATCCGCGACACGGCGGACGCGCTCACCAAGAAGAACTACCGCTTCACCGAGGTCCTCCCCCTCTACGCCCGCCTCTCGCACGCCGAGCAGCACCGCGTCTTCCAGCCCCACACCGGCCGCAGGATCGTGCTCGCGACCAACGTCGCGGAGACGTCCCTCACCGTCCCGGGCATCAAGTACGTCATCGACCCGGGCACCGCCCGCATCTCCCGCTACAGCCACCGCACCAAGGTCCAGCGCCTGCCGATCGAACCCGTGTCGCAGGCCAGCGCCAACCAGCGCAAGGGCCGCTGCGGCCGTACGTCCGACGGCATCTGCATCCGCCTGTACTCCGAGGACGACTTCACCACCCGCCCGGAGTTCACGGACGCGGAGATCCTCCGGACGAACCTGGCGAGCGTCATCCTCCAGATGACCGCGGCCGGCCTCGGCGACATCGAGAAGTTCCCCTTCATCGACCCGCCGGACCACCGCAACATCCGTGACGGCGTGCAGCTCCTCCAGGAGCTGGGCGCGCTGGACCCGTCCCAGAAGGACGTGCGCAAGCGCCTGACCGAGACGGGCCGCAAGCTCGCCCAGCTCCCGGTCGACCCCCGCCTCGCCCGGATGGTGCTGGAGGCCGACAAGAACGGCTGCGCCCGCGAGGTGATGGTGATCGCCGCGGCGCTGTCCATCCAGGACCCGCGCGAGCGCCCCTCCGAGAAGCAGACGCAGGCCGACCAGCAGCACGCCCGCTTCAGGGACGAGACCAGCGACTTCCTCGCGTTCCTGAACCTGTGGCGGTACGTCCGCGAGCAGCAGAAGGAGCGAGGCTCCTCCGCCTTCCGCCGCATGTGCAAGCAGGAATTCCTGAACTTCCTGCGCATCCGCGAGTGGCAGGACATCTACACCCAGCTGCGCACGGTCGCGAAGCAGATGGGCATCCACCCGAACGAGGAGGACGCGGCCGAGCAGAGCGTCCATGTCTCGCTCCTGGCCGGACTGCTCTCCCACGTCGGCATGAAGGACGTGAAGGAGACCGGCGGCGAGAGCGGCCGCGGCACCGGCAAGAACGAGTACCTCGGCGCCCGCAGCGCCAAGTTCGCGATCTTCCCCGGTTCGGCGCTCTTCAAGAAGCCCCCGCGCTTCGTGATGTCGGCCGAGCTGGTGGAGACCTCCCGCCTCTGGGCGCGGGTCAACGCGAGGATCGAGCCGGAGTGGGTGGAGCCGCTTGCCGGGCACCTCCTCAAGCGGACGTACAGCGAACCGCACTGGGAGAAGGACCAGGCGGCGGTGATGGCGTACGAGAAGGTCACCCTCTACGGCGTACCGATCGTCGCCCAGCGGAAGGTGAACTACGGGCGGATCGACCCCGAGACGTCCCGCGAACTCTTCATCCGCAACGCCCTCGTGGAGGGCGACTGGCGCACGCACCACAAGTTCTTCGCCGACAACCGCCGGCTGCTGACCGAGGTGGAGGAGCTGGAGCACCGTGCCCGGCGCCGGGACATCCTGGTCGACGACGAGACGCTCTTCGACTTCTACGACCAGCGGGTGCCGGCGGACGTCGTGTCCGGAGCGCACTTCGACTCCTGGTGGAAGCACAAGCGCCACGACGAGCCCGAGCTTCTCGACTTCGAGCGTTCGATGCTCATCAACGAGAAGGCGGGGACCGTCACCAAGGACGACTACCCCGACTCGTGGCGTCAGGGGCCTCTCAAGTTCCGTGTGACGTACCAGTTCGAGCCGGGCGCGGACGCCGACGGCGTGACCGTCCACATCCCGCTCCAGGTGCTGAACCAGGTGACGGACGAGGGCTTCGACTGGCAGATCCCGGGTCTGCGGGAGGAGGTCGTGACGGAGCTGATCCGTTCCCTCCCCAAGCCCATCCGCCGCAACTACGTGCCCGCCCCGAACGTCGCGCGGGCCTTCCTCGACCGTGCGGTCCCCCTCCAGGAGCCGCTCACGACGACGATGGCCCGCGAGCTGAAGCGCATGGTCGGTGTCACGCTCACCGCCGACGACTTCGACTGGTCCCGGGTCCCCGACCATCTGAAGATCACCTTCCGGATCGTCGACGAGCGGCGCCGCAAGCTCGCCGAGGACAAGGACCTCGAGGCCTTGCAGCTTCAGCTGAAGCCGAAGGCCCGCAAGGCGATCTCACAGGCCGCGGCGGCGACGGCGGAGCGCGAGGGCGGCGAGTCCCTGGAGCGCACGGGCCTGACGGACTGGACGATCGGCTCGCTGGCGCGCGTCTTCGAGACACGCCGGGCGGGCCAGCCGGTCAAGGCCTACCCGGCCCTGGTGGACGACGGCGACACGGTCTCCGTACGCCTCTTCGACACCGAGGCCGAGCAGGCGCAGGCCATGTGGAAGGGCACCCGGCGGCTGATCCTGCGCAACATCCCGGTGAACCCGGGCAAGTTCGCCTCGGACAAGCTGACGAACGCCCAGAAGCTCGCCCTGTCCGCCAATCCGCACGGCACCGTGCAGGCCCTCTTCGACGACTGTGCGACGGCCGCGGCGGACAAGCTGATCGGCGACTTCGGGGGCCCGGCGTGGGACGAGGAGTCGTACCGCAAGCTGTACGACAGGGTGCGCGCCGAGATCGTCGACACGACGGTGCGCACAGTCGGTCAGGTGCAGCAGGTACTGGCCGCCTGGCAGGCCTGTGAGCGCCGTCTGAAGGGCGTCAGGAGCGCCGTGCTGCTGGCGAACCTCGCGGACGTGCGCAAGCAGCTGGACGCCCTCGTGAAGCCCGGCTTCGTCACGGCGACCGGTCTGCGGCGGCTCGCCGACCTCATGCGCTATCTGGTCGCGGCGGACCGCCGGCTCCAGCAGATGCCGACCAACGTCCAGCGGGACACCACCCGCATGGAGAAGGTCCACGAGATGCAGGACGAGTACGCCTGGCTCCTGGAGCAGATGCCGCAGGGCCGGCCGGTCCCGCAACAGGTCCTGGACATCCGCTGGATGGTCGAGGAGCTCCGGGTCAGCTATTTCGCCCACGCGCTCGGCACGGCGTACCCCGTCTCCGACAAGCGCATCGTGAAGGCGATCGACGCCGCGGCACCGTAACGGGGCCCGTACGGTGGGTGAGTTCGACCCCGGGCTCACCCTCCTGTACAGTCTCTTTTCGCAGCACAGCGCACGAACAGTGGCTGCGAAACCTGGTCCTGTGGAGCAGTTTGGAGTGCTCGCCACCCTGTCAAGGTGGAGGCCGCGGGTTCAAATCCCGTCAGGACCGCAGTAGATACGAGAGCCCGGGTCTTCGGACCCGGGCTCTCGTGCGTCCGGCGCCCTCGCGCGCCCCACACCCTGGCGCGTCCGGCGCCCCCGTACGTCCGGCACCCCTCGCGCTCCACACCGCCCCGCACCCCCACCCCGTCCCCGTCCGCGGGGCTCCCGCGTCTTGACGGCGCCACATTCCCCGGGTACCCCAGAAACCAGGGCTCTCGACCCCTTGGAGGTGGCCCATGGCGGCATCGGCCCGGCACGAGACGCGCGCCCTGCTCCGCGCCCATCTGTCGGCCGCCTCCGGATACCGCCATCTGACGCGGCACTGCCCGATCTGCCACCGGCTCCTGAGGCTGGCCATGGAACCGGCCCCGCACGGCGAGGAGGACGAGACGGCGGCCGAGGACGAGAGCCACTCCAGTGCCTGCGCCGGGACGCCGGGAATACATCATCCCCCCAACTCCTTTAGCGCAGAGGAGTCATGAGCGACAAGGACTCTGGCATGTGACGGGTGTCACCGCATAAGTTTTCAGAACAGCGAAACTTACACCCCACCTACAACTAGTCAATTTAATATGTGCAATTGCACCACCTGCCAAGGACTCCCACAGGAGATCCGACAGCCCTCCCCAGACTCGCGCAAGGCCGCTCACAGACCCTCCGCACCTCCGCTCACGCGCCCCGCCGGCGCCCGGACAGGGCGTCAAGGAGGCGCGCCCGGGGCACCACAGGAGCACGGGCGGAGCCGGGCCGGGACCCCGTCGGGGCACAAAAAAATCGCGCTGGACCCGGCGGAGTCCAGCGCGATCGACGACGCACCCTTGTCATGAGTGGAACTGGGTCGGGCGGGAGCCCTGTTGGGGCAGGACCCGCGTCGCTTGAAGCTGTGGTTCGGACCTTTCGGCGGGTTGGGGGAGCTGCCGAATTGCCCGATTATGTAATTGTTCAGGCCTCGCTACGCTGCTGCGGGATGCCCGCGAGCAGTGCACGGACCTCCGCTTCGCGGTAGCGGCGGTGCCCGCCGAGCGTACGGATGGACGTGAGCTTGCCGGCCTTCGCCCACCGTGTGACCGTCTTGGGGTCGACGCGGAACATGGTGGCGACCTCAGCCGGGGTCAGCAGCGGCTCGGCATCAGGGGTGCGAGCGGTCATGAGCGGCCTCCTCGGGAGAACCGAACCTTCTCGGTTCTTTCCTCTAAATTCTGCACCTTGACCCGCGTTGCCCGAAATGGCGGACGCGAGTCGAGTCGGTTATAGGACGAACGGCTTGTCCTCGGCACTACAACTACACCATCCGTCCAGCCGCGTCGGCCAAACCGATGGAATTGCCCTCCCAGGTGTTCATCAGCGACGGAAGCCGATGGACCATGCCATAGCGGACAGTCACGACACTGTGACGATCAGTCACAGGGCGATCAGGAGTCACCAGACCCCCCATAGCGTGCAATGCGGAGATTCCACCCAAACACGGGTAGAAGGAGCCCTCCCCGGACTCCTTGTCCTATTTTGGCACGGGGAGGGGTAAGCGATGCAAGAGCCAGGTAAGTGCCATCCGTCACGCTTGACACGCCCTTGACGCAAAAGACCGGATCGGGACCTACGTCCCGTAGTCAGGAACTACGTCCCACAGTGGCACCTCTTCGGCGTGCGAGGACCATACGTCAGTTCGGTTGCCGTCGGCTGAGATACGCGTCACACGCCCCGGACGGCCTCACACGACGCACCCGTCCCGCCCGTTCTGCGCGACCCACCCACCCCGCACGGCACGCACGTCCCACGCGTCCCACGTGATCCACCCGAATCACCCGAATCACCCGCTGGACCTCAGTTCGAGGACTGCCGGTCCCTGACCGAGCGCCAGCGCTCCACGAGCCGCCCGTACGCCTCGCCCGCGGCGGCCCCGTCCCCGCTGCGCAGCGCCTCGATGCCCTCGGCGACGTCCGCCGCCGAGTGGTCGTCCTCCAGATGCCCGGCCGGCAGGGCGTGCACCAGCCCGCCGTAGTCCAGTTCGACCAGCGAGCGCGGGTGGAACTCCTCCAGCCAGCGCCCCACGTCCACCAGACCGTCGATGAGCGGCCCCTCGTCGAGGGTGTCCCGGAGCGTCTTCAGCGCCCGCGCGGTCCGCCGGCGCGCCTGCACCATCGGTGTCCGGTAGCGCAGCACCGGCGCCGCCCCGTCACCGCCCGCGCCCTTCTCGTACTCCCGCTCCTCGTCGGAGACGAGCACGAACCAGTTCAGCGGCACCTGCCAGGTGGAGGTGCGGATCCACGGGCGGGCGTCGGGGTTGCGGGCCATCCAGCGCTCGTGGTCCAGGGCGGCCTGGCGGCGGACGAGCGGGGGCAGCACCGCGTCCAGGACCGACGCCGGCAGTTCCTCCGCCAGCTCCCCCAACGCCTGCCAGCCCCGCAGCCGGGTGCGCCAGGGACAGACACAGAGCACGCCGTCGACGTCCAGCACGAACGCGTCGGCGCTCTCGTGCACCGGCACGGGGATCGGCGGCGTCGGCAGCAAATCGGCCAGGGAGCGGCGCAGTTCGTCCTGGTACGACGGACGCTCCGCGCGCCGGGCATAGCGCGCCCAGTGGCCGCGCTCCGGCTCCGCAAAGGCGGCCAGCGGTTCGTAGACGCGCAGATAGGACGCGTACGGGACGACCACCGGGGACACCTTGGGCACCTCTGCTCCCTCCCCATCGGGCCGAACACGAAACCCGGACGGGAACGTGTTCAACCGGCACACGAGCGACCGGGAAAACACTGCAAATCGTCCCACGGCCGTGCGGAAACGTACTCCGGGAGAAGGTGATCCTGAACACTGCGCGGATGGTGACCGGGCACAGGCTCTACCCTCGTGCCCACGGGCGCCCGCCATCCGCACGGGCACCGTCCTCAACCGCCGCTACTTACCTGGGAGTCACCACAGTGACCGACGTAACCGACGGCGTCCTGCACACCCTGTTCCACTCGGACCAGGGGGGTCATGAGCAAGTCGTGCTGTGCCAGGACCGGGCCAGCGGCCTCAAGGCCGTCATCGCCATCCACTCCACCGCTCTGGGCCCCGCCCTCGGCGGGACGCGTTTCTACCCCTACGCGAGCGAGGAGGAGGCCGTCGCCGACGCGCTGAACCTCTCCCGCGGGATGTCGTACAAGAACGCCATGGCCGGTCTCGACCACGGCGGCGGCAAGGCCGTCATCATCGGCGACCCGGAACAGATCAAGAGCGAGGCGCTGCTGCTGGCCTACGGCCGGTTCGTGGCCTCGCTCGGCGGGCGTTACGTCACAGCCTGCGACGTCGGCACCTACGTCGCCGACATGGACGTCGTGGCCCGGGAGTGCTCCTGGACGACCGGCCGTTCGCCGGAGAACGGCGGCGCGGGCGACTCGTCGGTGCTCACCGCCTACGGGGTCTTCCAGGGCATGCGGGCGAGCGCCCAGCACCTGTGGGGCGACCCGACGCTGCGGGGCCGCAGGGTGGGCGTCGCGGGCGTCGGCAAGGTGGGCCACCACCTCGTGGACCATCTGCGCCAGGACGGCGCCGAGGTCGTCATCACGGACGTGCGGGCGGACTCCGTGCGGCGGATCCTGGACAAGCACCCGGCCGGCGTCACCGCCGTCGCCGACACCGAGGCGCTGATCCGCGTGGAGGGGCTGGACATCTACGCCCCCTGCGCGCTCGGCGGGGCACTGAACGACGACTCCGTGCCGGTCCTCACGGCGAGGATCGTGTGCGGCGCCGCCAACAACCAGCTCGCGCACCCGGGCGTCGAGAAGGACCTCGCGGACCGCGGGATCCTGTACGCGCCCGACTACGTCGTGAACGCGGGCGGTGTCATCCAGGTCGCCGACGAACTGCACGGTTTCGACTTCGACCGGTGCAAGGCGAAGGCCGGGAAGATCTTCGACACCACGCTGGCCATATTCGCACGTGCGAAGGAGGACGGGATTCCGCCGGCCGCCGCGGCCGACCGGATCGCCGAGCAGCGGATGGCGGAGGCACGCGGGCGCGGCTGACGGAACCGGCCATTCGGAACCCCTCGTTCCGGCCCACTTCCTGGTTGTCAGGGACCCGCCGACGGAAGACTTGGAGAGAACTCTCACCCCCGTCGGCGGGTCGGACGCCAAGAAGAGGTTAAAATCGCGGTTGACCAGCGGGGACAGGGCACCTCGCCGGTTCTGGGCCAAGGCGCGTCCTGCGGGCGACGTACCGTATGGGCGCGGGCTCAGGTACCGTGGAAGCCCTACGGACCGGTCTCTCCACGGAGAGTCCGTTCCAGATCATGAACGCGTGTCAAGACTCTGGGGCCACCGAGCCCCGTATCCGAGGGGGTCGAGCCATGGGGCGCGGCCGGGCAAAGGCCAAGCAGACGAAGGTCGCCCGCCAGCTGAAGTACAGCAGCGGCGGGACTGACCTCTCGCGCCTGGCCAATGAGCTGGGCGCTTCGACTTCGAGCCAGCCGCCGAATGGCGAGCCGTTCGAGGACGACGACGAGGAAGACGACCCGTACGCCCAGTACGCGGATCTCTACAACGACGACGATGAGGACGAGGACGAACAGTCCGGTCCCCAGTCTCAACGTCGCGGCGCTTGACGCAACAGCGTCCCTCGCGGTTTCCGCGATCTCTCGTAGCAGATTCCTGTTGGCGGACTTCTGCCGACAGATCTTCGCCGGCGGTTCTCCGTCGGTGGGTTCTGTCGGCAGAATTCTCGTAGCAACCGCACTTCACCCGGTCCGGGGCGTCAGCGCCGGACCGGGTTCTGTGCTGCCCGAAGGGCGTCAGCTCGCGTAGTCGCCGACCAGGGCCGCGCCCGTCGTGTGCTCGCCGCGCTCGGTGATCTCGCCGGCGATCCAGGCGTCCACACCACGGTCCCCGAGGGTGGCGAGCGCCGCGTCCGCCGATTCCTCGGGGACGATCGCGATCATGCCCACGCCCATGTTCAGCGTCTTCTCCAGCTCCAGCCGCTCGACCTCGCCGGTCCGGCCGACGAGATCGAAGACCGGGGCCGGGGTCCAGGTCTCACGGTCGACGATCGCGTGCAGGCCGTCCGGGATCACCCGGGCGAGGTTCGCCGCGAGGCCGCCGCCGGTGATGTGGCTGAAGGCGTGCACCTCGGTGGTCCGGGTGAGCGCCAGGCAGTCCAGCGAGTAGATCTTGGTGGGCTCCAGCAGCTCCTCGCCGAGCGTGCGGCCGAACTCATCGATGTGCTGGTCGAGGCTGAGGTTCGCCCGCTCGAAGAGGACGTGCCGGACGAGGGAGTACCCGTTCGAGTGAAGCCCGGAGGCCGCCATGGCGATCACCGCGTCACCCGTGCGGATACGATCCGCCCCGAGCAGCAGGTCGGCCTCGACCACGCCCGTACCGGCGCCCGCGACGTCGAAGTCGTCCGGACCCAGCAGACCCGGGTGTTCGGCCGTCTCGCCGCCCACCAGGGCGCAGCCCGCGAGGACGCAGCCCTCGGCGATGCCCTTCACGATGGCCGCGACGCGCTCCGGGTGGACCTTGCCGACGCAGATGTAGTCGGTCATGAAGAGCGGCTCGGCGCCGCACACCACGATGTCGTCCATGACCATCGCGACCAGGTCGTGGCCGATCGAGTCGTACACGCCGAGCTGCCGGGCCAGGTCGACCTTGGTGCCCACGCCGTCCGTGGCGGAGGCGAGCAGCGGACGCTCGTACCGCTTCAGGGCGGAGGCGTCGAAGAGGCCGGCGAAGCCGCCGAGGCCGCCGAGTACCTCGGGGCGCTGCGTCTTCTTCACCCACTCCTTCATCAGCTCCACGGCGCGGTCGCCCGCTTCGATGTCGACGCCGGCGGCCGCGTAGGAAGCGCCGGAGGGACGGCCCGTCGCCGGAGATGACTGATCAGAGACAGAAGACATTGCCTGGGATCTTTCGGGTTGGTGAAACGGGGCTCTGCGGCAGTTACGGGCGACGGATGGCGTCAGCCGCGGCCGTGGCTGCGGGACCCGCGGCCAGCTCGGTCTCCAGGAGCTGCTTGCCGAGCAGCTCGGGGTCGGGAAGCTCCATCGGGTACTCGCCGTCGAAACAGGCGCGGCACAGGTTCGGCTTGTCGATGGTGGTGGCCTCGATCATGCCGTCGAGGGAGATGTACGACAGGGAGTCGGCGCCGAGCGAGGTGCCGATCTCCTCGATGGTCATGCCGTTGGCGATCAGCTCCGCGCGGGTCGCGAAGTCGATGCCGAAGAAGCAGGGCCATTTCACGGGCGGGGAGGAGATCCGGATGTGGACCTCGGCGGCGCCCGCCTCGCGCAGCATCCGCACCAGCGCGCGCTGGGTGTTGCCGCGCACGATCGAGTCGTCGACGACGACCAGCCGCTTCCCCTTGATGACTTCCTTCAGGGGATTCAGTTTCAGGCGGATGCCGAGCTGCCGGATGGTCTGCGAGGGCTGGATGAAGGTCCGCCCGACGTACGCGTTCTTGACCAGACCCGCGCCGAAGGGGATTCCGCTGGCCTCCGCGTAACCGATCGCGGCGGGCGTCCCGGACTCCGGAGTCGCTATCACCAGGTCGGCCTCCGCGGGGGCCTCCGCGGCGAGCTTGCGACCCATCTCGACACGCGACAGATACACGTTCCGGCCGGCGATGTCCGTGTCGGGGCGGGCCAGGTAGACGTACTCGAAGACACAGCCCTTGGGCTTCGCTTCCGCGAATCGCGAGGTGCGCAGGCCGTTCTCGTCGATGGCGACGAACTCGCCCGGCTCGATCTCGCGGACGTACGCGGCACCGCAGATGTCGAGGGCGGCGGACTCGGAGGCGACCACCCAGCCGCGCTCCAGACGGCCGAGGACCAGCGGGCGGATGCCCTGCGGGTCACGGGCGGCGTAGAGCGTGTGCTCGTTCATGAAGACGAGGCTGAAGGCGCCCTGGACCTGCGGGAGGACCTTCGCGGAGGCCTCCTCCACGGTCAGCGGCTTGCCGTCGTCGTCGACCTGGGCCGCGAGCAGCGCGGTGAGCAGGTCGGTGTCGTTGGTGGCGGCCACCCGGGTGGACCGGCCGTTGGTGTCCTTCGGCAGGTCGGCGACCATCTCGGCGAGCTGCGCCGTGTTCACCAGGTTGCCGTTGTGGCCGAGCGCGATGGAGCCGTGCGCGGTGGCACGGAACGTCGGCTGGGCGTTCTCCCACACGGAGGCGCCGGTGGTCGAGTAGCGGGCGTGACCGACCGCGATATGACCCTGGAGCGAACCGAGCGAGGTCTCGTCGAAGACCTGGGACACGAGGCCCATGTCCTTGAAGACGAGGATCTGGGAGCCGTTGCTGACCGCGATACCCGCGGATTCCTGGCCTCGATGCTGGAGGGCGTAGAGCCCGAAGTAAGTGAGCTTGGCGACCTCTTCACCGGGGGCCCAGACTCCGAAGACGCCGCAAGCGTCCTGGGGGCCTTTCTCGCCGGGGAGCAGATCATGATTGAGTCGACCGTCACCACGTGGCACGGCTCCGAGTGTAGGCGAGATCGACCACTGGTCCGAATTGGGGATACGGGGCCGCTGCGGCTCACTTGTCGGCGAGCGCCGTCACACGGGTGCCGTTTGTGCTGGTCAGGGCCAGGGAACGGTGATCCAGTACGTAGCTGACGGTCCCGTCGAAGAGGCGCAGCAGGGCGCGCTCGGTCTCCATGAGTGAGGCGTCGCACACCATCCGGGTGGTCCTCGGGGCGCCGAGGGTGATATGTCCGTCGCGGACGGTGGCCTTCGCCGAGACGTTGTTGCAGCCGAGACGGCCGGAGAGCGCGTCCTGGCGCTCGTCCAGGACGAAGAACGCCACGGCTCCCGCGGGCAGCGACCGGGCCACGTCGCCGGAGCCGACGGACGTGATGGTCCACTTCGTACCCCGGAGCGGGGCGTCCGCCTCCCTGGTGAGACCGATCCGGTCGCCGTCGCCGCTGGTCAGTGTGAGCTTGTCGCCCTTGACCGCGGCGTTGAACGTGTCCCGGGCGACGACGCGGGCCAGGCTCCTCTCGAAGGCCATCGGGGTCTTCCCGCAGGCCATCTCCGTCATCCGGACGTCGCCGAAGCCGACGCGGTCGTCCTTGAGGGTGGCGGTCGATCCGAAGCCGTTGCAGCCGAGGTTGCCGCCGACAGTGCCGTCCCGGCCGATGCGCAGGTAGGCGCCGGCGGGCGTGCGGGTGGTCCTCCCGTCGACGGTCAGGCTGTCGACGTTCCAGTGGACACCGGTGACGCCGGTGCGCGCGGCGGTGACCGACGACGAGCCCGTCCCCGCGGGGCCACCGCCGGCCGTCTCGGTACCGCAGGCGACGGCGAGCGGAAGCAGGGCCAGGACGCCGAGGGTCAGTCGCTGCTTGTCCATGGCGTTGGGACGGGGCGGGTGGGGTGATCGGTTCCCTTCGCCCGGGACGCCGGATCCGCCACCGCCACGGGACGTCGCTCCACGGGTCGCTCCGTGGGTGGCTCAGCGGGTGGCTCCGCGGGTGGCTCCGCGGGTGGGTCCGCGAGGGACACGGGGCCGGGCCGCAAGGCCGCACCGCGAGGGACACGGGGCCGCTACCGCAAGGCCCCACCGCACGCGCTGACGGGCACCGGCAGGGGCCTCGGGTGCGCGAGGGGGCTCGGCACGCGCTGACGGGCACCGGCAGGGGCCTCTCGCGGAGGCCAGGCCGCACCGGGTGACCGGCACGCGAGGCGCGCCCCGCGGTCGTCGCGCGGCGGTGCCCGGACGCTCCGGCGGCGCGGGTGCGGGTCAGCCCATGAGCGGCAGGAGCGAGGCGAGATCCGCCCGGTCCCCACTCGCGCCGACCTTGGCCTCGTCCAGCGCCGTCCGCCAGTCCGCCCGTCCCGTGGCGAGCCGGATCCAGGTCAGCGGGTCGGTCTCGACGACGTTCGGCGGCGTGCCCCGGGTGTGCCGGGGGCCCTCCACGCACTGCACGACGGCGTACGGCGGGATCCGCACCTCCGTCGACGCGCCGGGCGCCTTCACCGCGAGCGCGTCGGCCAGCAGCCGGGTGCAGATGGCCAGCGCCTGACGGTCGAACGGGATGTCCGTCCCCGCGGCACGGTTCAGGTCGTCGGTGTGCACGACAAGTTCCACCGTACGGGTGACGAGATAGTCCGCGAGGGTCATGGCGCCGGTGCGCGCCCCGGTCTCCGGGCCGGAGCCGGGGGCCCGGCGGAGCGTGGCGAGCAGCCGTCCGTCCGGTGCGGCGGCCAGTCGCTCGGTGTACCGCTCCTCGGTGCGGGCGTAGAGCGCGTCCAGGTCGGGGTGGTCCGCGGCCAGCCGGCGCGTGCCGTCGGCGATGGCCTGTGCCCGTCCCGCGGTGGCGAACGGCCAGTCGAGCAGCGCGAGTTCCCGGCTCGCGGGCTCCGGCAGGTCGAGGTTGCGGCTGACGTTCTCGAGGGCCGTCGTCAGGTGCGCTGCCAGGTCCCGCACGCTCCAGTCACCGAGGTCCGAGGCCCGCGCCAACCGCTCCTCGTCGAGGCCGCGTACGCCGTCGCGCACGTGGGCGAACTGCGCGAGCACCGCCGCGCGCGTCTTGACGGGGTCATAGGTGCGGGCGCGTTTCCTGGCCGGAGGCATGATCCCCAGGGTAGGCGGTGGACGGACGCGGGCGCGGGGCGCGGGCGCGCGCGAAGGCCCCGCCCGGGATTCCGTCTCCCCGGGCGGGGCCCTGACACTCGTACGGCCGCCGGTGCTACGCGAGGAGCGCCGGGATCGTCCCCTCGTGCGCCGTGCGCAGCTGGGTCAGCGGGAGCGTGAACTCGCCCTGCACCTCGACCACCGCGGTCGCGTCGGCCTCGGTCCCGTCCACGACACCGATCCGGGTGACGGGCAGGCCCCGCGCGCCGCACATGTCGTTGAAGCGGAGCTCCTCCGAGCGCGGGACGGCGACGACCGCGCGGCCCGCCGACTCCGAGAAGAGGAAGGTGAAGGCGTCGAGACCGTCGGGCACGACCAGCCGCGCGCCCTTGCCGCCGAGCAGCGCCGATTCGACCACGGCCTGGACCAGACCGCCGTCGGACAGGTCGTGCGCGGAGTCGATCATGCCGTCGCGGGAGGCGGAGATGAGGATCTCGCCGAGCAGCCGCTCGCGCTCCAGGTCGACCTTCGGCGGCAGCCCGCCGAGATGGTCGTGGACGACCTGCGACCAGGCCGAGCCGCCGAACTCCTCGCGGGTGTCGCCGAGCAGGTAGAGGAGCTGTCCCTCTTCCTGGAAGGCGACCGGCGTACGGCGGGCGACGTCGTCGATGACACCCAGCACGGCCACGACCGGGGTCGGGTGGATGGCCGCCTCGCCCGTCTGGTTGTAGAGCGAGACGTTGCCGCCGGTCACCGGGGTGCCCAACTGCAGGCAGCCGTCGGCGAGACCGCGGACGGCCTCGGCGAACTGCCACATGACCGCCGGGTCCTCGGGCGAGCCGAAGTTCAGGCAGTCGGAGACGGCGAGCGGCTTGGCACCGGTCGTCGCGACGTTGCGGTAGGCCTCCGCGAGCGCGAGCTGCGCACCCGTGTACGGGTCGAGCTTCGCGTACCGGCCGTTGCCGTCCGTGGCGATGGCGACGCCGAGTCCGGTCTCCTCGTCGACGCGGATCATGCCCGAGTCCTCGGGCTGCGCCAGCACCGTGTTGCCCTGCACGAAGTGGTCGTACTGGGAGGTGATCCAGGACTTGGAGGCCTGGTTCGGGGAGGAGACGAGCTGGAGGACCTGGTCCTTCAGCTCCTCGCCCGTCGCCGGGCGGGGCAGCTTGTTCGCGTCGTCGGCCTGGAGCGCGTCCTGCCACTCGGGGCGGGCGTAGGGGCGCTCGTAGACCGGGCCGTCGTGCGCGACCGTGCGGGGGTCGACGTCGACGATCTTGCCGCCGTGCCAGTAGATCTCCAGCCGGTCGCCGTCGGTGACCTCACCGATGACGGTGGCGATGACGTCCCACTTGTCGCAGATCTCCAGGAACCGGTCGACCTTCGCCGGCTCGACGACCGCGCACATGCGCTCCTGCGACTCGCTCATGAGGATTTCCTCGGGCGAGAGTGTGGAGTCGCGCAGCGGTACGTCGTCCAGGGTGACGCGCATGCCGCCGGAGCCGTTGGACGCCAGCTCGCTGGTGGCGCAGGACAGGCCGGCCGCGCCGAGGTCCTGGATCCCGACGACCAGCTTCTCGGCGAAGGCCTCCAGGGTGCACTCGATGAGGAGCTTCTCCTGGAAGGGGTCGCCGACCTGGACGGCGGGACGCTTCGACGGCTTGGCGTCGTCGAAGGTCTCCGAGGCGAGGATCGACGCGCCGCCGATGCCGTCGCCGCCCGTGCGGGCCCCGTACAGGATGACCTTGTTGCCCGAGCCGGACGCCTTGGCGAGGTGGATGTCCTCGTGCCGCATGACGCCGATGGCACCGGCGTTGACCAGCGGGTTGCCCTGGTAGCAGGCGTCGAAGACGACCTCGCCGCCGATGTTGGGCAGGCCCAGGCAGTTGCCGTAGCCGCCGATGCCCGCGACGACGCCCGGCAGGACGCGCTTGGTGTCGGGGTGGTCGGCCGCGCCGAAGCGCAGCGGGTCGACGACCGCGACGGGGCGGGCGCCCATCGCGATGATGTCGCGCACGATGCCGCCGACGCCGGTGGCCGCGCCCTGGTAGGGCTCGACGTACGACGGGTGGTTGTGCGACTCGACCTTGAAGGTGACGGCGTAGCCCTGGCCGACGTCGACGACGCCGGCGTTCTCGCCGATGCCCACGAGGAGCGCGTCGGACTGCGGGGCCTTCTCGCCGAACTGGCGCAGGTGCACCTTCGACGACTTGTACGAACAGTGCTCGGACCACATCACGGAGTACATGGCGAGCTCGGCGCCGGTCGGGCGGCGGCCGAGGATCTCGACCACGCGCTCGTACTCGTCCTTCTTCAGGCCCAGTTCGGCCCAGGGCAGCTCGACGTCGGGGGTCGCGGCCGCGTTCTCGACCGTGTCCAGAGGCGTGCGGCTCATGCGGTGACCAGCTTCTTGAGGATCGAGGTGAAGAAGGGGAGGCCGTCGGTGCGGCCGGAGCCGACGAGGGGCTCGACGGCGTGCTCCGGGTGCGGCATCAGGCCGACGACGTTGCCCGCCTCGTTCGTGATGCCGGCGATGTCCCGCAGCGAGCCGTTCGGGTTGACGTCCACGTAGCGGAACACGACCCGGCCCTCCGCCTCCAGCATGTCGAGCGTGCGCTCGTCGGCGACGTACCGCCCGTCCATGTTCTTCAGCGGGATGTGGATCTCCTGGCCGGACGCGTAGTCGGCGGTCCAGGAGGTTCCCGCGTTCTCCACCCGCAGCTTCTGGTCGCGGCAGATGAAGTGGAGGTGGTTGTTGCCGAGCATCGCGCCCGGCAGGAGGTGCGCCTCGGTGAGGACCTGGAAGCCGTTGCAGATGCCGAGAACCGGCATTCCGGCCTTCGCCTGCGCGATCACGGTCTCCATCACGGGCGAGAAGCGCGAGATGGCGCCGGCCCGCAGATAGTCGCCGTACGAGAAACCGCCGGGCAGCACCACGGCGTCGACCTGCTTGAGGTCCTTGTCCTTGTGCCAGAGGGCGACGGGTTCGGCGCCCGCGAGCCGGATCGCTCGCTGGGTGTCACGGTCGTCGAGGCTGCCCGGAAAAGTGACGACTCCAATACGAGCGGTCACTTTCCCGCCTCCACCTTCTCGTCCTCCACCTTCACGGTGAAGTCCTCGATCACGGTGTTGGCGAGGAAGGATTCCGCCAGTTCGTGGATGCGGGCGAGCGCGGCGTCGTCGACCGGTCCGTCCACTTCCAGTTCGAATCGCTTTCCCTGACGTACGTCGGAGACGCCTTCGAAACCGAGACGCGGCAGTGCACGCTGCACCGCCTGGCCCTGGGGGTCGAGGATCTCCGGCTTGAGCATGACGTCGACTACGACGCGTGCCACTGGCACTCCCGGTGTGTGGTGCTGAGCAGGTCCCTTCAGACTACCCGTACAAAATTTCTACCCGCGTAGATTCGTAGAATCCTACGTGAGCCCGATCACGATCCCGCATCGACGCGGGGGCCTGCACGGAAAATCCTGGGAAAAACCGCAGAAGAGCGGTGGGACCCCATTGCCTCCTGACACGCGGAAGGATTTAGTCGGGCTTCACAATGCAATGCCCGGCACTGTACAAAGGAATTGGCAATAGCCGATACTTTGCCCAATAACAGCCGGACAGTCGGCATCTCCCCGACAACTCCGTGGCGTCCGCGCACGTCATGGGGTGTGATCGCAGAGGTGCCGCGCGAAGGGACCGATATTCGTGGCGCAGCGTGTCGTGGTCACTCTCTTCGACGACATCGACGGCTCGGAAGCGGCGGAAACGATCGCCTTCGGACTCGACGGCAAGTCGTACGAGATCGACCTCAATCGAACCAATGCCAAGAAACTGCGTAAGGTTCTCGCGCCCTACGTCGAGGCCGGCCGCAAGCAGTCGAAGTCCGGGAAGGCCTACACGCACACCGCGTTGACGCCCGACCCGGCCGCCGTCCGCGCCTGGGCCCGCTCCAACAAGCTGGACGTGCCGCCGCGCGGTCGCATCCCCAAGAAGGTCTACGAGGCGTTCGCCGAGGCTCACTGAGGACCGCGCCGTCCGCCGCGTCGGGGCGCTCCCACCGCCGGGAGTGCCCGCGAGGGCCCGTCAGCGGGCCCTCGCGGCAACCGACTTGCGCAGACCCCCAGGTGATCAGCTACAGTCTGGAACACGCCGAGGGGCAAGGCCGAAAGGCCCGAACCCCGAGGAGTCACGCGGGTGTAGTTCAGTAGCAGAACATCCCCCTTCCAGGGGGAAGGCGCAGTGTGCAATTCCTGTCACCCGCTCTGCAACCCTTACCGATCAGGTAGGGTGGTGCTCGCACCGATCGGTGAAAGCCGGTCGGGGGCAAATGCGGACGTAGCTCAGTTGGTAGAGCGCAACCTTGCCAAGGTTGAGGTCGCCAGTTCGAACCTGGTCGTCCGCTCCAGAAGCAAAGACCCCGGTCAGCAGACCGGGGTCTTTGTCGTATGTCCGCCGCACGGTCGGCACATGTGCCGGGCGCGTGTGTCCAGGTCGTGTGTCGAAGGTCTGTGTCCGAGGCCTGTGCCCACTGCTCGTGTCCAAGGCCCGGGTGAAAGGCGTGTCCCGGTGGAGCCCGGCGAGAAGGAACATCGGGAAGGCGGCATGCGGGCGACTGACATTTGTCATGCGGAGTGATGACACCGCGCACTGCTGACACATCCGGTCCGCGGGGACGCTGATTTCATGAACACGAACGAGCACGATGACGTGATTGAGGTCACCGATCTGCGGCGCGTGTACGGGGGAGATTTCGAGGCCGTGCGCGGTGTCACCTTCTCCGTGGGCCGCGGTGAGGTCTTCGCCCTGCTGGGAACGAACGGCGCGGGCAAGACCTCCACGGTCGAACTGCTGGAAGGCCTCGCCCCGCCGGCCGGCGGACGGGTCCGGGTCCTCGGGCACGATCCGTACGAGGAACGCGCCGCCGTCCGGCCCCGGATCGGCGTGATGCTTCAGGAGGGCGGCTTCCCCTCCGAACTGACGGTCGCGGAGACCGTACGGATGTGGGCGGGCTGCACGAGCGGAGCACGGCCCACGGACCAGGCGCTGGACCTGGTGGGACTCGCGCGGCGGTCCCGGGTACGGGTGAAGCAGCTGTCCGGAGGCGAGAAGCGGCGCCTGGACCTGGCGCTCGCCCTCCTCGGCCGCCCCGAGGTCCTCTTCCTGGACGAGCCGACGACCGGGCTGGACGCCGAAGGGCGCCGGGACACCTGGGAGTTGGTGCGGGAACTGCGCGACACCGGTACGACCGTGCTGCTGACCACGCACTACCTGGAGGAGGCGGAACACCTGGCCGACCGGCTCGCGGTCCTCCACGAAGGGCGCGTCGCGGTCTCCGGCACCCCCGCCGAGGTGACCGCGTCCCAGCCGTCCCGGATCTCCTTCGAACTGCCCGCCGGCTACTTCCCCGGAGACCTGCCGCCGCTCGGCGCGCTCGGCGTGACCGGCCACGAGACGGCGGGCCGCACCGTCAGGCTGCGTACCGACGAACTCCAGCGGACCGCGACCGGACTGCTGCTGTGGGCCCGGGACGAACGGGTCGAACTACGGGGACTCGACGTGCGGTCGGCCTCCCTGGAGGACGCGTTCCTGCGGATCGCGCGGGACGCGGCCGGCACGGACGGAGGCTCCGGTGCCGGTGCCGGTGCCGGGGACAGCGCCGGTGCCGGTGACCGTGGCGGCGGTGACCCTGGCACGGGCGCCGCGGCGGCGAAGGAGGCCGTGGCATGAGCTCGGCGACCACGACCGGCCCCCGTGCGGGGACCACCACGGCGGCGGGGCGGATGGCGGCACTGGCTCGCGCCGAGCTGACCCTGCTGGGCCGCACGAAGGCGACGCTCGCCGCTGCCGTGTTCGTGCCGCTGGCCCTGCCGTTCAGTCTGCGCTCGACCGTCGGCCAGATGGACCTCAAGGGCACCGGCCTCTCGGTCGGCTCGGTCGTCCTGCCGTCCTCCGTCGGGTTCTCCCTCCTCTTCGCGGTCTACAGCTCGCTGGTGAGCGTGTACGCGGCCCGACGCGAGGAGCTCGTCCTCAAGCGGCTGCGCACCGGCGAGCCGCGGGACGCGGAGATCCTCGCGGGCGCGGCCCTGCCTTCGGTCGCGATCGGTCTCGTACAGTGCCTGGCCCTGACCGGCGCGTGTGTCGCCCTGCTGGACGTCGGGGCACCCCGAGCCCCCCATCTCGCCGTCCTGGGACTGCTTCTGGGGCTGGCGATGTGGCCTCCGCTCGCGGCCGTCACCGCGAGCCTCAGCAGGAGTGTGGAAGGCGCGCAGGTGGCCGCCATGCCGCTGATGCTGCTGTCCCTGCTCGGATCGGGCACCTTCGTCCCCCTCCAGGTGATGCCGGACGCGCTGGCCTCGGCCTGCGAACTGCTGCCCCTGACCCCGGTGATCACCCTGCTCCGCGGCGGCTGGACCGGCGGTCTGTCCGCGCACGACACCCTGGGTGCCGTCGGGACGGCGGTGGCCTGGATCGTGTTCGCGGTGTTTGCTGTACGGCGGTGGTTCCGCTGGGAGCCGCGGCGGTGACCACGGACCCTCGGAGGTCGGTATGAGCGGGCCGGGTGGCTGGTGGCGGGGCAAGAGCACTCCGGCGAAGGTCGAGACCTACACACGGTGGTCGTTCCACTTCTTCGCCCTGATCGAGCTCACCTCGATCGGACTGCCCCTGTTCGCGAACGTGCCCAGCACGCTGTCCTGGTGGCTGTTCCCGCTGGTGTGCGGGCACGCCGTGCTCTGCGCGGTGACCGCGTCGAGGGCGCTGGACTGGGTACGCGGCACCCGCGACCGCCCCCGGCGGTTGCTGACCGCGCTGGCGGCGACCACCGCTCTGGTGGCCGTGGCGGCGCTCACCCTCTCGGGCACGGACTGGCGTCCGGCGACCGACGCCGAGGTACGCCTGGGCGCCTCGGTGTTCGTCGGCGTCATCGCCTTCGGCACCGGCACCCTCGCCCTCGGCACGCGCGACCGGCGCCGGATGACGCATGTGGTGCTCGGGGCGACGGTGGGCGCGGGCGCGGCGTCGTTCCCGCTCGGCGTCCCCGGCCCCGCCGCGCTGGTCACCGCCGGCACGGTCCTGCTCACCGCCGGATTCCTCACCTTCACCGCCGCCTTCTCCGTCTGGCTGCTCGACGCCGTGTACGAACTCGACGCGGCCCGCGAGACCCGGGCCCGCCTCGCGGTCGCCGAGGAGCGGCTGCGCTTCGGGCGCGATCTGCACGACGTGATGGGCCGCAACCTCGCGGTGATCGCGCTGAAGAGCGAACTCGCCGTCCAGCTGGCCCGGCGCGGGCGGCCGGAGGCCGTCGACCAGATGACCGAGGTGCAGCGGATGGCCCGGGAGTCCCAGCGCGAGGTGCGCGAGGTCGTACGCGGCTACCGCGAGGCCGACCTCGCCGTCGAACTCGCGGGCGCGCAGGGCGTGCTGAAGGCCGCCGGCATCGCCTGCGAGGTGACCGGTTCGGCGCCGGGGCTTCCCGCGCAGGTCCAGTCGGCGCTCGGCTGGGTCGTACGGGAAGCGACCACGAACGTGCTGCGGCACGGGGACGCTCGGTGGTGCGGGGTCTCGCTGCGGGTGACGGACGGGCGGGTCACCCTCACCGTGGAGAACGACGGGGTGCCGGACGCTGTCCCCGGCGCCCCCGGAGCGGGAGAGGGCACCGGGCCCGGTGGCGGCTCCGGACTCGCGGGCCTGCGGGAGCGGCTGACCGGGCTGGACGGGACCCTCAGGGCGGGCCCTGTCGAGGGCGGCACGTTCCGTCTCACGGCCGAGGTGCCGATGCCCGATCCACCCGGACCGAACCCGCCGGCGCCGGATCCGCCGGCGCCGGATCCGTCAGCGGTGCCCGTGCCGCGTCGAGTGAACGAGGTCAGATCATGACGCACGTACCGCCGCCGGCGGCGCCCTCCGCACCACCCGTCCGTCTGCTGCTCGCCGACGACGAACATCTGATCCGGGGCGCGCTCGCCGCCCTGCTGGCGCTGGAGGACGATCTCGTGGTGGTCGCCGAGGCGGCGACCGGGCCCGAGGCACTGGCGATGGCGCGGGCGCACACTCCCGATGTCGCCGTGCTCGATCTCCAGATGCCAGGGGCGGACGGTGTGAGCGTGGCCACATCCCTGCGGGCCGAACTGCCCGGCTGCCGGGTACTGATCGTGACGAGTCACGGGCGGCCCGGTCACCTGAAGCGGGCGCTTGCGGCGGGTGTACGCGGCTTTGTCCCGAAGACCGTCAGTGCGCGACGGCTCGCCGAGATCATCCGCACCGTGCACGCGGGAAACCGTTACGTGGACCCGGAGTTGGCCGCCGACGCGATCTCCGCCGGGGACTCCCCGCTGACCGCCCGGGAGGCCGAGGTGCTGGAATTCGCCGCCGACGGGGCGCCCGTCGCGGAGATCGCGGAGCGGGCCGCGCTGTCACAGGGGACGGTACGGAACTATCTGTCGTCCGCCGTCTCCAAACTGGGCGCGGAGAACCGGCACGCGGCGGTGCGTCTCGCACGGCAGCGAGGTTGGGTATAGTTGCTCTCGCACCACAGCGCATGCGGACGTAGCTCAGTTGGTAGAGCGCAACCTTGCCAAGGTTGAGGTCGCCAGTTCGAACCTGGTCGTCCGCTCCAGTGCAGAAGCCCCCGGCCTCAGGCCGGGGGCTTCTGCGTGTGCCCTTCGGCGTCCTCAGCTCCAGCTGGTGCCGGTCAGCCGCTCGAACGCCTCGATGTACTTGGCGCTGGTCGCTTCCACGACCTCCGCCGGGAGCGCGGGCGGCGGCTGCTCGCTCCTGCGGTCCCAGCCCGACGCGGAGGACGTCAGCCAGTCGCGGACGAACTGCTTGTCGAAGGACGGCTGGGCGCGGCCCGGCTCCCACGCGTCGGCCGGCCAGAAACGGGACGAGTCCGGGGTCAGCACCTCGTCGGCCAGGACGAGGGTCCCGTCCTCGTAGCCGAACTCGAACTTGGTGTCGGCGAGAACGATCCCGCGTTCGCGCGCGATGTCGCGGGCGCGGCCGTAGACGGCGAGGGTCGTCTGGCGCAGCTCGGCCGCCGTCTCGGCGCCGACCTGGCGGGCGACCTCCTCGTACGAGACGTTCTCGTCGTGCTCGCCCACCTCGGCCTTGGTGGCGGGGGTGAAGATCGGCGCGGGGAGTTCCGAGCCGTCGACGAGGCCTTCGGGCAGCGCGAGACCGCAGACCGTACGGGAGGCGTCGTACTCCACAAGGCCGGAGCCGGTGAGGTAGCCGCGTGCGACGCACTCGACCGGGACCATCCGCAGCGACTTGCAGATCAGGGTGCGGCCGGCCCAGTCGGCGGGGGCACCGGGCGGGAGTTCGGTGCTCAGGACGTGGTGGGGGACCAGGTCGGCGAGCTTGTCGAACCACCACAGGGAGAGCTGGGTGAGGACCCGGCCCTTGTCGGGGATCTCGGTGGGCAGCACCCAGTCGTAGGCGGAAAGACGGTCACTGGCGATCATCACGAGGTCGCCCGCCTCGTTCCGGTACAGGTCGCGCACCTTGCCGGTGTGCAGATGCACCAGACCCGGGACCTGGAGGGGCTCGGGCTTTTCGACGAATCCGGACACGGTTCCTCCCCGTATTTCTGTCCAAGTGGCTCGATTCTCCCGTATGCGGGGAGCGGCTCCGGCCACGGGGTGCCTGGACGGGGACGGGGAGGTGCGGTGCGGGTGGCCGGCGGGTGCGCGCCGCGCCGCCCGTTCAGTCGCGTTTGCAGATGCGGTCGAGAAGGTTGGCCGTGGCCCGCTGGACACGCGTGTCGACGTGGCCCGGCCGGTCCAGGGCCGGGGACCAGGCGAACGTCCCGGACGCGAAGACCAGCGCGCCGGAGGGCGCCCGGTACAGGGAGGTCTCCTGGTGGCGGACGGTGCCCTCGCTGTCCCGGTACGGGGAGTGGGCGAGGAGGATGCGGCCGTCGTGTTCCGGCAGCGGGGCGCGGGGGAAGTAGCGGTCGGCCTCGCCGGCGACCATGCCCTCGAGTTCGTCGCCCTCGTGCGCGCCGGTGGCGTCCCACAGCCAGTGGTCGGAGTTGCGCACGACCAGGGGGTGGGGGTCGGGGACCCGGCCCGCGTACTGGATGCCGATGAGCTGCTGCTCGGACCGGTCGATCTCCCGCCACAGCGCCGGCTTCCCGGGCCCCCTGCGCTTGCGGCAGGTCAGCAGGCGGTCCGCGACACCGGACGGCGAGGGCCCCAGCTCCACCTGCCAGTACATGGTGTTGGCGGAGAGGAAGACCAGCGAGGTGCCGTTCGCGCTGGCGAGCTCCACGGTGCGGCGCATGGCCGACGACCAGTACTCGTCATGACCCGGGAAGACCAGGCCCCGGTAACGGGAGGGGTCGACGCGGCCGGCGTGCAGGTCGCGGGCGTCGGCGTAGGCGAGGTCGTAGCCGTAGCGCTCGGCCCAGCGGATGAAGTCGTAGGCGTGGCCGACGTGGAGGGGGAGGCCCGCGCCGGCGTACGGACGGTCGAAGGAGACCGTCGTCGCCGCGTCCGCCTCGCCGAGGAGCCGGCCGTTCTCGTCCCACGCGTGATAGAGGCTGGCGCCCGTGCGGCCGTCCTCCGGGTAGAGGTTGTAGGCCTGCCAGGTCACGTCCGGGAGCAGGAGCAGCAGGTCCGCGGGGTGGTTGTCGCGGACCGTGAAGGGGACGTGGGAGCGGTAGCCGTCGGCGGTGGTCAGTACGGCCACGTACGCGCCGATGTTCCAGTAGCTCGGGATCTGCAGGCGCCAGGACAGCCACCAGTGATGGCAGGAAACGGTTCTGTCGGCGGTGAGCGGCGGGGGCTGGACGATCCCCGACAGGCGGGGGCTGGTGGTGATCTTGCTGGCGCCGTCGCCCCCGTAGTGCCCGATGCGGTAGATGTCGACGCTGAATTCCTGGGGCGGGTCGACGGTGACGTGGAAGTCGATGGCCTCGCCCGGGGCGGCGGCGCCGTTGGAGGCGAAGCCCTTGATCTGGCGGTGCACGTCGTCCGCGGAGCGGGGTCCGCCGATCCTGGGCTGGGGGATGGCGCCCTTCACCGGCTTCGTGGCATCGCGCAGGAGGGTCGCGCCGGGGGCGTGGTCGATGTACCAGGGGACGACGTGCCCGGTGTCGTCGAAGTACTGCTCGTCGCCGCGGAGCCAGGGAACGGGTCCCTGGCCGAAGGGGTCCGTCACGGCGTGCGCGAGAGCTCCCGACTCCCAGCGGCGGATCTGCTCCGATCCCATGCCTGCTCCCCTCCCTCGGTGCCCCCGTCGGTTCTGTGAGCCTGTGCTCCGCGCGTGAGCCTCTGCCCTGCGCGCGATCGGTCCCAGCACATCACATTACGCACGCACTCCGTCACCGTTCGTCGCGAATTGACGTGAACGGAACGGGGGAATCCGGACCCCGGGCGGGAGAATCCGGACCGGGGTGGGTGGGAAGGGTCCCACTCACCGGGCGCCGGGCCCGGTACTCGGCTCGGCACCGGCGCGTCGCCGCCGTGGTCAGACCAGCCGGACCGGTTTCTCCGGGCGGACGCCGAGGCGGCGGAGCCAGTCGCGGAGGGGTGCCGGGTCCCCGTCCTCGACCAGGGTCAGGACGTGGGGACCCAGATCGGCGGCGCGTTCCCCGCCGACCAGGAGGGACGGGCCGTCGAGCCAGTCCAGACCCGGCGCCGCGCCCGCGGTGTCCATCGCGGCGCAGCAGACCATCGCGGTGACGTGGTCGGCCAGCAGCTCGCGTCCGGTGCGGGGCGGCTGGAGCGGGAAGAGCGGCAGCATGCCGTCCTCCCAGAACGCCAGGTCGGGGCCCGGCTGCTCCGCGCCGCCACTCGGTACGGGGGCCGGCGCCGACGCCTCGTCCCGGGCCAGCTCCGCGCTGAGTCCGGCCGCGAGCGCGGCCGTCCGTTCGCTCCCGAGGCCGAGATCGCCGTCGTCCTCGTCCGCGCTCATCTGCTCGTACGCTCCGCGCCGCCTGGTGACGACGGGGACGGAATCCGGCGCCGGGGCCGTCCCTGAGGCGGCGCTCGTGTCGGCGCCGGTGCCCGCGCCCAGGTCTGTGCCGGTGCCCGTGCCGGTCTCGGATCCGGTCGGCGGCGCGGTCAGGTGGTCCAGGACGCGTGCCAGGGTCGGGCCGCCCCGGTCGGGCACCGTCGGGTCCGAGGAATGGCGTACGCCCAGCGCGTCCAGGACGCGGTGCAGACGGGCCGCGTCGGTCCGCCAGGTCCGGTCGACGACCTCGTCCGGATACTCCTGCCAGTCCACCGGAGCCCAGTCGGGTCCGTTCTCCGCGGGCCCGCCGTGGAAGAGCCGGGCGGCGAGCAGCGAGGCCGCCTCGTCCACCGTGCCGGGCTCTTCGAGCAGGTCGCAGGCGGGGCGCTCACCGAGGCGCGAGGTGAAGCCCTCGGCCAGGCGGTCGCGCCGGGAGAGCTCGGTGAGGGCCGCGACGACACCCACGTCCAGCCGGGACGGCCAGCGGCCCATTCGCCAGGCGGGCAGCGCGACGCGGTTGAGCAGCCGGTCCCAGCCCGCGTAGGCCAGGCCCACCTGTTCCTGGGCGACGATCCGCAGGCCGTAGTCCACGGCCTGCGCGCGCTCGGCCGCCGCGGCGGCCACTCCCCGCTCCATCTCGGCCGCGTGCCCCCGGCAGCTGCGCAGCAGCAGGCGGGTCACCCAGCCGGCACCGGCCAGCACCGCGCGGACCACCGGGCCGTGGGCGGGCGCCGAGGTCACGGCCACGGCCGCGTCCAGCCCCCGTACGAAACGCCGGGCCGCGGCTATGTCGGGGTGGGCGGAGGGGCCCGTACCGGCGACGACCGGGGCGAGGACCGCGCGCAGCTCGCCGACGCGCATCCACCACAGGAAGGGCGAGCCGATGACGAGGACGGGAGCGGCGGGGGTGCGACGGGGGTGCCCCGACGCTCCCCGGACGCCCGCTATCTCGTCCCTGGCCTCGGGCGGCGGCGGCCCGTGCGCCGGGTGGGTGCGGTCCTCCAGCCAGCTGTCGCAGTCTGGGGTGAGCGCTATCGCGGAGGGGGGCGGGACGTCGAGGCGGTCGGCCAGGTCCCGGACCATGCGGTACAGGTCGGGGGCGGACTCCTCGGCGATCGGGACCGTGGGGCTCACGGCGGGCCGGGCGCGGGCGACGACGAGCGCGATGCCCGCGGCCGCCAGGAGGACGAGGCCGGCGAGGACCGACACGACCCAGCGCGTGACGGGCCAGGGGCCGCCGGTGAGGTGGCCGGTCGAGCCGCCGACGAGCAGCACGACGGCGACAGCCGCGGGCAGCAGGGCTACGGCCAGCGCCCGGCTGCGGATCCGCAGCACGGCGAGAGCCCGGGAGCGCGCGGCCTGCGCGCCCACCTCCACACCCATACCGGTCACGACCGGAGGTCACCCCCTACTGTCCGCTCGTACGGGGCTGTTGCACAGCCCGCGCCGGCGGATGCCCTGGCTTTGCTCACTCCCCCACTGTGGCACCCGCCACCGACATCGCAATGCCGGTGGGCCAAGTGCCGGAATGCTTTCGCCGCACCATAGTTGGGGCCCCGGCCCCCGTCAGCCCGTTAGAACATCGCTCACTCGATGGAATGGCTTTGGGGAAAGGTGGATGACGGTGGGCAATGATCAGGCCCCGGATTCCGTACAGAATCCGGGGCCCGAGGGAGGTTCGAAGGGCGGGTTCTACGCCGTCGCCGGGGCCCCCGCCGAGGACTCCGCCGCGGCCTTCGCGGCGATGTCCGTACGGTGCTGGGAACCGTCGAGGCCGATACGGGCGACCGCCGCGTACGCGCGGGCGCGTGCCTCGGTGAGGCCGGTGCCGGTGGCCGTGACGGACAGCACGCGGCCGCCGGCGCTCACGACCGCGTCACCGTCCCGCTTCGTCCCGGCGTGCAGGACGTACGCGTGCGGGGCGTCCTGGGCCGCCACCTCGTCGAGCCCGGTGATGGGATCGCCGGTGCGCGGGGTGTCCGGGTAGTTGTGCGAGGCCACGACCACGGTGACCGCCGCGTCGTCGCTCCAGCGCAGCGGCGGCAGGTCGATGAGCGCGCCCTCGGCCGCGGCGAGCAAGACACCGGCCAGCGGGGTCTTCAGGCGGGCGAGGACCACCTGCGTCTCGGGGTCGCCGAAGCGGGCGTTGAACTCGATCACCCGTACGCCGCGGGTCGTGATCGCCAGGCCCGCGTAGAGGAGCCCGGAGAAGGGGGTGCCGCGGCGGCGCAGCTCGTCGACGGTCGGCTGGAGGACGGTCTCCATGACCTCCTCGACCAGCTTCGGGTCCGCCCACGGGAGGGGCGAGTACGCGCCCATGCCGCCGGTGTTCGGGCCCTCGTCGCCGTCCAGCGCGCGCTTGAAGTCCTGGGCGGGTTGCAGCGGGACGACCGTCTCGCCGTCGGTGATCGCGAAGAGGGAGACCTCGGGACCGTCGAGGAACTCCTCGATGACGACGCGTTCGCAGGCGTTGGCGTGCTCCCGGGCGGCGGCGAGGTCGTCGGTCACCACGACGCCCTTGCCGGCCGCGAGGCCGTCGTCCTTCACGACATAGGGGGCGCCGAACGCGTCCAGCGCCTCGTCGACCTCGTCAGGCGCCGTACAGACGTACGAGCGGGCGGTCGGGACACCTGCCCGCGCCATCACGTCCTTGGCGAAGGCCTTGGAGCCCTCCAGCTGCGCGGCCTCCTCGGAGGGGCCGAAACAGGGGATGCCCGCGGCGCGCACGGCGTCGGCGACACCGGCGACGAGCGGTGCCTCCGGGCCCACGACGACCAGCTCGGCACCGAGCTCCGTGGCCAGCGCGGCCACCGCGGCGCCGTCGAGGGCGTCGACCGCGCGCAGCTCGGCCACGTCCGCGATGCCTGCGTTCCCGGGGGCGCAGTGCAGGGCGGTGACGGCGGGATCGAGGGACAGGGAACGGCACAGGGCGTGTTCGCGGGCGCCGCCGCCGATGACAAGGACCTTCACGGGGTTCAGCCTATCCGCCGGAGGTGACTGCCTTTGTGGGGGCTTCCGAAGCGGGGGGTCCGCGGGGTTGGTGGGATTCTCCAAGGGTGGGGTTGTTCTGCGGTTCGGTGGGCCTGCGGGGTGGGGTGCGGCGAGGTGGTTCTGAGGTTCTGTGGGCCTGCGCCTTGTGGTGCGGTGGGCCCGCGCCTTGTGGCGCGGTGGGCCTTCGGGGTGGGGTCCGGTGGGCACGCGTCTTGGAGCCGCGCCTTGGGGTCCGACGGAGTTGCTTCTTGGTGAGGTCCTCACCTGGGCCTGGGAGTCCGAGCCCGGGCCGAGGTCGGGGTGCAGGCCGGAGGGACCGGGCCGGGGCCGGGACGGATGACGCGGGCGCGGGCCGGGGCCCGGCTACTCGTTCGAGAACTCCTCGACCACCGTCGCACCCAGTTCACGGACGATCAGGTCGTGGCCGGAGAGGGCGGACTCGTCGAGGTCGGGGTCGTCGTCCTCGGGAATGTCGTCCTCGGGGGCGACCGGGGGCGGCTCGGGGGCGGGAGGTCCGCTGGGTCTCGGCGCGGGCGCGGCCTGGCCCGCGGACGGCCCCTGCGGCGCGGCGGGGCGTGAGCCCGGAGCCGGCGACTGCGGGGCCGCGGGACGCGACGCGGCAGGCGCCCCGCCGTATCCGGCACCGCCGCCGTATCCGCCACCGCCACCGAACCCGCCGCCCGCGCCACCGCCACCGCCGCCGAACCCGGGGCCGGGTGCCGTCATCGGGGGTGATGCCGAGCCGCCCGAGGCGTCGACGATCGCCTCGATCTTCCACTGGATGTTGAACTGCTCGGCCAGCGCCTGCTTGAGAACGTCCTCGCTGCCGCTGCTCGCGAAGTTGTCCCGCGCGCCCGCGTTGACGAAGCCGATCTGCAGGGTCGTGCCGTCGTACCCGGTCACCTGGGCGTTCTGGCTGAGCAGGATCCAGGTGAAGCGGCGGCGGTTCTTGACCGCCTCCAGGATGTTCGGCCACAGCACGCGGGGGTCGGGGCCACCGGCCGGCGGCGCCTGCGTCGGAGCGGCGGCGGGCGCGGCCGGGGTGCCGGAGGCGGGGGTACCGGAGGCGGCGGGGGCCGAAGCGGTCCCCGGCGGCGCGGGCGCGGCCGGGGCCTGCCCACCGCCCGCGGAGGCCGGCGTCGGCCAGCCGCCGGGGCGCCTGCCGCTGCCGGCGGCCGTCGCGGCGGGCCACGCACCGGGTGCGGGCCCCGCCGGGGGGGTTGCCGCGGCGGCCGGAGCGTACGCCGGCTCGCTCGTCGGCGCGGGGGTAGCAGGCGCGGGGGCCGGGGGAGCCGGGGGCTGCGCTGCCGGGGGTACGACGGCGGGCGCGGCCGGGGCGGGAGCCCCCGCACCCTGCGCCGGAGCACCGCCGCCGGCACCAGCGGTGTCGTACCCGCCATGCCCCTCGGCGCCCGCGCCACCCGGGCCCTGCGCCCGTACGGCGGCCCGGGCCGCGGCGGGTCCGCCGCCCGGCGGGACACCGGGGCCGCCGGGGGCCGGAGCCGCCGCGGCCACTCCGTGCACCTCGGGACCGGGCACGTACCCCATGGCGGGGGCGCCGCCGCCGGAGAAGTTCACCCCGCGCTCGATACGGTCCAGCCGGGCCATGAGGGCGCGCTCGTCCCCGTAGGCGGCGGGCAGGAGCACGCGCGCGCAGATGAGTTCGAGCTGGAGCCGCGGCGAGGTGGCGCCGCGCATCTCCGTCAGCCCCTCGTTGACGAGATCGGCGGCGCGGCTCAGCTCGGCGGCGCCGAAGACCCCGGCCTGCGCCTGCATGCGCTCCACCACATCGGACGGGGCGTCGATGAGCCCCTTCTCGGCGGCGTCGGGCACGGCCGCCAGGATCACCAGGTCGCGCAGCCGCTCCAGCAGGTCGGCGACGAACCGCCGTGGATCGTTGCCCCCCTCGATCACACGGTCCACGATCTCGAAGGCCGCGGCGCCGTCCCCCGAGGCGAACGCCTCCACGACCGAGTCGAGCAGCGACCCGTCCGTGTACCCCAGCAGCGAGGTGGCCATGGCGTAGGTCACACCGGCGTCCGCCGCTCCCGCGAGGAGCTGGTCCATGACGGACATGGAGTCACGCACGGACCCCGCGCCGGCCCGCACGACCAGCGGCAGCACCCCGTCCTCGACGGGAATGCCCTCGCTGCCGCAGACCTCACCGAGGTACTCGCGCAGGGTCCCCGGGGGCACCAGCCGGAACGGGTAGTGGTGCGTACGGGACCGGATCGTCCCGATGACCTTCTCGGGCTCCGTGGTGGCGAAGATGAACTTGAGATGCTCCGGCGGCTCCTCGACGACCTTCAGCAGCGCGTTGAAACCCGCCGAGGTGACCATGTGGGCCTCGTCGATGATGTAGATCTTGTACCGGCTGCTCGCGGGCCCGAAGAACGCCTTCTCGCGCAGGTCACGGGCGTCGTCGACACCGCCGTGCGAAGCGGCGTCGATCTCGATGACGTCGATGGATCCCCGGCCGTTGCGGGCGAGGTCGCGGCAGGACTGGCACTCCCCGCAGGGCGTCGGCGTGGGCCCCTGCTCGCAGTTGAGACACCTGGCCAGGATGCGCGCGCTGGTGGTCTTGCCGCACCCGCGCGGACCGCTGAACAGGTACGCGTGATTGACCCGGTTGTTCCGCAGCGCCTGCTGCAACGGGTCGGTGACATGCTCCTGCCCGATGACCTCGGCGAACGACTCCGGGCGATAGCGGCGGTACAGCGCGAGAGACGACACACATACGAGGTTATAGGCGCCCACTGACAACAGGGACCGCCCGTGATGACAGCGCTCGGCGGCGGGGACGGCTCTCCCTCACACCCCCGGCAGACGCAAGCGCCCCCCACGCACCCGCCAGAGCCAACCTACCCTTGCTGCCTTCCGGCCCTGGGGGAGTTCAGTCAGATAGCGCCACGTGAGGGGCTGCGCTCACAGTACCCGATCCGAGCGGGGGGAACGAGTTCGCGAGCACTCCTCAACGTCTTGTATTGTTTGCCGCGGAGGATTCGCCTAGTGGCCTAGGGCGCACGCTTGGAAAGCGTGTTGGGGGCAACCCCTCACGAGTTCGAATCTCGTATCCTCCGCCAGTGCCTCACCGGGCACGACTCGAAGGGCCCCACCGTTCGCGGTGGGGCCCTTCGACGTTCCTCAGCCCTCACCGTCCTGTTTTTTGTCCACGAAGGGCGCTTCCCGGGGGCCACCGGATGGCCTCGGCGATCTTCCGGGCCATGTCCTTGAGCGCGGCGTCCCGCACATGCGGGTACCGCGCCCGCGTGCTCGCGGAGGCACCCGGTTCCCACCCCATGGTCCGATCAATGACACGAGCCGGGACACCGGGCGGCACGAGCACGGCGCGGCCGTGTGACGCGCGTCATACAGCCGAGCGGGCAGAACCCCCGCGTCCTCCAGCGGCCGCTTCCGGTCGCGCATGGTCCGTGTTCGGACTCGGCGGGCCACCCAGCGGCTTGGTGAACACGTAGCCCGACCCGCCCCACAGGTCGCCGGCCGCCGTGCGCTCACGCGCCTGCGTCTCGGCGACAGCAGGGCTCTCCGTTGCCCGTGCGGCCCATCGGAACTCGCGCGTGCCAACGGCCACCCCCTCACGAACTGGAGATCGTCGGCGCCACCGTCGTGGCCGGCACGGCCTTGGCCATCTTCACCGCCGGCATCTCCGAGGCCGCGGCCGCTGCGGCGACCGCAAGCGTCGTGGAGATCGCCGCCACCCTGGGCGTGACCGGCCCATGACCCACTAGCGGCAGGCTCACAGGAGTGAAAATGACCAAGCGAGCGGGCTTCTACCAGGAGATCAGCGGCCCGGACGCCGCCGCAGACGGCGCGCCGTCCCTGCGCGATGCCGTACGCAGCAGCGGACCCTGGGACGAGGACCGCATCCTCGCCTACCTGGAATCGGCTCGGGAGATCTACACCACGATGGGCGCTCGGCGTGACGCTCTCACCGACGACGAGTGGATCGCGGGCTCCGAATCCCTGATGACCGACGGCACCTGGATCTGGCCGATCGACCTCATGCACTACGTGCGCCGCCACCACGTCTCCCTCCCTCAGGAGTTCCTGGACCACATGCGGGCCGGCGGCTACACGGTCCCCGCCGTATCCGACGAACGGGCGAGGCAGATCTTTCGGGAGGAGTTCCCGGACAGCGCCCCGACCGCCGTCTCCTCCAAGTCCGCCGCCTTCTTCACCTGGTACGTGCCGAAGCTGACCAGCGCCGCCGCCGATCGGCTCCTCGCGCACCTGGACAGCGCCGGGCTCTTCGCCGTCCCCCCCCTGACGGGGGCTCTCTTCGGGTTCTGCGAGACGCCAACCGGCACCCGCGAGCCCCTGATGGGTGACGGCGCCGTCCTCGCCGCCGCTCTGGCCGAGAGCCGCTGCACACGAGTCGAGTTCACCTGCTGGAAGGGCTACGACCAGTCCCTGACCGGCATCGTGCGACGCACGGACGAGACGACGCAGAGCATCACACTGCGCATTGCCGACATCCCCGAGCCCGACCGCGAAGAGGCCGTGGCGGCGCTGGTGCGCATCCTCGACCAGGACGCGGCGGGGTGCCGTGGATTCGTCATCGACCGGACCGGCGTCTCAGCTGCCCAGGACTGGGACGGCGTCCTCACCGGCACCGGAGCGCGGTTCACCACGTGGCCCGACACCATCGGCATCCTCCGGGAGCGTGTCCCCGAACACCCTGAACTCGCCGGCAGCGAGGCGACGGAGTACGGCGCGCTCCACGTCTTCCACCGCCCGTGATCCGCCGGCTCCGCCACTGTGGACACCGTGCCCACCAGTCCAGAAGCCGCTCGATCGCTGTCGTGATCTGCTCCACGGCACGATCACCCGAGGCGGCCGGTACGCGGGTGATCGAATTCCCCCCGCGTGTGCCGGTCCGCGCCCGAAGGGACCGGACCGGCACTGACGCCGTGACCCGGCCCTCTCCGGTCCCCGCGGGTACGGCGTCCGCGAGACGCGGGCACGACTCGAAGGGCCCCACCGTTCGCGGACGCTGTTGGTAAATCCGCCCCGCTGGATCTCATCCGTGCCGGTTGTCGTGTCGGCCGGTCCGGTTTTTTGTGTCAGTCGGTTCTCTCCTCGGCTCCGGGCGACTCCCCGGGGGACCGTCCTGGCAGGTCGGTACGCAGCCAGCGGGCGAGCGCGGAGAAATCGCGCTCGGTGAGGCCCTCGGCCGGGTCGACGCGGTGAAGCAGTGACGGTGCCGGATGCTGCGCGGCGACCCAGAGCCGATCCACGGCGCTGATCTCGTCGTCGACCCAGATGAAGGGACGGCGGCCGGCCCACTCCACCAGGGGGCGCGTCTTCCAGTGCAGGCCGCGCGGGCCCGCGTCGGCAAAGGCCTCGGGCCACTCCACGACAGGCAGTCTGGGCAGCCCGATCCGCGCGGCGACGTGCTCGTTGGCCTCCTCCATCCATGTCGTGGCCCAGACCAGGTCGCACCCGAGCGCCAACAGACGCGGGCCGACGGCGCGGTCGAGTCGTCCGAGCAGCGGGTTCCCCTCGTCGGGGGGCTCCTCCGGACCGGCAACGGGAGCCTGAAGCCGGCCGGCGGACGGTCCGAACGGGATGAGCGGGCCGTCGACGTCGAGGAAGAGGACGGGGCGCTCCACGGCGTGGGTCACGGCCGCACGATAGCCCCGCGCCGCTTCACGCACTGCCCAGGAGGAGCGCGCGTGAGCTGTGCGCCCTCGTACGGGCTCGCGTACGGGCCCTCGGCGAGAAGATCCTGGCGAGGACCGCGACCGTCCCGGCCGACTGCCTGGACGCACCGTGGTGCCGGGGTCGCCGCCGGCTCCGCGGAGCCCTCTCCCGCCGACCGTCCGGACCAGCGACACGTCCTGCGGGTGTTCTTCCCCGGGGTGCTGACACCGGATCGGGCGCGCGGCTGTCTCACCGAGCGCGTCGAACGGGCCGACGGGAGCGGCACGGGAACCCGCTTCCCCCGGCCGGCACCGGACGCGATACCGGAGAAGGCCGGCCCTTCCGGCGGATCGCGGACGTCCCCGGCGTGTGGCGGCGGCCGCGGCACGTCCCCGGCGTGTGGCTCGCGCGGCCCGGGTCGACTCCGTGTCCCGCGAGCGCATCCACGGCGCCACTCGGCGCCGAATGAGCCCGAGTACGTACGTGCTCGCGTCCGTCCCGACCACGAGAACGGCCCGCTCACTCAGCCATGTACGACGAGAACACCCGCCAACTGTCCGTGAACTGGCCGCCGGGGGCGCCTCGATGAAGGAAACCGTCCGCGGCTACTGGTGCGAGTGCCGGACCGAGGACCTCGCCGCGGGCGGCCCACCGGCGCTGCTCGCGTCGATGCACGCGCACTCGGCCGCGCAGGCCGACCGGTGGATAGCGGTCGCCCTGCGCACCATCACACCGGCGCTCGGCCCCGCCGCGGCGGACGAGGCCTGGGACTGGCTCTACGACGGCCGCATCGAGATGAGACAGGCGCTGCTGCGTTCGGAACCGTGTTCGGTGTCGGTCGACAACGAGACCACCCGGCTCACCTGGACCGCCCGCCCGGTCCTCTTCCTGCCCCTCGCGCGCCGGGCGGACGCCGCCCCTGCGGACTGCGCCGACGGGTCCGCCCCCGGTACGGACCGTCCCGGCCCCCTCTGAGCGGCCCGCGCGGGACCGGTACCGGCGGGTGCGCACAGGGCACGCCGTGACCTTTCCGCCGTGTGCCCTGTTAGCGACTCTGCCCGCCGCCCACCTGTGCCAGGGAAGTCCTCATGACAATGACCAGGCCGCGTCCGGCGGTGCGCCCATGACCACGACGGTTCCCAGCCCCAACGCGGTCGACGGCTGCTTCCTCAGCTACGAGCGGGACGAGCCCCGGTTCCGGCCCTATGTCGGGGCGGTCCTGGAGGTGGCCGGCTCCTGCCCGGGTCCGGACCCGGTGCGCGAGCAGATCGCCGACCGCGTGGACCGCATGCCGAGCCTCGCCTGCAAGGTCGGCCGCCGCGGCCGCCGGACGGTCTGGGAGCTCGATCCCGGTTTCGACCCGCGCCGCCATGTGCACGAGATCCTCGTGGAGGACGGCCGGCCCTCGCTCGGCCGGGCCGTGGACGCCCTGCTCGGTGAACCGATCAGCGCCGGCGCGCCACGCTGGGGGGTCTGGGTCATCCACGGCTACTCCCCGGACACGTACGCGCTGTTCTACCGCGCGCACCACGCCGCCCAGGACGGGCAGGCGGTACTGGACGCGCTCACGGCGCTGTTCGGGGTGGGGCCCGCCGTTCCGCCCCGGCAGGCCGTGGCCGAAGCACCCGGCGTCCGCGGCACCGGCGGGAACCGGGACCCGCTCGCGTGGGTGAGGAACATCCCGGCGCGGGCGATCGCGCAGAACGCGGCCGACACCGTACGCGGCCTGCGGTCCACCCTGACCTGGGCGCCGCACCGCCCCCTCACCGGCCGGACGCGGCTCCTGTCGGCGGCGGTGCCGGTGTCCTGGCCCCGCGATGTCGCGAAGGCCCTCGGGGCCACGCCCAACGACGTCTGCCTGGCCGCGCTGGCGGAGGCGGTACGGGACTGGGTGCCCGAGGAGTGGGGGGCCGGCCCCGGGCCCGGCCGGGAGCTGCACGTGGGACTGCCGGTCAGTCTCCGCAGGCCGGAGGAGCGGTTCGCGGTGGGCAACAGGGTCTCGGCCGTCCGCATTCCGCTGTCCTACTGGGCGAAGTCCCCCGCCGACCGGGTGGTCGCCGTCGCCCGCGCGACCCGCCGGGTCAGGACCGAGGGGATGCGCCGGGTGCTGCGGGCGCAGTTGGAGTGTCTTCCGGAGTGGCTCGTCTACCGCTTCGTCCGGCAGTCCTGCGCCGCGAGCAGCGCGGTGGACACCTCCGGACTGCTGCGCCTTCCCCGCCGGCTGGCGGTCGGCGCGGATCCGGTCGAGGGGGTGGTGCCCACGCTGTTCCTGCACGGCGACCACTTCTTCGCGGTGTCGTTCCTCTCGTACCAGGGGCAGGTCCGGGTGAGCTTCACCCTCGACCGGGCACTGGACGACGTCGGCGATCTCGCCGCCTTGTGGGCCGATGCCGTCGAGCGGCTGTGGCGCGAGGTCACCGTCGCCCCCGGCGCCCCCGACGCCCCCGGCGATCCCGGCGGCCCGGGAAACCCCGGCGCCCCCTTCGTCTCCGCAGATCCCGTCACCCCTGCCAGCCCTGCCAGTCACGCCAGTCACAGAGATCCGCACGCGTCCCGTCCCGGGGAGAACTCATGAGCACGACCGGTCCGGAAGGGTCGACAGCCCTGGTCACGGGCGCCAGTTACGGCATCGGCGCGGACATCGCCCGTGCCCTCGCCGCCCGCGGCCACCACCTCGTCCTGGTGGCCCGGAGCGCCGGACCCCTGGACCGGCTCGCGGGCGCCCTCGAAGCCGAGTACGGGGTCAGCGCCCGCCCGCTGGCCGCCGACCTGAGCACCGAGGCCGGCATGGAACTGACCGCCGCGCTCGCGTGCGACGCCGACATCCTCGTCAACAACGCCGGTGCGGGACTCGGCCTGTCCTTCGAGCGCACGACGTGGGAGGAGGAGCGGCGGATGCTCGCCCTCAACGTCGTCGCTCCCTCCCGGCTCGTCCACGCGGCGCTGCCCGCGATGCTCGCCCGGGGCCGCGGACGCATCCTGAACGTCTCCTCGGTGGCCGCCACCGCGCCGGTCTGGCAGGGCACCTCGTACAGCGCCTCCAAGGCGTACGCGCTGGCGCTGACCGAGTCGCTGGCCCACACGCGCCGCATCCGCACCTCACCGGTGGCGCTGACCGCCCTCCTGCTCGGGCACACCGTCTCGGAGTTCCACGAGCGGGCCGGTATCCCGCCGTCCCCTCCGTCGCTCACGCTCGCCTCGCCGTACGTCGCCGAGCGGGCGGTGCGGGCGATCCTGCGGCGCCGCCCGCCCGTCGTCTGCGTACCCAGCGTCCGCTACAAAGTGCTGGCCGCGCTGCTGCGTCATCTCCCGCGCCGGGTCGCCGCCCTGCCCCACCTGGCCGACGACTTCACCCTCACCTCGTACGAGGCGCGACGGCCGTCGTACGGGATCGGGGAGCAGCGGCCCGGCGGGCGGGAGTCAGTCGGGAGTGACGGCCAGGACGGCGTTCTGTCCGCCGAAGCCCATGGACAGCGAGAGCGCCAGCCCTAGCCCTCCCGGGCGGACCTCGGTCGGGATGTCGAGGTCGATCGCCGGATCGGGTTCCTCCAGGTTGGCGGTGGGCGGAACGAGCCCCTGCTCGACGGCGAGGACGGTGAACGCCGCCTCCACCGCGCCCGCCGCGCCGAGCAGGTGCCCGGTCACCGGCTTGGTGGACGTCACCGGCGGCCGGTGCGGGAAGAGCCCGGCCAGCGCCGCGGCCTCGGCCCGGTCGCCGGCCGGGGTCCCGGTGCCGTGGGCGTTGACGTGGGTCACGTCCCGTTCGCTCGCGCCCGCCTGCGCGAGTGCCTCGCGGACGGCCGTGCCGAGGCCGGTGCCGTCCGGGTGGGGACGCACCACGTGGTGCGCGTCCGAGGAGGCTCCGAAGCCCCGGATCCGGGCGCGGGTCCGCGCGCCGCGGGCGCGCGCGTCGGCGGCGCGCTCCAGGACCAGCATCCCGGCCCCCTCGCCGATGACGAAGCCGTCCCGCCCCCGGTCGAAGGCGCGCGGCGCCCCGGTGGGATCGCCGAAGCGGTGGGAGAGCGCGCCGATCCGGTCGAACCCGGCGACGTAGAACGGTGTGATGGCGGCGTCGGCGCCTCCGGCCAGCGCGATGTCGCACCGGTCCAGGGCCAGCAGGTCCCGTGCCATGCCGAGGGCGGTCGCACCCGACGCGCAGGCGGTGTTGACCGTACAACTGGCGCCGGAGGCACCGAACTCGATGGTCAGCTGCGCGGCCAGGGAGTTGCCCAGCGCGGCGGGCACCGCGTACGGCGACATGTCCCGCGGGCCGGCCGTCAGCAGCGCGCGGTGCTCGGACTCCAGGGTCTGGGCACCGCCGGTGCCGGAGCCCACGATCACGGCGACGCGCGCGCCGTCCCACCGTGCCGGGTCCAGCCCGGCGTCGGCCAGTGCCTCCCGCGCGGCGAGCAGGGCCAGTTGCGCGCAGCGGTCGGGCCTGCGCGCGCGGGCCCCGCCCAGCCGGACCGGGTCGAAGCCGCCCACCCGGCAGGCCAGGTGCGGCGGGACCGTCTCCCGCTCCCCCGCCAGTACGGCGGTCGGCAGCCCCTTGCAGACCCGCTCCCAGCCGGGGGCCCAGCCGTCTCCCGCCGGGGTCACGAGTCCGAGGCCGGTGACGCACACGTCCTGTCGACCGGTCATACGGAGGTCACCTGGCTCCGACGAGGGCGGCCACGTCCGCGACGGTGAGGGTGGCGCCGATCTCCTCCTCCGTCACCGCCACCCCTTTCTCGCGGCGCAGGACCAGGGCCAGTTCGACGACGGCGATGGAATCCAGTCCCGCTTCCTCGCGCGTCGCGTCCGGGCTGATGTCATCCTCGGAAAGCCCAAGAGAAACAAGAACGCTTTTGAGTTCTTCGTATGACACTTTTTCTCCGTCGCATGGATAGCAGGGCAGACACCTCAAAGTACCATCTCCAACGGAACCGAATTCTCCGAGAGAATTAATGCTACAGGCGAGCGATGGGCGAACGCAGGCATGGATATTCTGGAAAAGTGCCGGCCATGGACCGCGGAGCATCTGCGGGTGACGGGACGGGACTGCTACTTCCGGGCGATCGGCGATACGTTCGACGGCACGGAGGCCGATTTCGAGGGCCGCCGAGTGATCGTCGCGGCCTCCCACGACTATCTGGGACTCTCCGCGGAACCCCGGGTGCGCGAGGCCGCCGTCGCCGCGGTACGGCGCTTCGGCACCTCGATGGGAGGGTCCCGGGCGGTGAGCGGCTCGCTGGAACTGCACGAGGAGCTGGAGCACGGCCTGGCGGCGTTCCTGGGCCACGAGGCCGCCGCCGTGCTCCCTTCCGGATATCAGGCGAATTTGATGCTGGCCCCGCTCCTCGGGGACGGGGACATGGTATTCAGCGACTTTTCCAATCATGTTTCACTGGAAGAGGCCGTCCGTCTCGGCAGGGCGAAAGAACGCAAATTCCTGCACGGCGACCTTGATCACCTGGAGGAATTGCTCCGCACCGCCGACGGAATCAGGAACGGAAAAGAAGCGGACGGAAACGAAGGAGACGGAACCGGAAAAGACAGAACAGGAGGAGACGGGAACGGAACCGGCGGAAAGCTGATCCTCACGGACGGGGTCTTCTCGGTGGACGGGGACGTCTGCGATCTTCCGGGCCTCATGGAGCTGGCGGGCGCGCACGGGGCGCGGGTCGTCGTCGACAGCTCCCACGACCTCGGGGTGCTCGGCCCGACCGGAGCGGGCGCCGGTGAGCACTTCGGGCTGCGTCCCGACCTCGTCACCAGTGCCCTGTCCAAGAGCCTGGCCTCGGTGGGCGGGGTGATCGCCGGCCCCGCCGACGTGATCCGCTATCTGCGGTTCCACGCGCGGACGGCGCTGTTCACCGCGGCGGCCTCACCGGCCAACGTCGCCGCCGCGCTGGCCGCGCTGCGGATCCTGCGCGCCGAACCCGAACGCCGCTCGCGGGTCCTGGACCTCGCCGAGCGGCTGCACAACGGACTGCGCGCGCTCGGCTTCGACACCGGGGCGTCGGTCACACCGGTGGTGCCGGTGCTGGTGGCCGGGCGCGAGCGGTGCATGCGGATGTGGCGGGAGCTGTTCGACGCCGGGGTGTTCGCCGCGCCCATGGTCCACCCGGTCGTCAGGGCCGGCCGCGAGGTACTGCGGGTCACCCTCACCGCCGCGCACACCGACGGCCAACTGGAGCGGGTCCTGGCGGCGTTCGCACACGTGGGCCGCGTCGAGGGGGTCATCCCCGGCTCCGCGCCCGCCACGCACACCCCGGTGCGGATCGCCCGACCGCGCGGCCCCCTGACCGTCGCGCACGACGGCAGGTCCACCGGTGCGGGGACGTGGCGGGCCACCCCTTAGCACCCGGTCGGCGCCCGGGACGTACGTTCTGGCGCCCGGGACGTACGCCGGGCCGCTCCCGGCGCCGGATCAGCCGATCCGTACGGTCTTCGAGACCGTGACCTGGTCGATGTCGGAGGTGCGGACCGTCGTTTTCATCGTCCAGGTGCCGGCCACCGGGAGGGTGACGCCGTCGGCCCCCCAGTAGCCGCCCCGGTCGGCCAGTTCCGCGTCGATCGGGCCGATGCGCTGGGACTCCAGGGTGAAGGTGAGGCGCAGTTCGGGGACCGACACGATCCCTCCGTCGGGGCCGAAGGTCACGGCCTGTACGGAGTTCTCGCCCACCCGGCCCGGCGTCAGTTCGATCTGCACCTTGCCGTGACCGCCCGGTGTGCCCACGTCGAACGGGATGACCGTCGGAGCGCCCGCCGGCTCACCGGCGGCCGTGGTCGCCGAGCTCGCGGCGGCCTCGGTGGCGGCCCTGCCCGGCTGCGTCCCGGTGAGCAGCGTGGTGATCACCAGCACGACGATGCCCACGGTGACCTCGGCCAGGACCGAGCCGCGCAGGGCCCGCCGGTAGCGGGCGGTCTCGGCGGAAGGAGACGAGTCCGGGGCCGGGTCCGCGGCGGGGGCCGGGTCCGAACCGTCGCCCGTGATGTCGTCCGCGTCGGCGGCACCGGCGGAATCGGCTCCGCCGGCGGCCGTGTCCCCCGTCGTCGAGGCGCCGGACACGACCCCGGAGACGGTCCCGTCCACGACCGCCGGTGCCCCGACGGTCTCCGGCACGCGCTCGGCCACGGCCACGGCCGCCTCGACGCGCTCCTGCGCCGCCACCATCAGCCGCCCCGCCCAGCGCCGCGAGTACGCCGCCCCCGCCAGCAGGCACAGCACCGCGACCAGCTTGGCGACGAGGATGCGGCCGTACGAGGTCGAGGTGAGGGCGTCCCAGGAGCCGAGGCCGCGCCAGGACTGGTAGACGCCGGTGACGACGAGGACGGCCACGGACCCGAGGGCGAGCCGGGAGAAACGGTTGACGGTCGCCGCGGGGAGCGGCTCGGCCGACCGGTACAGCGCGGTCAGCAACGCGGTGAGTCCGCCCAGCCAGACCGCCATGGACAGCAGGTGCAGGACGGAGGAGACCATGGCCACGGGTACCTGGATCCCGGCGGACGCGTGCTCGGCGGCCGCCCAGGTGACGGCGAGGGAGACGGTCAGCAGCGCGCCGAGCGCGAGGACGGCGCGCTCCCGCCGGTCCGCGCGTACCGGGAGGAAGGCCACCACCGCCAGCAGCACCAGCCGGGCCAGCAGGGTGAGGCCCGGCCTGCTGACCAGTGTCTCGTTCAGGACGGACGGATCGAGGGCGTCCATGGGGCCGGTGCCGCGTTCGTAGGGGCCCCGCAGCAGGAGCAGCGCGAAGGTCGACAGGAACAGCGTCCACCAGCCCGCGAGGAGCAGCCGCCGTACCGGGCCCGGGAATCCGCAGACCAGGACGAAGGCGGCGGCGCCGATGAGCAGGGCGAGACCGCCGTACGCGAAGTAGCGGGCGACGTCGTAGAGCGTGGCGGAGACCCGGTCCCCGGCGGGGTCGACGGGGACCGGCGCGACGGTCGCGGAGGGTTTGCCGATGGAGAAGGTGAAGGCGCCGGAGACCGGGTGGCTGTCCGCCGAGACGACGCGCCAGGCCACGGTGAAGGTGCCGGTGCCGAGGCCCTTGGGCAGGGTCACTCGGGCGGTGTCGGAACGTCCGTCCGCGTGACCCGGCTCGCCGGTGTGGACGCGCCGGTTGCCCGGGTCCAGCACGCGGAAGGAGTCGTCGAGGAGCCCGATCGACTCGGTGAACGTCAGCGTCACCTGGCGGGGAGCCGTCTTCAGCACGCTGCCGTCCTCGGGGTCGGCACCGGTCAGCGCCGCGTGGGCGGACGCGCCGCCCACCCCGCCGAAGAGGACCAGAACCAGCACCGTGCCCAGCAGGGCCAGCCCCCGGGCCACACGCCGTCGCTCCCGCTGTCCTCGTCCGCTCACACGCCGTCACCGTCTCCGTGTTTCCAGAGTCCCCGTGTTTCCGGAGTCACGGATACGTACGGACGAATCCGGCGCCGTGCTCACTCCACCGGCGAAGCGCGCGGTCCGGCCGGGACGCCCGGGGTGGCGGGCGAGCCGGCCCCGAACACCGCTTCCCGGTTCAGGAAGGCGAGCCGGGCGCGCTTCTCGGGCAAGTAGACCCCGGGAAGGTCGATTTCGGGAAGCACGATCTCGGGGCCCGGTTCGAAGCCCTGCCGGACCAGACGGGAGATCGCCTTCGTGTTGCGTGCGTCGGGTTCGACCACGACCCGTCGGCGGTCGAGGCCGATCAGCACATAGGTGGTGAAGGCGGTCAGCAGTTTCGAGGACCAGCCCGGCCGGGCGCCCTCGTCCCCCGCGGGGCCGATCAGCAGGTGGATCCCGATGTCGCCGGGCTCGGCCCGGTAGCACTCGCTGACCCGGTCGGCCTCGGGCTCGTACGTCTGGAAGAGCGCGGCGGGCTCGCCGTCCTTGACCGCGAGGAAGGCGTGGTGGGTGTCGAGCGAGTCGAGGAGGAGGTAGGTCTCCAGGACCTGTTGCCTGGTGAATCCGGTCATGCCCCAGAAGCCGGCGCGCTCCTGTGTCACCCACCGGTGGATGACGTCCAGGTCGGCGCGGGGGTCGACGGGCAGCACGCGGACGGTGCCGAAGCCGTCGACCTCCTCTTCGTGGACGGCCTCGCGGGCGGGGGCGTACGGCTCAGTGATCATGGTTCTCCTGGTCGTCCCGGACGGATTCCGGGGTGGTGTGCGGGGCCGGTCGCCGTTCCCCGGTCAGCCGGTCCCAGTCGGTGCGTACGGGCACCAGTTCTCCCGCCAGCCACAGGGGGAGCTGGTCGCGGTGATGGGCCGAGCCGGGAACCCCCGAGGCGCCGAACGGCACCACCCAGAGGCTGTTGTCGCGGTCGGCGAGGTCCCAGACGTAACGGGCGGCCGGTCCGCGCGCGCTCAGGTCGGTGAGGCCGGGGACGGCCGAGGTGCACAGCACGCAGTCGTGGTCGCCGGCGAGCCCCGGTTCGTCGTACGCGTCGCCGGCCGTCGCCCGCCAGGGGGCGAGGCGGTGGCTGTCGCCCCAGACGCCGAGCGGCCGAGCGGCCGCCTCCTCGACGGCAGCGCGCACCAGACCGGCGCGGTCGATGCCGTACAACTCCTCGGCCCTGAGCAGGTTCTCGAGGGCGAAGCCGATGCGGGGGAGGAGGGCGAGCCAGGGGCGCAGGACCTCGGGGTACTCCGGCGGGTCGGCCAGTACGGCGAAGACCGGGTGGGCGGCGAGCCGTCGTACGACCCCGCTTCGGACCGCCGCGTACGCCGCCGCCCCCGCGCTGTCGGCCTCCATCCTGCGGTCCCAGAGCAGCAGCAGGCCGCGCAGCTCCGCCGCCCGCGGGGTGAGTCCGCCGAGGGCGGCGACATGGCCGATCAGGGGTGCGGCGGAGGCGAGATGGGTGTCCATGTGGACGGCCGCCATGTCCGGGGCCGGCCAGGCCGTCCGGGAGGCGAGCAGGTCGCGGATGCGCGCGGCGCGGTGCGGCGGGGCGAACTCGACGCCGAGCGGGGTCGCGGGGCCACGCTGGTTGGCCATCACGGCGATGCCGTCCTCGACGGTTCCGTACGGCATCTCGTGCCAGCCCCGCCACTCGTGTCCGGGCTCCCAGGCCGCGACGATCCGGGTCCGGTTGTCCTCGGCGCGGACCGGGACGCGGCCCGCGACCCGGTGCAGCACCCCGCCCGCGGTGTCGGCGGCCTGGACGACGTTGACGGGCTCGGCCCACAGGTCGAACGCCCGGTCCACGTCGGCGACTTCGCGGGCGCGCAGGAGCGGCAGCAGGGCGCTGAAGCCGAGGTCCCCGGTGACGCGGGGCGGATAACGGAGGCTGACGGGCCCGACGGCGCCCCGGCCGTCCGCGTCCTGCCCGCTCCCCCCGGCCGTGCCGTGGTCCGTTCCGGTTCCCCCTATGACGACCGGTCCCCGCGCGGTCTCGATCACCTCGACCTCGACCGGTGCGCCGCCCGCGATCTCGACCGTCTCCACGTGCCGGGTCACCGGCCGCCACCGGCCGTCCGGGTCCAGCGCCTCCAGGGCCTCCCCCGCCTCCCCGGTCCGGCGCAGCCGCTCCCGGTACAGATCCTGGTAGTCGGCCATCGCGTTGGTGATGGCCCAGGCCACGGTTTCGGTGTGGGCGAAGTGGGCGATGCCCGGGACGCCGGGGACGGCGAGGCCGACGACGTCGAACTCGGGGCAGGCGAGATGGATCTGCTGGTAGACGCCGGGGTCCTCGATGAAGCGGTGCGGGTCGCCCGCGATGACCGGCTGCCCGGTGACGGTCCGTTCGCCGGTGACGAGCCAGCCGTTGCTGCCGGAGGTGCCGGGCCCGTCGGTGGCGAAGAGCCCGACGGCGTCGGCGCCGAGCCGCCGCACGACCTCCTCGCGCCAGAGCTTGGCGGGGAAACCGGCGAACAGGATGTGGGTGGCCAGCCAGACACCGAGCGGGGTCCAGGGCTCCCAGCGGCCCGGTACGAGTCCGGTCCGGGCGAACTCCGGTGCGCGGCGGGCGCCTTCGGCGAGTCCTTCGTTGACCCCGTCGACGTAGGAGACGACCCACTCGGCGGTCTCCGGGTCCTGTCTCTCCAGGGCGGCGAAGCAGCGTCTCGCGGTGTCGTCGAGCCGGGCCCGGCGGACGAACACGTCCCAGGCGGCTTCTCCGGCGCCGAGGAACGAGGCGGAGGTGCCCCGCGCGCGGTGCCGTTCGACCTCCAGCTGCCACGCGCGGTCGACGGCGGTGGTGCGGCCCTGGGCGTGGGCGAGTTCGAGTGCGCTCCCGGCGCGCAGATGGGGGATTCCCCAGGGGTCACGGTAGAGCTCGGCGGTCACAGTCCATCCCCACTTTTATCAGGTTAGGCTAACCTAACTTTAGTTGGCCGAGATCGTACGCGAGGGGTGGAGACAGGATGGGCCAGGGGCACGGCTGGGAGGGCGCGGTACTCAAACTGCTGCGCGGCAAGGACTTCACGTTCACCGTGACCGGTGCCGAGGACGTCACCCCGCGCTACCGGCGGCTGCGGTTCACCGACGGCGGCATGCTCGCGGCGACCGGGGTGCACCCCACGCTCTGGGTCCGGCTGTGGTTCGACCACGCGGGCAAGCCGCACCAGCGGGCGTACACCCTGGTCGACCCCGATCCGGCGGCCGGCACCTTCGGCCTGGAGTTCGCGCTGCACGAAGGCCGCGCCTCGGACTGGGCGCGGGCGGCCCGCCCCGGGGACACCATCGACGCGACGGTCCACGGCACCGCGTTCACCGATCCGGACCCGGCCCCCTCCCATGTCTTCGCCGTCGCCGACCCGGCCTCGCTCCCCGCCCTCAACTCCCTGCTGGACGCGGTGGGGCAGGCCCCGGCGACGATCTGGTTCGAGACCGACCACGGCGTGGACGGGCTCCCCTTCCGCACCGCTTCCTCCCGTCACACCGTCCGCCCGGTGCCCCGCCGCGACCGGGGCGCCCATCTCGTCGCCGAGGTCAGGGCGGACCTCCCCGGCCTCCTGGAGGGCGAGCCGGACCCGTACGTGTGGATCGCCTGCGACACCGCCACGACCCGTTCCCTCACGGCGTACGTCCGCAAGGAGCTCGCCCTCCCGAAGCAGCGGGTCAACGCGATGGGCTACTGGCGTACGACCTGATCGGCCCCCGGGGCCGGAGCGGTGTCCCGCAGCGGGGAGGCGGCGGGGCCGTCCGCGCCGGATCATCGACGCATGGACATCAGTCTTCACATCGCCCAGGATCCCGACGCCGACGAACTGCTCGGCCGCAGCCCGCTCGCCGCCCTGGTCGGGATGCTGCTCGACCAGCAGGTACCGATGGAATGGGCGTTCAAGGGACCCCGCACGATCGCCGAACGCCTCGGCGCGAACGACCTGGACGCGCACGAGATCGCGGCGTACGACCCGGAGAAGTTCGCCGCGCTGCTCTCCGCGAAACCGGCCGTCCACCGCTACCCGGGCTCGATGGCCAAGCGGATCCAGCAGCTGTGCCAGTACCTCGTGGAGCACTACGCCGGAGACGCCGCCGCCGTCTGGAAGGACGCCGGCACGGGCGCGGAGCTCCTCCGGCGCCTCAACGAGCTGCCCGGGTTCGGCGCCCAGAAGGCCCAGATCTTCCTGGCCCTCCTCGGCAAGCAGCTCGACGTACACCCCAAGGGCTGGCGCGAGGCGGCGGGCGCCTACGGCGAACCGAAGGCGTTCCGCTCGGTCGCCGACATCACCGGCCCCGAGTCCCTGGCCAAGGTCCGGGCCCACAAACAGGAACTGAAGGCCGCCGCGAAGGCCTCCGGCAGGTGACCGGCGCGTTCCGGGCCGGGCCGGAACACCGGCCCGGCCCGGAACGCGAGGGCGAGCCCTTCGGGCGATGACGGGGGTCCGGGGGCGGCAGCGTCCGTGGCGGGGGCCGGAGGCCGGGGTGCCGGGCCGGAGGCCGGGGTGCCCGTCCGGAGGTCGAGGTGCCGGTCCGGAAGCCGGGGTGCCCGGTCCGGAGGTCGAGGTGCCCGTCCGGAAGCCGGGGTACCCGGTCCGGAGGTCGAGGTGCCCGTCCGGAAGCCGGGGTACCCGGTCCGGAGGTCGAGGTGCCCGTCCGGAAGCCGGGGTACCCGGTCCGGAAGCCGGGGTACCCGGTCCGGAGGCCGGGGTACCCGGTCCGGAGGCCGGGGTACCGGTCCGTCGGCCGGCGTACCGGTCCGTCGGTTGGGTGACCCCGCTGGCGGAGCGCGCCACCCGGCCGAAGCATGAAGCATGACCGAGGCACCGAACACCGCCCCCGGCGATCCGCGGTACGACGACCGCCGGGCCCACACCCGGCACGACCGTGAGCCGGGCGCCGTCCCCGAAGGCCCCCTGCACCTCCTCACCCGCAGCGCCTGGCAGGCCGTCCTGGCCGCCGGCGTCGCGACCCTCGCCCTGGGCGTACTGGTCCTGGTCTGGCCGGGCGCCTCGCTCCTCGCCGCGGGGGTGCTCTTCGGGCTCTACCTGCTCGTCAGCGGCGTACTGCAGCTCGTCGCCGCGTTCGGCACCCACGCGGCCACCTCCCTGCGCGTCATGGCCTTCATCAGCGGCGCCCTGTCCATCCTGCTCGGCCTGTTCTGCTTCCGCGGCGCGATGCAGTCGATCCTGCTGCTCGCCCTGTGGATCGGCATCGGCTGGCTGTTCCGCGGGATCACCCAGACCCTGGCCGCCGCCTCCGACCCGAGCGTGCCCGCCCGCGGCTGGCAGATCCTCCTCGGCATCGTCAGCTTCCTCGCCGGCATCGTCCTGATCGTCTCCCCCTTCGCGTCGGTCGCCGTCCTCACCCTGGTGGGCGGCTGCTGGCTCCTCGCGGTCGGCGTCACCGAGATCGTCACCGCGTTCCGGATCCGCGGGCGCGCCCGCCACGTCCCGCGCGCCGCCTGACCCCTCCCGGCGTCAACCGCGCGCCCCGTCCGTACGCCATGAGGGCGGATATCCCCGCCGCCCGATGAACCACCCTCCCGCTGAGGGGACATGACCTGACATGAGGCCCGCTCCGTCGCACCCCCGGCCGCACCCGCCGCGCCGGCACGCGTGGATGCGGGTGTTGGCGCTGCTCGTCGTGGCGTTCCTCGCCGCGGGCGCGCAGGCCGAGGCGCTCTCCGCGGCGGCCCCCGTGACAGTCGCCGACACACCGGGCCACGGCGCCGAACACGACGTGCTCGACACGGCCCTCCGCCCACCCGGCAGGCCCGGACAAGGCCGCCTCGCCCCGTCTCGCCCGGCGCCCCGCACCGTCCCCGGGCACCCGGGCCGCGCGTCCCGGCCCCGCCCCGCGGCGGCTTCGTCCTCCCCCGACCCGCACGCCCCGCGCTCGGTGGTCCTGCGCTGCTGAGAGACCCGGTCGATCAGCGGACCAGGTACCAGCGAACACAAGGACACAGCCATGCCCAACGACCCGTACGCGATCCTGCGCGCCCTGCTGCGCGCGGACGCCGCCCGCCACGCGCCGAAGCCGAACCCTGACACCGTCCGGACGCCCCGACCGGACAAGGTCCGGGACGCAGCGTCCCCGTCGTCCCCGACGCCCCCGGCACCCCTGACACCCCTGACACCCCCGGCGGTCGCGCCGAGGAAGCCCGGCGAGCGCGGCTAGACGCCCACGGAGACCGGAACGGCCGTCCCACGCCGGGGCGGCCGTCCTGGGTCACCTCGGCCCCTCCCCGCCAGGCCTTCCCCGCCGGGCCCTCGCCGTCCGCGCTCCCCGCCGGCCCTTCCCACCCGGACCCTCCCGTCGAGTTCCCTCCGGGGCCCGCCCGCCCACGCTCTCCCGGCCGGGGTCGGCCCCGCCGGATCTCCCCGTCGTGCCCCCTCCCGCCGGGAAACGGCAGACGGCGAGCGGTGGACGGGAACACGCGAGCGCGCCGCCGTGCCCTACCGCCTGCGGCGGGCCGTCCCGAAGAGGGAGCGGGTGATCTCCCGTCCGATCTGCGTCCCCACCGACCGCGCCAGGGACTTGAAGACACCGCTGGCGACGACCTGCTCGACGACGGACGTCTCCTCCTTGGGACGGCCCTTCGTCGCCGGCGCCTTCCCGGGCGGGGGCGACGAAGGCGCGGCCTCCCCGGCAGCCCGCTCGCGCGCCGCCTCCCGGGCGGTGAGCTTCTCGTACGCGGACTCGCGATCGACCGCCTGCGCGTAACGCCCGTACAGCGAGGACTCCCGCACCGCCCGGTCCAGATCGGCCGCGTCGAGCGGACCCATCAGGGACCCCGGGGCCCGCAGCCGGGTCACCGCGACCGGCGTCGGCGCGCCCTTCTCGCTCATCACGGTCACCACGGCCTCGCCGATGCCGAGCGCGGTGAGGACCTCCTCCAGGTCGTACCCGGAGTTCGGGAAGGTCTTCACCGTCGCCTTCAGCGCCTTCTGGTCGTCCGGGGTGAAGGCGCGCAGCGCGTGCTGGACCCGGTTGCCGAGCTGCGCGAGGACGTCGGCGGGCACGTCCTTCGGGGTCTGGGTCACGAAGAAGACGCCGACCCCTTTCGAGCGAATGAGACGGACCGTCTGTGTGACGGACTCCAGGAAGGCCTTCGACGCGCCGGTGAAGAGCAGATGGGCCTCGTCGAAGAAGAAGACCAGCTTCGGCCTGTCGACGTCGCCGACCTCCGGGAGGTCGTGGAAGAGGTCCGCGAGCATCCACATCAGGAAGGTCGAGAAGAGCTGCGGTCTGTCCTGGACCTCGGGGAGTTCGAGGACGGAGACCAGGCCGCGCCCGTCCGGCGCCGTCCGCAGCAGCTCGCCGGTGTCGAACTCCGGTTCCCCGAAGAACGGGCTCATGCCCTGTGCCTCGAACGCGGTGAGGGAGCGCAGGATCACCCCGGCCGTCGCCGTCGACAGTCCGCCGATCCCCTTCAGTTCCTGCTTGCCCTCGTCCGAGCTCAGGAACGCGACGACCGCGCGCAGATCCTTCAGATCGAACAGTTCGAGGCCCTTCTGGTCGGCGTAGTGGAAGATCAGGCCGAGGGACTGCTCCTGGGTCTGGTTGAGCTGGAGCACCTTCGACAGCAGCACCGGGCCGAAGCTGGTGACCGTGGCCCGAACGGGGATGCCGTGACCGAGGCCCCCGAGCGCGAGGAACTCCGCCGGGCAGCCGGCCGGTGTCCACGCCTGGTGGACCTCCTGGGCCCGCGCCCGCACCTTCTCCTGCGGCAGGCCCGATGCCGAGATCCCTGACATGTCGCCCTTGACGTCGGCCAGGAACACCGGCACCCCCTGGGCCGACAGCTGTTCGGCGATCAGCTGCAGCGTCTTGGTCTTGCCGGTGCCGGTGGCACCCGCGACCAGGCCGTGCCGGTTGAGCATGGGCAGCGGGATCCGGATCTGCGCGTCCGGCAGACACCGCCCGTCCCAGAGCAGGGCGCCCAGGTCGAGAGCGGGTCCGGCGAAGGCGTAACCGGCCGCGATCCGCAGGGCTTCGGCGGGCAGCGCGGCTCCCCCGCTCACCGCTTCCGGCCGGACGGCCGTTTCGCCGCTCACCCGTTCGGGTGCAGCTGTCGGAGGCGTCCCCGCCCCGGTGTCACTGTCACTCATGTCAGGCCCCTGTTCCCCGTCACTTCCCGGTCCGGGTGTGCCCGGCGGGTTCCGGGCCGTCAGGGAGAGTTACCGCTTCGCCCGGATTTACCACGTCTTTTCCAGCGTCGCACTCCGTCGCCATGGCTGCGCCCGGAAGGTCTGGGCCGGTAGGCTTTCCGTGTGATCTTCAAGCGCATCGGAAACGGCCGGCCGTACCCCGACCACGGCCGGGAAAGCACCCGGCAGTGGGCGGACGTCGCACCGCGCCCGGTCCGCCTCGATCAGCTCGTGACGACCAAGGGCCAGCTGGATCTGGAGACCCTCCTCGCCGAGGACTCCACCTTCTACGGCGACCTCTTCGCGCACGTCGTGAAGTGGCAGGGCGACCTGTACCTCGAGGACGGCCTGCACCGCGCCGTCCGCGCCGCGCTGCAGCAGCGCCAGGTGCTCCACGCCCGCGTCCTCGAACTGGGCTAGCACCCCCTCGACCGGACCCGGCCCGCCCGAACGGGCGAACGTTGACCCTTTTGGGTTGGACTGCGTGCGGGTCAATGATCATTTAGTAGGCATCACAGCCGCGGGCCACTACGCTGCGCCCATGAGCATGCTCACTCCCCCTGGCATGGGCGGCCAGTACCGGATCACGGGGGACAAGTACCCACGGATGCGCCGGCCCCGAGGGCGCCGCAGGCTCGTGTTCCTGGTCGTCGTCTGCGTCACCGCGCTCGGGCTGGTCGGGTGGGGAACCCTGCAGCTCATCGACGTCTTCACGGGCGGCGGTGACAAGGCCACGGCGGCCGGCACCAAGGCGCACTGCGCGACCGGTCCCGGTCCGTCGGCCAAGGCGTCCACGGCCGCGGTGTCCGACGCCGCCGGCGCTCTGCCCGAGCCCGGCCGGATCACGGTCAACGTCCTGAACGCCACGCCCCGCAGCGGGCTCGCCAAGGACACCGCCGACGAGCTGAAGAAGCGCGGGTTCCGCATCGGTGACGTGGGCAACGCGACGAAGGCGTACGACAAGAAGGTCACGGGACCCGGGCTGCTCCTCGGCTCCGCCGCGGCCGTCAAGGCCGCGCTGCCGGTCCTGGGCACCCAGCTCAGCGGCGCCCAGCTGAAGGCCGACGGCCGGAAGCAGGCGGACCAGGTCGACCTCATCATCGGCACCGGGTTCACGTCGCTCACCAAGAAGCAGGACGCCGACAAGGCGCTGGCCCTTCTGACCGACCCGAAGCCGGACTCCACCAAGCCGAAGAACTGCTGACCGCCGGACGGCGCGACCCGCGCCGCCGACGACTCCGAACACACCGAAGGTCCCGCGTCGGACGCGGGACCTTCGACGACTTCACGGGCCGGCCGGCCGCGCACCGCCGCCGGGCGGAACACGGCTGCGGGCCGGACCCGCACCCGTGCCGACCCGCGGGGGCGGCACGCCGGGCCACCACCACCCCCGCAGGGCGACGGAGGGATCGGCGGTCGGTCCGGCGGACGGCCACGGTCGGGCGGACCGCCACGGACCGCGGCGCCGGCCGGGGCAGCGGCCCCTCCTACTCGGCGGCCCCGTACATCCGGTCGCCGGCGTCACCCAGGCCGGGCACGATGTAGCCGCTCTCGTTCAGGCGTTCGTCGACCGAGGCCGTGACGACGGTGACCGGTGTGCCCGCGAGCTCGCGCTCCATGACCTCGACGCCCTCCGGGGCGGCGAGCAGCACGACGGCGGTGACGTCGTCGGCGCCCCGCTTGATCAGTTCCTGGATCGCCGCGACGAGCGTGCCGCCGGTGGCCAGCATCGGGTCCAGGACGTAGACCTGGCGCCCGGAGAGGTCGTCCGGCATCCGGGTCGCGTACGTGGACGCCTGGAGGGTCTCCTCGTCGCGCACCATGCCCAGGAAGCCCACCTCGGCGGTCGGCAGCAGCCGCACCATGCCGTCGAGCATGCCGAGGCCCGCGCGCAGGATCGGCACGACCAGCGGGCGCGGATGGGACAGCTTGACGCCCGTCGTGGAGGCCACCGGGGTCACGAGGTCGACCTGCTCGGTGCGCACGTCCCTGGTGGCCTCGTAGGCGAGCAGGGTGACCAGCTCGTCGGCGAGCCGCCGGAAGGTCGCGGAGTCGGTGCGCCGGTCGCGCAGGGTGGTGAGCTTATGGGCGACCAGGGGGTGGTCGACGACGTGGAGACGCATGCGGACAACAGTAGCCGGGCCTCCGTGCCGTTCGCGCTGGCATCAAACGGGCCGTCCGGGGGAAGGCGGGAAGGACCAAGCTGGGGTGGTGTGCGTATGCCGGACCGGGAAGAGAAGTCCCCGGAGCAGTCCATACAGCCGAAGCGGCCGAAGGGCTCGGCGCGACCGCGCCGCCCCGAGCGGCCCGACCGGCCGGCGCGACAGCCCGAGCGGCCCGACCAGCCGGCACGGTGGCCGGAGCGGCCGGTCCAGCGGCCCGAGCAGGAGACGGACGCCCAGCGCAGGCGACGCCGGGCCCAGTTCCTCCGTGAACTCACCGAGGCGCGCGAGCTGCGCGACCGCGTCCAGCCACGGCGCGCCAAGGTCGCCCGCCTCCGTCACGCCATGCGCATGCGCACCTTCCGCTGGTAGGGCACGGGGAACCGCCCACGCCGTGAGGGCGTAGACATGCACGCGCGACGCCGAGGGCCGCGTACGATCCGCTGGTAGCGATCAAAAGAGGCAGACACAGCAGGCCGAAGACGTCCCCTGAGCGCTCTGTTTCTGCCACGATTCCGAGTGGGTGGGGTCTTGGAGCAGCACTCCCCGCCCATCAACCTCCGCCGGGGGGACCCCCAACCGGCACGCCTACGACCAGTGGGAGAGTCACGGTGTACTTCGCCGCACTGCTCGCGCGCACCGAAGACGGGTGGGAAGCGAGCGACACAGAGCTCGACGATGTGGAGACCCTGTCGGATCTGACCGACCTGGCCCGTGAAGCCTCGGAGGAGGACACGGTGCTCGTACTCATCGAGCAGGAGGACGCGTGGTTCGGCGTCGTCCGCGTGGACGGCGAGGAGGACCCTCGCATCTACGTCTCGGATGCCGCAGCCGCCGCCCGCAGCTCGTACGGCGAGATCCTGCTCACGGACGAACTACTAGGACGGGATCCGGGCGACGACGACGCCGACCTGGACTCCCTCGACCTGGACGGCACCGAGGACGGTGAACCCGACGACGCGGACGACTCCGAGGACGACGAGGAAGAGAGCGTGTCCAGCGAGGCCGTCTCGCACAGCCCCGTCGGGGACCGCGAGATCCTCGCCGACCTCGGGGTGAGCGAGAAGGAACTGCTCGCCCTGGACGAAGGCGACGCGCTCAGCACGATCGCCGACGCCCTGGGCGCGGCGGAGGTCCTGGAGACCGTCCGCTAGGTCCCCGGGTTAGGTTTCCCGGGTGAGCGGAACAGCGGAGACCCTTCCACGAGATCCGGTACGCGACCGCTGGCGGGCCGCGATGCGGCTCGCCCTGGACGAGGCCGACCGGGCCGTCCGGGGCGGGGACGTCCCCGTCGGCGCCGTCGTGCTGTCCACGGACGGTACGACGGTGCTCGCGGCCGGACACAACGAGCGTGAGGCCACCGGTGACCCGACGGCGCACGCGGAGGTGCTCGCGATCCGCCGGGCCGCCCAGCGGCTCGGCGAGTGGCGGCTGTCCGGCTGCACGCTCGTCGTCACCCTGGAGCCCTGCGCGATGTGCGCGGGCGCGCTGGTGCAGTCCCGGGTGGACCGGGTGGTCTTCGGTGCCCGCGACGAGAAGGCGGGCGCCGTCGGCTCCGTCTGGGACCTCGTACGCGACCGCCGGCTCAACCACCGGCCCGAGGTGATCGGCGGTGTCCTCGACCAGGAGTGCGGCCGTCTGCTCACCGGATTCTTCCGCTCCCGCTGAACTCCCGGGCGGGCGGGAAACGGATTTCGGACCACGGCCCACCTTGGGGTAGGGTCTCTCTCGGTAGCGTGTCCGAGCGGCCGAAGGAGCTCGCCTCGAAAGCGAGTGTGGCGCAAGTCACCGAGGGTTCAAATCCCTCCGCTACCGCTTGAGAAGGGCCCCGTCGAAAGACGGGGCCCTTCGTGCGTGTCCCGCCACTGGGGGCCGGGGGAAGCGGCGTGCGGGACACGCCGCCGCCCCGGCGGGGGCGGGCCTCAAGTCCGCGCCACGGGTTCGGGGGAATCCCGTGGCGTGGACCCCGCAGTAAGGTCCGTCCCCGGCCCTGCGGGCTCCCGACCGCCGGACTCGGCTCCATCCTGCGCCTCCGCGACCGTGCACGGCACCGGCAAAAGGCCCCGGCGGGCAGGCCGTTGGTCCATAAAAAAGGGTGTGAAGGTTACACTCACCGCCGGCAACAGGGGGCCCACCGGGCGCAGCAGTCACAGGGGAGGCCGCGATGGCGGTGAATTCGAAGAAGATCGCCGTCTATGTGCTCGTGGTCTTCGCGCTGTACGTGATCATCACGGATCCGGCGAAGGCGGCCGACTACGTCCAGATAGGGTTCGAGGGCATTTCGACCGCCGCCCGGTCCGTCGGCGACTTCATGACGTGGATCGCCGACGGAGCCAAGAACTGAGCGCCGACCCGCGCCGCGCCACCAGGGAGTGCCCGTGATCCGCCATCTGGTCCTCTTCAAGCTCGACGAGGGCGTCCGGCGCGACGACCCGCGCGTGGTCGAGGGCGTGGCCGCCTTCCGCGCGCTCGGCGACCTGATCCCCGATCTGCGGTTCTGGGAATGCGACTGGAACATCACCGACCGGCCGATCGCGTACGACTTCGCGATCAACTCCGCGGTGGACGACGCGGACGCCCTGCAGCGGTACTTGGAGCATCCCGCGCATCAGGCGGGCGTCGCGCTGTGGCGCGAGTTCGCGACCTGGGTGATCGCCGACTACCCGTTCTGAGCCGCGCTCCACCCAGCCCCTCGCCACGACCGGCGGGGGGCTTCTCCGCGTCCCGGTCCTCCAACTCTCCACAATTCCCGCTCAACACGGCTTTATGCGGTGCTTGCACACAGTGCACATGTCTTGTGATGCTATGACCGCTTTTGACGGATGAGTTGACGGATCTGACGGATGACAGAGGTGGAGTTGACCGTGCCGGCCAGTACTGCGCCTCAAGCACCGCCCCAGGAACCGACGGCGCCCCGGGAGCGGGCCCCGCTCCACGAGCAGGCGCCCCCTCCGGAGCGGGCTCCCCTCCAGGAACAGCCGACACCTCCCCAGGACCGGCCCTCGCTCCTGGAACAGCCGGCCCCTCCCCAGGACCGGACGCCTCCCCAGGACCGGACGCCGGCGCAGGACCGCGCCCCGCAGGGGCCTCCGGCGCCGGAGCAGGAGCGCGCACCGGAGGAGGAGCAGGCCCCGTTCCAGGGAGCCGCCCCCGAGCGACGCCGCGGCGCCGACACCCGGGCCCTCACCCAGGTGCTCTTCGGGCGGCTCAAGACGCTGGAGCCGGGCACCGCGGAGCACGACCACGTACGCGGGGCGCTCATCGAGGCGAACCTGCCGCTCGTCCGCTACGCCGCCGCCCGCTTCCGCAGCCGCAACGAGCCCATGGAGGACGTGGTCCAGGTCGGGACCATCGGGCTCATCAACGCGATCGACCGCTTCGACCCGGAGCGGGGCGTGCAGTTCCCGACCTTCGCGATGCCGACGGTCGTGGGAGAGATCAAGCGGTACTTCCGTGACAACGTCCGCACGGTCCACGTGCCCCGCCGGCTGCACGAGCTGTGGGTGCAGGTGAACAGCGCCACCGAGGACCTGACGACGGCCTTCGGGCGCACGCCCACGACCGCCGAGATCGCCGAGCGGCTGCGCATCACCGAGGAGGAGGTGCTGTCCTGCATCGAGGCCGGACGCTCGTACCACGCGACCTCCCTGGAGGCCGCCCAGGAGGGCGACGGACTGCCGGGACTGCTCGACCGGCTCGGCTACGAGGACCCCGCGCTCGACGGGGTGGAACACCGCGACCTCGTACGCCACCTTCTCGTGCAACTGCCCGAACGCGAACAGCGGATCCTCCTGCTGCGCTACTACAGCAACCTGACGCAGTCACAGATCAGCGCCGAGCTGGGCGTTTCCCAGATGCACGTGTCAAGGCTCCTCGCCCGCAGCTTCGCACGACTTCGATCCGCAAACAGGATCGAGGCGTAGCCGGAAAGAGCGAATCGCTCACAGGTTCTTTTTCCGTCAGTTCAGCCATGAAATGCCGTCAGACCCGCCTTTTCCAGGGCCGATTCACCCTCTCCATGTCGACATGTCACTACAGCGTGTTGCCGACATGTGACATTCTGCCGGAAGCGCGTTTGCCGCGGCCTCCCGACCGGTATTCAGGTGGAGGCTGCGTTCCTCCGACGGGAGCGTCCGCCGCGACCGTCCGCGACCCAAAGGGGGTGGCATGTCCGCAGACCAGGGCAGCTCGAAGGTGCTCACGCTCACGAAGAGCGACTCGGAGCCCGACGCGCTTCACGTAGTCGACATCGTCGACGTGGTCGACGTACCGGCCCTTCCGGCCCCGGACGCCGTCCCGGCCGCTCCGGCCGCCCAGGCCGCTCCGACCTCGGAAGCCATCGACACCCGTACCCTGTCCCGCTCCCTGTTCCTGCGGCTCGCCGCACTCGGCGAGAACAGCCCGGAGCGCGGCTATGTGCGGGACACGCTCATCGAACTGAACCTCCCGCTCGTCCGGTACGCGGCGGCCCGCTTCCGCTCCCGCAACGAGCCGATGGAGGACATCGTCCAGGTCGGCACCATCGGCCTGATCAAGGCGATCGACCGCTTCGACTGCGAACGCGGGGTGGAGTTCCCGACGTTCGCGATGCCCACCGTCGTGGGCGAGATCAAGCGCTTCTTCCGCGACACGTCGTGGTCGGTCCGGGTGCCGCGCCGTCTCCAGGAACTGCGGCTCGCCCTCACCAAGGCCAGCGACGAGCTGTCCCAGAAGCTCGACCGCTCCCCGACGGTCGCCGAACTCGCCTCCGTACTCGGCGTGTCCGAGGAGGACGTGGTCGACGGCCTGGCCGTGGGCAACGCGTACACGGCGTCCTCGCTGGACTCACCGGCCCCCGAGGACGACGGCGGCGAGGGCTCCCTCGCGGACCGCCTCGGCTACGAGGACACGGCCCTGGAGGGCGTCGAGTACCGCGAGTCGCTGAAGCCGCTGCTCGCCAAGCTCCCGCCCCGCGAGCGCCGCATCATCATGCTGCGCTTCTTCGCGAACATGACCCAGTCGCAGATCGGCGAGGAGGTCGGCATCTCCCAGATGCACGTCTCCCGGCTGCTCACCCGGACCCTCGCCCAGCTGCGCGAAGGACTCATCTCCGACTGAGGAGCCGGCTCGGAGGAACGGCCTCCCGAGCCTTCATAATTGACGACCCGTCAGTCACACTGGCGCGATGCGTCCAGCGGGTCGAGCGACTTGTGGTCCCGGCCGTCGAGGCGCCCTGATGGGCGCCTCGACGGCTGTGGTGTGTCTGAGTGCCGTACTGGCCGCCTGCGGGAGCGGCGCCGGGAGCGGCCACGTCGCGGCGGGAGCGCCCGGGGGGTCCGGCAGGGCCGTGGCCCCGACCGGGGACGTCTCCCTGTCCCCGCTGGACGGGGAGAACACTTCGAGACCCGGGAAGACCTCCCGCGGCGGCACCGGCGCGGCCGGCGACGGGACACGGCCCACGGCAGGGAGTCCGGGGGCACCGGACCCCTCCCCGGGCCGCACGGACGCGGGGGCGGCGACGGGCGGTGGCGCCGGACAGGACGGCCCGCGGTCACCCTCCGGCGGCCGGGACGGGTCCGGGCGGGGCGGCTCCGGGCACGCCGACGCGGGCTCCGGCGGGACACCGGGCACGCCCGCGCCCTCGGCGCCGTCCACACCGGCGCCCGCCGCCGTGGAGGCAGCCTCGCCCGAGCGCGAGGCCACCGGTCGGCGCTGGTGCGAGAAGGTGACCCTCTCCTTCCGCAACACCGGTGGCACCGCGGTGCGTTCGGGCACGGTGACCCTGGGGACGCACATCATCGGGGCGCTCGGGATCGACTGGGCCACGATCGCCTCGGCGCGGGACCTGCCCGCGCCGATCGCCCCGGGAGCGGGCGCCAAGAAGTCCTGGACGGTGTGCGTCGACGCGTGGCGCGTGCCGTTGGGCATGCACATCGAGACGCGGGACGTGTCCGTCCAGTGGAAGTGACCCGCCGCTACCGGCGGGGCGTCCTCACGACAGGGCGAGCCATGCCACGGCGGCCACGACCGCCACGGCGACGACGATGCCGATGATGAGGCCGATGCGGGGGCCCGCCGGGGCCGCCACCTGCTGCTGCTGACGGGCCTGGGGGCCCTCGTCGACGAAAGCGCGGAACATCTGGGTGCTACCCGCGGGGTCGTAGTTGCCCTCGGGGCCCTGGGTGTTTGCCATGGCCCAGGACCCTAGCGAATAGCCGGAGTCCGCCCAAGTGCGGGGGCCCCTCCGGTGCGCGACCGGGCCTCACAGCGGACTCTCAGTCTGGCACCGCCCTCACCAGCGGGTTTACGTTCGCCAATGCTTGCCTTTGCCATGTTTTTATCCCCACGGGGCCCATTTAGTTTGCCTGCGGCAACCAACTGTATTTATGGTTGCCCCAAGCAACGAATATGGAGGGGCGATGGCCGAGCGGGCGCAGTACGAGGAGTTGGCCCGTCAGCTCAGTGCCATCGGCGCCGTCAAAAGGGAGCTGTCGCGGATCCTGCCGCACGACTGCCCGGCCGGTTCCGCCGCCGTGCTGACGCTGCTGGGCCGCCACGGCGACATGCGCATGGGCAAGCTCGCCGAGCTGCTCGCCGTGGACATGTCCGTCACCAGCCGCCATGTCGCGCACGTCGCCGACCGGGGCTGGATCGAACGGCTCCCCGACCCGGCCGACAGACGCTCACGCATCCTGCGTCTCACCGACGCCGGGCACGCGCGGCTCGACGAGCTCTCCCGGAGCTCCTCGCAGCTCTTCGCCGACCGGCTCAGCGACTGGACCGACCACGAGGTCGGACTCCTCAGCCACCTGATGGGCCGGCTGCGCGAGAGCTTCGGCGACTGCCGCGCCACCCAGCGGCCTCCCTGTCCCGTCGAGGCCGAAGCGGTCCACGCGACAGAACCGACCACCACCCGTACACCCGCGTAAGCACACGAGACCACCAGAGAAGGAAACCCATGGCAACGACCACACCAGCCGGTGTGCGGGCTCACGCCAAGCACGGAGGTGGGTCCTCTGACGGCGCTCCGATGACGCACCGGCAGATCATGGAGGCGCTCTCCGGGCTGCTGCTCGGCATGTTCGTCGCGATCCTGTCGTCGACGATCGTCTCCAACGCCCTGCCCAAGATCATCGGCGATCTGGGGGGCGGCCAGTCCGCCTACACCTGGGTCGTCACGGCCGCGCTGCTCTCCATGACCGCGACCACACCCCTGTGGGGCAAGCTCTCCGACCTGTACAGCAAGAAGGCGCTCGTACAGATAGCCCTCGTCATCTACGTCCTCGGATCCGCCGCCGCGGGTCTGTCGCAGAACGCCGGCATGCTGATCGCCTGCCGCGTGGTCCAGGGCGTCGGCGTCGGCGGTCTGTCCGCCCTCGCCCAGATCGTCATGGCGGCGATGATCTCCCCGCGCGAGCGCGGCCGCTACTCCGGCTACCTCGGCGCGACCTTCGCCGTCGCAACCGTCGGCGGTCCGCTGCTCGGCGGCGTCATCACCGACACCTCGTGGCTCGGCTGGCGCTGGTGCTTCTACGTCGGTGTGCCGTTCGCGGTCATCGCGCTGATCGTGCTGCAGAAGACCCTGCACCTGCCCGTCGTGAAGCGGGAGGTGAAGGTCGACTGGGGCGGCGCGTTCTTCATCTCCGCCGCGGTCTCGCTGCTGCTGGTCTGGGTCACCTTCGCCGGTGACAAGTACGACTGGATGTCGTGGCAGACCGCCGCGATGGTCGGCGGCGCGATCGTCCTCGGCCTGCTGTTCGCCCTCGTCGAGTCCAGGGCGAGCGAGCCGATCATCCCGCTGAGGCTGTTCCGCAACCGCACCATCACCCTCTCCTCCCTCGCCTCGCTCTTCGTGGGCGTCGCGATGTTCACCGGCACGGTCTTCTTCAGCCAGTACTTCCAGCTGGCCCGTGACAAGTCCCCGACGATGTCGGGCGTCATGACCATCCCGATGATCGGCGGCCTGTTCATCGCCTCCACGGTCTCCGGCCAGGTCATCACCAAGACCGGCCGCTGGAAGTACTGGCTGGTCAGCGGTGGCGCCCTGATCACCGCGGGCCTGGGTCTGCTGGGCACCATCCGCTACGACACGGCCTACTGGCACGTCGCGATCTTCATGGCGCTGCTGGGCCTCGGCATCGGCATGACGATGCAGAACCTGGTGCTGTCCACACAGAACCAGGTGGCGCCGTCCGACCTCGGCTCCGCCAGCTCCACCGTGACGTTCTTCCGTTCCCTCGGCGGCGCGATCGGCGTCTCCGCGCTGGGCGCGATCATGTCCACCCGGATCACCGGCTACGTCAAGGACGGCCTGGCCGACCTCGACCCGAAGTACGCGGCCGCCGCGGCCCGTTCCGGCACCGGCACCATCCCGGACATGGACGCGCTGCCTGCCCCGCTGCGCACGCTCCTGGAGAGCGCCTACGGTCACGGCATCGCGGACGTCTTCCTGATCGCCTCCGCGCTGGCGCTGCTCGCGTTCGTCATCATGCTGTTCATCAAGGAGGTCCCGCTGCGGACCTCGGGCGCCCTCGCGCAGGCCGCCCAGGCCGCGCAGGCCGACGCGGGGGTTCCCACCGTCGCCGCCACCGAGGATGAGGCCCCGGGCCGGGCCGTCCCCACGACGGGCACCGTGACGGGCACCGGCGGCACCGGCGGCACCGGCACGGGCACCGAGGCCGCGCCGGAGGCCGGCCAGCGGCTCGCGGCCGTCGCCACGGCGACACGGGAGAGCGCCCCGGCGCCCTCCGGCGGGATCCCGGTCCGCGGTCACGTCCGCGGCGCCGAGAGCGCCCCGGTTCCGCAGGCCGCGGTCACGCTGATCTCGCTCGCGGGACGCCAGCTGGGCCGGTCGGTCGCGCAGGCCGACGGCTCCTACGCGGTGGACGCGCCCGGCACGGGCTCGTACGTCCTGATCGCCTCCGCCGACGGCTTCCAGCCGCAGGCCTCGACGATCGTCGTGAACGGCGAGCCGGTGGCCTACGACATCCTGCTGAGCGGCACGAGCGGGCTGAGCGGGCTCGTGCGGGCCGCCGGAACCGGGACCCCGGTCAAGGACGCCATGGTCATCGTGACCGACGTGCGCGGCGACGTGCTGGCCACCGGGACCACCGGTGAGCAGGGCGGGTTCGCCTTCGCCGAGCTGGTGCCCGGACCGGTGACCGTCGCGGTGAACGCGGCGGGCCACCGTCCGCAGGCACTGCCCGTCGAGGTCGGCGGCGCCGGGGTCACCCGGGTGGAGGTCGAACTCCGCGCGGGCGCCCGGCTCCAGGGTGTCGTACGGGCGCCCGGCGGCCCGCTGCCGGACGCCCGGGTCACGCTGGTCGACGCGGCCGGCAACGTGATCGGCACGGCGCGCACCGGCACGGACGGCGCGTACGCCTTCACCGACCTGGACGGCGGCGAGTACACGGTCATCGCGACGGGTTACCCGCCGGTGGCCACCGCCCTGGCCGTCGGCGGCCACGGTGTCGACGACCACGACATCGAACTCGCCCACCCCGGCGAGTAACAGGAAACCCCCGGCCCGTGGGACGCGCGCTCCGAGCGGAGGCCGCGCTCCCACGGGCCGGTTCATGTGCAAGACAGGCAGGAGAAACGGGATGGGACTGACCGCACGGATTCGTACGCGGGACGGATGGGCCGTGTCGCACGCGGTCGTCACGGTCACCGACACGACCGGGGCACAGGTGCTGCGGGCCGAGGCGGACGCCGACGGCGCCGTACGGGACGCGAAGGCGCTGACGCCCGGCGCGTACACCGTGATCGTCACCGCGGTCGGGTACGCGCCCGCCGCCTCCAGCGCGATCGTCACGGCCGGCGGACGGGCCGAGATCGGCACCGTCGTCCTCGCCCGGCAGGGCGGCACCGAGCTGCCGCCGCCCGGCCCCTGGACCGTCGACCCCGCCCACTCCTCGGTGGGCGCCGTCGCCCAACACCTGGGCATCTCCAGCGTGCACGGCCGGTTCACCGACTTCTCCGCCACCCTCGAGATCGCCCCGGACGAGGTGGCCAAGTCCCGTGTGGAGGCGGTGATCCAGGCCGCCTCCATCGACACGGGCAACGGAATGCGCGACGGCCACCTCAGGTCTCCCGACTTCCTGGACGTCGAGAGGTACCCGCGGATCACCTACCGTTCCACCGGCCTGACCCCGGCGGGCTCCGACCGCTGGACCGTCCACGGCGAACTCACCCTGCACGGCGTCGTACGCCCGGTGGACCTGGACCTCGCCTACCTGGGCACGGGCGCGGACCCGTGGGGCGGCACCCGCGCGGCCTTCCGGGCGACGGCACAACTCCACCGCGAGGACTTCGCGATGAACTACAACCAGGTCGTCCAGGCGGGCATCTCCGCGATCGGCGCCACGCTGAAGGTGGAGCTGGACATGCAGGCGGTCCAGGGCGGGTCGTTGCCCCAGATGTGAGGGGACACCCCCCGCGGCACCCCGTCGCGGGGCGCCGGCCGGCCCTTAGGCTGCCCCCATGGCACCGAACATCGCGACGAACACGTCCGTATCCCGCGACGAACTGCTCGACTTCGTCCGCCCCCGCCACCGCGCCGTCCTGCTCACCCGCCGGGCCGACGGCAGCCCCCAGGGCTCGCCGTTGACCTGCGGGGTCGACGACGCGGGCCGCGTCGTCGTCTCGACCTACCCCGAGCGCGCCAAGACCCGCAACGCCAAGCGGGACGAGCGCGTCAGCCTCATCGTGCTCAGCGACGACTGGAACGGACCGTGGGTCCAGATCGACGGCACGGCCGAGGTCATCGACCCGCCGGACTCGGTCGAACCGCTCGTCGAGTACTACCGGAACATCGCGGGCGAGCACCCGGACTGGGACGAGTACCGCGAGGCGATGCGCAAGCAGGGGAAGTCGATCATCCGGATCACGCCCGAGAAGTGGGGCCCGGTCGCGACGGGCGGCTTCCCGGCCCGCCTGGCGCCCCAGGAGTAGCCGGGGAGCGCCACGGAGATCGCCGGGGCCCGCGGGCGGGGCCCGCGACCGGGGGAGCCCTGGCGGGCGGCGTCCGCGCTAGGCCGTGTCCGCGCCGCGGGCCACCATCGTCTCGATGCCCGCGATCAGCGTCTCCAGGGCGAACGTGAAGTCGCGTTCGCGCATCTCCTCGACCGTGTCGCCGCCGCGGGCCTCCATCAGGTCCGCGGCGCTCTCGAAGTCGGCCGAGAACTGGGGCTGTTCACTGATCGTGCTCATGGCCTGGCGGAAGTACTCCTCCTGGCTCATGCCGGCCGAGGCGCAGCGCTGCACGAAGTGGCCCTCGATGGTGCCGAAGCCGTACACGAACTGGAAGACCGCCGAGAGTGCGCCCATCTGGCCGTACGGTGGCAGGCCCGTGCTGCGGACCACCTTCTGGACACAGAGCGAGAAGGCCATGGAGTGCGGGCCGATGTTCAGGAACGTGCCGATGAGCGGTGACACCCAGGGGTGCCGGACCAGCAGCGCCCGGTAGCCGCCGGCGACGGAACGCAGCCGGTCGCGCCAGTCCTCGCCCGACTCGGCGTCGGGTAGCTCCAGTTCACCGAAGACCGCGTCGAGGGCGAGTTCGAGCAGGTCGTCCTTCGTGTCCACGTACCAGTACACCGACATCGCGGTGACGTTCAGCTCGGCGGCCAGCCGGCGCATGGAGAACCTCGCCATCCCCTCGGCGTCCAGCAGTCGTACCGTGACCTCGGTGATCCGGTCCCGGTCGAGCCCCGACGGCTGACCACCGCCGCGTCCCGCACCGCCCCGGGGGGCCTTGCCCTCCAGCCAGACACTGGTCCGCGCCGGACGCTTGGCCCGGTCGGCTGCCCTCACCATGGCGTACCTTCCTCGGAACGGGGGACTGCGGTCACTCGCGACGGCGGGCCGGAACGCTCCCGTCCGTCCACCTTGATGCTAAGCGCGCGCTACACGGAAACCGCCATCGCGGAGTCTGCCCTCTCCGCACGCCGTAGCAACGCCGCGGCCAGCAGACCGCCGAGGAGCACGGCCACCGCGCCCACCAGCTGGCTGGTCTCCAGGCCGGACGAGAACGCGTCGGTGATCCGGCCGCGCTCCCCGGCCGTGTCCGCCGATCCCAGGGCCGCCGGCAGCGAGGCCGCGGTGACCGGGATCAGCGCCGCGAAGCGGGAGTTGAGGACCGCGCCGAGCACGGCGACGCCCAGGCCGTTGCCGAACTCGGCGAGCGTGCCGTTGATACCCGCCCCGACACCCGCCTTCTCGGGCGGGATCGCGCTCATGATGGCGTGCGCCATGGCGGGGTTGGCCACCGCGCAGCCGGCGCCGATCAGCAGCAGCCCGAGCAGGGTGCCGCCGTATCCGTGCCCGGCGAGCGTCGCGATCGACACCAGCCCGGCCGACATCAGCACCATGCCGATCGCGATGGAGAGCGGGGTGCCGAGCCGTGCCGTCCACTTCGCCGACAGACCGGAGAAGTTGAGGGCGACGACCGCGAGCGCGAGGGGTGCCGTGCGCAGTCCGGCCTCCAACGGGCCGTATCCCAGGACGAACTGGAGGTGCTGGGTGAGGAGGAAGAGGGCTCCGCCCATGCCGAAGGTGATGAGGACGGCTCCCGCGACCGCCCCGGTGAAGCGCCGGTCGCGGAAGAAGTGCGGGTCGAGCATGGGGTACGGGATCCGGCTCTCCCAGCGCGCGAAGGCTGCCAGGGCCAGCAGGGCGACGACGGCCGTGGCCGTCACCCGGGCCGACGTCCAGCCGTGTTCGGGGCCGGAGATGATCGCGTACACGAGGGCGGTCATGCCGACCGTGGACAGGAGCGCTCCGAGCAGGTCCGGACGGTCCCCGCGCGGGTTCTTCGACTCCGGTACGAGGACCACCACCGCGGCGAGGGCCAGGGCCGCCACGGGCAGGTTGGCCAGGAAGACGGCTCCCCACCGGAAGTGGTTCAGCATGAAGCCGCCGAGGAGCGGGCCGGCCGCGAAGCCCAGCGCGTTCACGGCGCTCCAGACACCGATCGCCCTGGGGATCTCGCCGGGCGGGAAGATCTGCATCGCCACGGCGAGCGTGGTGGTCAGCAGGAGCGCGCCCCCGATCCCCATGCCGGCCCGAGCGGCGATCAACTGGCCCGTGGAGTCGGCGAGTCCGGCTGCCAGTGAACCGATCCCGAAGAGCGCGAGGCCCGATATCAGCATCCTCTTGCGGCCGTAGCGGTCGGCCGCGCTGCCCGCCGTGAGCAACAGCCCGGACTGCACCAGCGAGTAGGCGTTGATCATCCACTGGATGTCGGAGGTGGCCGCGCCCAGCTCCCGGGTGAGGGAGGGGATCGCGACGTTCAGGACGGTGTTGTCGAGCAGCACGGTGAGCTGCGCGAGGCAGATGACACCGAGGATCAGCCAGCGCCTCGGGTGCCCTTCGGGGGCTTGGGGGGACGACATGCCGTACACCGTAGAACAGTGACTGTACGGCGTACAACAAGATTTTTCCGGACCGGACCGGACCGGGACGCGACGGAGCGGGGCGGTACAGGCCGTGCCGTGCCGGGACACGACGGACGGGACACGACGGAACGGACGGTGGCCCGGAGCTCGATCGCTCCGGGCCACCGCGCGGTGAGGTCCTCCGGGTATCCGGACCTCCGGGTCAGCCCGCCGGCTGCGTCAGGTCGTAGAAGGTGGCCGAACCGGCCGTCACCTTCTTGAAGGTGGCCGTGACCCACGAACTGATCCCGGAGGAGGCGGAAGTGGTGCCGCCGCCGCCCATGCCACCGCCCACGCCGCCGCCCGAGATGAAGTAGTGGATCCTTCCGTCGGCCACGTACTTCTTGAACTGGGCCAGGGTCGGGGACGGGTCGGTGCCGTTGAACCCGCCGATCGCCATCACCGGCTTCCCGGTGGCCAGTTGGTAGCTCGCCGAGTTCTGCGAACCGATGGCCGCGGCCGCCCAGGTGTAGTCGCCGGCGTTCTTCGACAGCAGCGTCCTGGCCGCGGAGCTGACGTTCGCGCCGTTCAGCAGACCGCCGGCGCCACCGCCTCCGCCCATACCGCCGTCACCCGTACCGCCGCCGGGCATGCCGCCCTGCCGGTTCTGGCCCTGGGTGTTCCCGTTGCCCTGCTGGTTCTGGCCGGGGAAGCCACCGGTGCCGCCGGTCGGGGGTCCGCCCGTACCGCCGCCCGGCTGCCCGTTCCGCTGGGTGCCGTTGCCGTTGCCGTTGGGCTGGTTCTGGCCGCCGCCGGGGAAGCCGCCCCGCGTACCGCCACCGGGACCGCCGCGGCCGCCCATCATGCTCGCCCCGGACGGACCGGCCGTCACGATGGAACCGGAGTGGCCGGTGTTCACCGTGGAGAGCGTGTACGCCGTCGGGCCCGCGACGGCCGCCACGATGCCCAGCCCGGCGGCCGCGAGCGCCAGACGGCGGCCGAGCCGGGTCACGAAGACCAGGCCGAGCGCGCCCGTCAGACCGCCGACGAGGACCAGCCACCTGAGCCAGGGCAGGTAGTCGGAGGTGCGGTTGAGGAGGACGTACCCCCAGGCCGCGGACGCGGTGACCGCGCCGGCCAGGGTGAGCGACGCCCACACCTTGCCCCGCTCCTCCCACAGCACCGTCGCGCCCATGCCGACCACGGCCGCGAGGTAGGGGGCCAGCGCCACCGTGTAGTACTGGTGGAAGATGCCGGCCATGTAGCTGAAGACGACCATGGTCATCAGCAGCGAGCCGCCCCAGGCCAGGAACGATCCCCGCGTCAGGTCGGTCCGCTTCGCCTTCCGGGTGAGGACGAGCCCCGCCACCAGCAGGATCAGGGCCGCCGGGAGCAGCCAGGAGATCTGGCCGCCGATCTCGGAGTCGAACATCCGGTCCCAGCCGGTCTCGCCCCACTGTCCGGTGCCGCCTCCGCCGCCGCCTCCGCCGACGCTGCCGGTCTCGTCGCCGTTGATCCGGCCGAGCCCGTTGTAGCCGAAGGTCAGCTCCAGGAACGAGTTGTTCTGCGAGCCGCCGATGTACGGCCGGGAGGACGCGGGCCACAGCTCGACGATCGCGACCCACCAGCCGCCGGCGACGGCCATCGCCCCCGCCGAGAGGCCGATCTGCGCGAACCGCTTCCGCAGGCTCACCGGTGCGCACACCGCGTACAGCACGGCCAGCGGCGGCAGGATCAGGAACGCCTGGAGCGTCTTGGCGAGGAACGCGAAGCCGACCGCGACACCCGCCCGCACCAGCCACTTCGTCCGGCCGTCCTCCAGGCCGCGGATCACGCAGTAGACCGTGACGGTCATGAGCAGCGCGAGCATCGCGTCCGGGTTGTTGAACCGGAACATCAGCGCGGCGACGGGAGTGAGCGCGAGCACCGCGCCCGCGATCAGACCGGCCGCCGGGCCGAACCGGCGGCGCAGCGCCGCGTACAGGACACCGACCGTGGCGACGCCCATGAGCGCCTCGGGGACGAGGATCGCCCACGAGCTGAGGCCGAAGACGCGTACCGACAGGGCCATCGGCCACAGCGAGGCCGGGGGCTTGTCGACGGTGATGGCGTTGGCCGAGTCGAGCGAGCCGAAGAAGAAGGCCTTCCAGCTCTGGCTGCCGGCCTGGACGGCCGCGGAGTAGAAGGAGTTGGCGTATCCGGAGGCGCTCAGGTCGTACAGGTAGAGCAGGCCGGTGGCGACGAGCAGCCCCAGGAAGGCGGGGCGCACCCAGCCGGGGTCCTCGGGCCGGCCGCGCCGGACGCGGTGGAGGAAGGGCCGCCGGGGCTCACCGGACCCGGGAAGGACGCCGGGTGCGAAGGGCTCCCGCGGGGCCGGGCCGCCCTGACCGGCGGGCGGACGCCCGGCGGGGGCCGGGTCCGCGGGGGGACGCCCGTCGTGCTGACGGCTCGTGTCGGGCTGAGTGGTCATCGTGCGTCCCTCGGATCGTGATCGTGCGGGCGCACCGGCCGCAGTTGCGCGGTGGCGTCCCCCCGGGTGCGGTCCGCGGCGTCAAGGGCGCGGAACTCGTCGGTGTGGTGGGCGTTGTCGTACGTGCGCTCGTGGGCACCGACGTGGGCGCTGCCGTACGCGCTGACGTACGGGGTGTCGACGGCGCTGTCGTACACGCTGACGACTGCGTTGTCGTACGGGGATCGCGGCGCCGCCCGGCGGTGGAGCCCCGGCGGATGCTGTCCGCCCCGCCGGGCCGGAACCTCGGCGGACGGGGGCGGGGCGTGCGACGCGGCCACCGTGGAGGACGTACCGTCACCCGTGCCGTCGCGCCGGTCCGGGAACACCCAGGCACGGAAGAGCAGGAACCGCAGCACGGTCGCCGCCAGATTGGCGGCGACCAGTACCGCCAGCTCGGTGGAGTGCGCCGGGCTGCTCGTGGCCGCGTTCAGAGCGGCCAGCGATCCGCTGGTGAGCGCGAGGCCGATACCGAAGACGACCAGGCCCTGCGCCTGGTGGCGGACCGCGCCGCCCCGGCCGCGGACCCCGAAGGTCAGCCGTCGGTTGGCCGCCGTGTTGGCGACCGCCGAGACCAGCAGGGCGAGCGCGTTGGCGACCTGTGAGCCGGAGAAGGACCGGAAGCCGCTGTAGAGCAGCAGGTAGAAGAGCGTGGACAGGGCACCCACCACGCAGAAGCCGACCAGCTGGCGGGCGAGGCCCTTGGGCACGTCGGCCAGGTCGCGGTCGCGCGGATCGTCCCCGAAGGGGCGCGCGAGCCGGTCCAGCGGCAGCGATCCGGTGCCGAGGGCGCGCCCCACGCGCCACACACCCTTCAGGTCGTCGGTCGCCGTGCGCACGATGTGCACGGTCGAGTCCGGGTCGTCGACCCAGTCCACCGGGACCTCGTGGATGCGCAGCCCGGCGCGCTCGGCGAGCACCAGCATCTCGGTGTCGAAGAACCAGCCGGTGTCCTCGATCAACGGCAGCAGCACCTGGGCGACGTCACGGCGGATCGCCTTGAAGCCGCACTGCGCGTCCGAGAAGCGGGCCTGCAGCGAGCCGCGCAGGATCAGGTTGTAACCGCGGCTGATGAACTCCCGCTTGGCGCCGCGCACCACCCGCGAACTCCGGGTCAGCCGCGACCCGATGGCGAGGTCGGAGTGGCCCGAGATCAGCGGGGCCACCAGCGGCAGCAGGGCGTTGAGGTCGGTGGACAGGTCCACGTCCATATAGGCGAGGACCGGGGCGTCCGAGGCCGACCACACGGTGCGCAGCGCGCGCCCGCGGCCCTTCTGTTCGAGCCGGCGGGAGTGGACCTCCGGTATCCGCGACTCCAGCAGCGCGGCCACCCGGGGCGTGGTGTCCGTCGACGCGTTGTCCGCGACCGTGATGCGGAACGCGTACGGGAACGTGCGCTTGAGATGTTCGTGGAGTCTCACGACACACCGCTGGAGGTCCTTCTCCTCGTTGTAGACGGGGATCACTACGTCCAGGACAGGCGTACCGGCGGACCCGGCCGGGAGGTGCTGCCGCGCCGGCAGGTTGCCGGGAGAAGAGTCGGTTCGCATGGGAACGACTCTGGTCAGACGCCCTGTTGCACCCATGTGGTGGCGCTGTGCTGTGCCTGTGAGTGCCGTCGCGCCCTTGTTTCCGCGGTGGTCTCCACGATCGGGTCGCCGGGGACCGCGGGCAGGTGCAGGGTGAACACCGTCCGGCCCGGCACGCTGTCGACGGTGACGGCGCCCCCGTGCGCGGAGGCGACGGCCTGCACGATGGCGAGCCCGAGACCGGTCGAACCGGAGGCGCGGGAGCGTGAGGAGTCGCCGCGCGCGAAGCGTTCGAAGACGCGGGGCAGCAGTTCGGGCGGGATGCCGGGCCCGTCGTCCTGGACGTCCACGCACAGCCACGGCCCGTGCCGGTGCACGCGTGCGATGACCGTCGTACCCGGCGGGGTGTGCGTTCTGGCGTTCGCCAACAGGTTGACCATGACTTGTTGCAGACGGGCGGCGTCCGCGAGGACGAGCGCGGGTTCGTCCGGCAGCTCCAGGCGCCAGTCGTGGCCCCGGCCGGCGGCCCGGGCGTCGCTCACCGCGTCGATGACGAGCGGTACGAGGTCGGTGCCGTCGTACTGGAGCGGGCGTCCGGCGTCGAGGCGCGCGAGCAGCAGCAGGTCCTCCACCAGCCCGGTCATCCGGCCGGCCTCGGACTCGATCCGCCCGAGGGCGTGCCGGGTGTCGGGGCCGGTCTCCTCACGTCCGCGTCTGGTCAGCTCGGCGTACCCGCGGATCGACGCCAGCGGTGTGCGCAGCTCATGACTGGCGTCGGCGACGAACTGCCGTACCCGTGTCTCGCTCTGCTGACGGGCGTGCAGCGCGGCGTGGACGTGGTCGAGCATCCGGTTGAGCGCGGCGCCGACCTGGCCGACCTCGGTGTGCGGGTCGGCCTCGGACTCGGGGACGCGTTCGTAGAGGGTGACCTCGCCGGTGTGCAGGGGCAGTTCGGAGACGCGGGTCGCGGTGGAGGCGACCTTGCGCAGGGGGCGCAGGGCCAGTCCGACCAGGACGCTGCCGGCGATGCCCGCCGCGACGAGACCGGCGCCGGTGACACTGACCTCGACGAGGATCAGGGTGTTGATGGTGTTGGTGACGTCCTCGGTGGGGATGGCGACGTAGTAGCTGCCCCTGAGGCCGGTCCGATACGTGACGCGGTACTCACCGAGGCCGGAGATCTCCACGGTGTGCACGCCGGTCTTCGGCACCGAACCGAGCACCGCCCGCTGGGCCGGGGTGAGGTTCTCGGTGAGCATCTGGTACTGGTCGCTGGACGTCTTCTCCTTGGAGAGCACCGCCTCGGTGATCCCGCCGTCGCCGCCCACGAGGGCGCCGATCGTACCCACCGGATTGGGCCCCCGCTGGAGGAAGCCGAAGGTGTCGTCGTCCGGGGCGGAGCCGGCCGTGTTCCTGGCGTTCCCGGTGTTCCTGCCGTTCGCCACGCTCGGAGGGACGCCGTCCGGGTCGCCGCCGCCCGGTTCGAGCGGCCCGGCCGCCCGGCCGGCGGTGTCCTTCAGCTTGCCGTCCAGCTGCTCGTACAGATGCGACCGCAGCGCGAGCGTCGTCACCGTCCCGATCACCGCGCACACCACCGCGATCAGCGTCACCGCGGAGACGACGAGCCGCGTCCGCAGTGTGCGCGGCTGTCGTCCCCGCCCCTGCCTCCGCGGCCGTCGTCGTCCGCTCATGACACCGCGGGCTTGATCAGGTAACCGGCTCCGCGCCGGGTGTGGATCATCGGTTCGCGGCCCGCGTCTATCTTGCGGCGCAGATACGAGATGTAGAGCTCGACGACGTTGGCCTGGCCGCCGAAGTCGTAGGACCACACGCGGTCGAGTATCTGCGCCTTGCTGAGCACACGCCGGGGATTGCGCATGAGGAAACGGAGCAGTTCGAACTCGGTCGCGGTGAGGTGGATGCCGTCCCCGCCGCGGTACACCTCGTGGCTGTCCTCGTCGAGGGTGAGGTCACCGACGACCAGCGTGGAGTCGGAGCGCCGGTCGGCGGCACCGGAGCGGCGGATCAGTCCGCGCAGCCTGGCCACGACCTCCTCCAGGCTGAACGGTTTGGTCACGTAGTCGTCACCGCCGGCCGTCAGACCGGCGATGCGGTCCTCGACGGCGTCCTTGGCGGTGAGGAAGAGGACGGGCACGTCCGGCAGTTCACGGCGCAGCCGCCCCAGGACCGCGAGCCCGTCCATGTCGGGCAGCATCATGTCCAGCACCACGGCGTCGGGCCGGAACTCGCGCGCGCTCTGCACCGCGCCCTGTCCGTCTCCCGCGCTGCGGATCTGCCACCCCTCGTAACGAAGGGCCATGGACAGGAGCTCGGTGATCGACAACTCGTCGTCCACCACCAGGACTCGGACGGGGCTCCCGTCCGGCCTCAGCAGTTCGGTGCGCCCCTGGGGCGAGGTCGTGGTCATAGCGGACACCTTGCTGGGCGCCGCTGAGAGCATCCTTTCGGGGACCTGTGATTTTTCTGAGAAACGCACAGGTGCCTCTCAGGAAACCCCTGGGGAGGTCAGCCGGTTTCCCCGGCGCCTCCGGGCGGGGGCGCGATGCCGAAGAGACGCGCACCGTTCTCGTGGCAGACGGCCCGCAGCCAGTCGTCTCCCAGTCCGAGCCTTTCCAGGGACCGCAGTTGGTGGACGTACGGGTACGGGATGTTCGGGAAGTCGGTGCCGAGGAGCACCCGGTCGCCGAGGTCCGCGAGCCGGGGCAGCAGCCCTGGCGGATACGGCGCGAGCCGCTCGCTGAAGTCCGTGAACGCCATGGTGGTGTCGAGCCGCACCTCGTCGTACCGCTCGGCGAGGCCGAGGAAGTCCTCGTACTCGGGCATCCCCATGTGCGCGAGGACGAGTCGCAGCCGGGGGTGGCGGGCGAGGACGGCCGCGACCGGGCCGGGCCCCGTGTGCTTGCCGGGCGAGGGCCCGGAGCCGCAGTGGATCACCACCGGGATCCCCGCCTCGGCGAGCAACCCCCAGCTCGTGTCGAGCAGTTCGTCACCCGGGTCGTACGCCCCCACCTGGACGTGCGCCTTGAAGACGCGGGCGCCCGCCTCCACCGCCTCGCGTACGTACGTCTCGACGCCCGGCTCCGGGAAGAGGGTGGACGTGTGCAGGCAGTCCGGGGTCCGGCGGGCGAAGTCGACGGCCCAGGAGTTGAGCCACTCGGCCATGCCGGCCTTGTGCGGGTAGAGCATCGCCGTGAAGGCGCGCACCCCGAACCCCCGGATCAGCGCGAGCCGTTCGTCCTCGTCCGCCCGGTAGGTGATGGGCCACTCGACGCCGCCGGTGAGCTCCCCGAGCCCGTCGAAGTAGTCCCACACCTTGCGCAGCACCCGCTCGGGCATGAAGTGCGTGTGGACGTCGACGAGTCCCGGCAGCCCGAGCCGCTCCCAGAACCGTCGCACGTCCTGCGTGTCAGCCGCGTCCACGCCCGGCCTCCTCACCGCGCCGGAACGCGCGACCGCGCTCGACCTCCGCTGCGTGCGGGTCGTACGTCCAGGTCCAGGGCTCGCGACGCCCGTGCTTCCGGGCGGCGGCCGGTGCCGCGGGCCGGCCCGCGGCGGGCGGGACGGCGCGGGCGGCGACAGGTGCGTGGGGTTGATCGCTCATGGCGTCCACGATGGTCGTCGGTGCCCGCACAGGTCCACCCCCTTTCCGAAGAGATCCCCGAGGGACCTCCGGGGACCTCCGGGGGTCCCCGAGGAGTCCCCGAGGGATTCGCGTACGACCAGACGCTGAAGGACCCGGCGCTTCGAAGGTCCCTCGGGGGACCTCCGGGGGGTCCCCCTCTCGCACCGGCGCGTCCGAAGCGGCCGGGCGCCCCTCAGAACAGCCCGTCCTGCACCACCGCGTCCTCTCCTTCGCGGAACTCCCGTACGGGCACGGTGAATCCGTCCGCTCCCGCGGTCAGGTCCCATCCGGTCATGAGCCGGGTGTCGAGCACGACCACTCCCCGCCCGGTCGCCAGATGCAGATCGGGACCGGCGGCGGCGACCAGTTCACCGCTCACCGCGCCGCCTCCGGTCAGCTCGCTCACCGCGCCCACGGCCGCCGCGACCCCGTCCAGCCCGAACACGCCGGCGTGGTCGACGGCACGGAACGGTGTCCGCTCCAAGGAGTCGGGCCAGCCGTCGAGCTCCGCGACCCGCGCGTGCAGCTCCCGGATCTCCTCCAGCCGCCCGGCCGCGTCCGGCAGCGCCGACCGCACCCTTCTCTTGTCGGCGTACCGGATCCGGTCCGGCACCCCGAGCGCGGCGCGCAGCAACTCCTCGGTGCGCCGCGCGGCCATCAGGGGTCCCTCTCCCAGCCAGCTGAAACAGACGGCTCCCTGTTCCAGCAGCCGCGCCGACCCGCGTGCCGACCCGGTGATCCCGACCTTCACCAGACCGGGTCCGAACCAGGCGAGGTACACGCGGTACGGGCGCGGGTCGTCGGCCATCGTGTCGGCGGCCACGGAGTGCGCCCGGTCCAGCCGCGCGCACTCCTCGCAGCGGGCTCCCGTACTCCGCCCCGACACGGCCGCCCGCACGGGGCACACGTTGCCCCGCGCCCCCACACACGTCCGCCCGCCGCCGTCCGCCACGGCGAAGGCGACACGCTTGCCCGAGGACAGCGCGCTCCGCCGTCCGCCGTCCCAGACCAGCACGGGGCCGCCCGCCGACCACCGCAGACCCGAACATCTCCACGTCTGTGCCATCACCCACCAGCGTAGGCGCCGCCACCGACAACGCGCCCGGCCCGCCCGCGGCCCCCGGGCCCTCAGCCGATGAGGGTCTCCTTCGGGCGGACCACGCAGAACTCGTTGCCCTCCGGATCGGCCAGCACGGTCCAGGACTCGTCGCCGCTCTGTCCGACGTCGACTCTGCGGGCGCCCAGTGCGAGGATTCGCTCGATCTCGGCGTCCCGGTCTTCCGCCGCGGACGTCAGATCGAGGTGCAGTCGGTTCTTGACGGCCTTGCGGTCGGTCACCGGCATGAAGCAGATCCCCACCGGGGCCGTCTCGTCCGGCCCGATGACGACCTCACGCTCCCGCTCGGACAGGATCCGCCAGCGCAGCACCCCGGCCCAGAACCGGGCCAGCGCGGGCAGGTCGTGGGCGTCGACGACGATGTGGTGCAGCGAGAGAGGCATGCCGGACAGTGTTCCCCTTCGAGGGCGTGGACGCACCGCAGGCGGTCACCCTCGAACACCGCCGTCGAGGCACAGACCAGAGGCCCCGTGGATTTCACGGGGCCTCTGCTCTGCTGTGCGCTCGGCGGGATTCCGACCTGCAACCTCCCTGTCCGTAGGCGCGGTTCACCCCGGACCGTTAGGGGTCGACCAGGTGAGTTGCCCCGCGGTCGGCATCCGACCGCGGTCCGCCCCGGGCCTGACGACGCCACTCGAACCCCACGACGCGGCAGCACAACCAAAAGGAGAGGTCAGCGGTCTCACGTGGATCCGGCGTTCGCCCGGCGGTTGCCCTGTCAGCGACAGGCGTGGTCGTACGGCTGCCTGTTCACCCTCTCTTCAGGAGCACCATGCGTGTCAAGCAGGTCTCGCTCGCGGCGGCGATATCCGTCGTCGCGGGGCTGACAACCGCCACCGTCGGCCTCACCGGTCCTGTCGCTCGGGCGGACGGCGCCGACGCGGCCGCGCTGCCGCTGTCGCACTACGCCCACATGGTGGTCGACGGCGCTCACCAACACCTCTTCTTCAGCCAGGGCGCCGGCACAACCGGCATCGTGGTGACCGATCTGTCCGGCAACCCCGTCACCACCGTCGACGGTGAGCAGGGCGCCGGCGGCCTCGCGCTGTCCGCCGACGGCAAGACGCTGTACGCGGCCCTGGCCGACGGCGACGCGATCGCCGCCATCGACACGGCGACGCTCACCGAGACCCGCCGCGTCCACACCGGTACCGCCAGCGCCCCGGTCTCTGTCGCCGTCGCCGGGGGCAAAGTCTGGTACGGCTACACGGCCGACGACGGCAAGGGCACCGTCGGCTCGGTGGACCCCTCCGCCGCCGACCCCACGCCGACCCCGCAGCCCGTCATGCCGCACTGGCCGACCGCCCCCCTTCTCAGCACGGGCGGCGGGGTGCTCGCGGTGCAGGACGCCCGGTCCTCCATGACGCACGTCGCCACCTTCGACGTCTCCTCCGGGACCGCCTCCCTCAAGGTCGACATGGGCCTCGGCGGCGCCGCGACGGGCCCCGTCAAGGTCACCGCGGACGGCACGAAACTGCTCGTTCCGCAGTCAGCCTCCGTGTACGTGTACAGCACGGCGGACCTCAGCGCCGCCAAGCCCTACGTCTACTACACCGGCGGCGTCAACTCCTCCCCGGACTCCGTCGCGGTCGACTCCGACGGCACGATCGCCCTCGGCAGCACCGCGGGCTCGGGCGCGGGCGCCTACGTCTACGCGGCCGACCAGATCGCCGAGAACCACGTCGCCTTCCCGGCCGGCACCGTCACCCCCGACGGCCTCGCCTGGGGCGCCGACGGCCGCACGCTCTACGCCGTCACCCAGGACAACGGGTCCTACACCCTCGACGTCCTCGGCGACGCCAAGCTCACGGACACCCAGCTCTCCCTGAACGCCCCGTCGCCGTACGCGATCCCCGCCCAGCAGTTCACGGTGAACGGAACGGTGGGCGGCCACGGCTTCGTGCCGGCCGGCGCCACGCTGAAGGTCACCCGCGACGGCACCGATCTGCCCGACGCCACGGTCGGCGCGGACGGCTCGTTCCGCATCACCGACACCCGCCGGGACGAGGGCACGTACACCTACGAGGTGTCCTACGCCGGCGACGCGACGCACCGGCCCGCGATCACCTCGCTGACGGTGGGCGTGTCCAGGGTCGGAACCTCCATCCCGTACCCGGAGTTCAGCTCGACGGCGCCGCACGAGGTGGCCTTCACCAGCACGGTCGTGACCGACCTGAGCCGCGGCCCCTTCACCCAGGGCGACACCGTCCAGGTGACCCGGACGAACGAGGACACCCACGAGTCGACACAGCTCCCCGCGGCCCCGGTCGACCCGGCCACCGGCCGGTTCACGGTCACCGACGACCCGGGCGCAGCCGGATGGTTCACCTACCGCCTGTCGTTCGGGGGCGACATCACGCACCAGCCGGGCGCGAACGACGTGAGCACCACCGTCTCTCCCTATGCCCCGGCCCTCACGCTGAAGGCCCCCACGACCGCCACGCGCGGCGCCGCGCTGAGCTTCGGCGCCGTGCTGAACGACGGCCCGTACGACAGCGCCGAGACGGTCACCGTGACCCGCACGGACGCGGCGCACACCACGACCCCGGTGACGTGGACGGCCCCCGTGGCCGCCGACGGCACGATCATCGTCAAGGACACCCCGTCCACCGGCGGCGCCAACACCTACACGGTCGGCTACGCGGGCGACACCAGCCACCGGGCAGCCGCCGCCTCCGCGATCGTCCAGGTCTCGCGCGCCACGACGAGCCTGTCCGTGGCCGCCGACGCCTCGACCTACGCGTACGGCGCGACGGCCACCGTCACCACCCACCTGGGCACCACGTACAACGGTCGTACGGTCTCGCTCTACGCCACGCCCGCCGGCGGCAAGAAGGCACTGGTCAAGACGGGCACCGTGGACAGCAAGGGCAACCTGACGGCCACGTACAAGCTCGCCGGCAACACGACGTTCACCGCGTCCTACGCGGGCGACTACCGCTACGCCCCGGCCACGGCCGCCCGATCCGTGAGCGACCAGGTGAAGGTCGCGCAGGCCCTGAGCGGCTCCTACACGACCACCACGTACAGCGGCACCACCTACCGCGTCTACCACCACACGGTGCAGCCGACGGTGACCACGACCGTGTCGCCGAACAAGTCCGGCCAGTGCGTGCACTTCCAGGTTCAGCAGTACTACAGCGGTGCCTGGCACACGCTCAGCACCTCGGGCTGCTTCACGCTCGGCTCCAAGAGCTCCGTGGCGGCGCGGCTGAGCCTCTCCGACGCGGTCAACCAGAAGTTCCGGGTGCGCTCGGAGTACGTCCACAGCTCGAAGGACACCACCAACGTGAGCACGTGGGGCGGCTGGCAGTACCTGACGGTCAGGACATGAGCACCTGAGGCCGCGGGTCCTGAATCGGCCGCATGACAAGTGAGCCGGCCACCAGGAAGGGATCGGCACTTCTGACCGCGCTCATGTCAAAGGCCCCCCGGGATGATCCCGGGGGGCCTTTGATCTGCGTGCACTCGGCAGGATTCGAACCTGCAACCTTCTGATCCGTAGTCAGATGCTCTATCCGTTAAGCTACGAGTGCTTGTTCTGCTGTTGTTCCACTGTCTCGCTTCCGGGCTTTTGACCCGCTCGCGGCGACAGGAAGAACATTACATGACTGCCGCCGCCATGTGAAATCCATTGGCCGCACCGCTTGTGAGCTGGGCAAACGTGCTTCCGCGCGCCGTAACGCCGAAGCCCCGGTCCAGAGGGACCGGGGCTTCGGATCTTGCTGCGGAGGCGGAGGGATTTGAACCCTCGATGGGCTTGAAGGCCCAAACCGCATTAGCAGTGCGGCGCCATAGACCGGACTAGGCGACGCCTCCAGCACTACCGCCCGCGCGAGCGCGAGTGGTGCGTTGCAGATGATGACACAGCCGGGTGGGCTGTCACCAATCGGCTCCTACGGTACTAGGCAGGCGGGCCGCAGAGCAAAGTCCCCCGGGCCCTCGGGGCGTCGCGCAACCGTGCGGGGCGCGGAGCGTTAGTCAGTTCATGTCGCGTCGTTCCGTCCCCGCCCGTCGGCCCTGTCCCGCCGTCCCGATCTCTCCGGCCTCCTCGGCGTCCTCGGCCTCTCCGGCCTCTCCCGCTTCTCCCTCTTCTCTGTCCTCCTGTACCTCTCCCGCCTCTCCCGCCTCTCTGTTCCCTCCCGCCCCTCTCCGCCCTTCCGCCCCTCGGCCTCCCCTCACGTCCCGGCTCGTGCTCGCCGCCGCCGTGTCCGTCTCCGCCGTGCTGTCCGCCGTGCCCGCCGCCGCGCACGCCGACACCGCGGCGGGAGGAGCCCGGCACACGGAGGCCGCGCGCCCGCAGACAGCCCGCACGGGGCCCGCTCCCGCCGTCCTGCTGCCCCCGCCGGTCCGCGCGGAGGACTCGGGGGACCGGCTGAGCGTCACCGTCCGCCACCTGGGAGGCACCGGCGACGGGACGTACGAGCTGCGGTGTCATCCGGCCGGCGGCAGTCACCCCGCCCCGGAGCAGGCGTGCGAGACGCTCGACCGGCGGACGACCTGGGGAAAGGACCCCTTCGCCCCCGTCGCGCCCGGCACGATCTGCACGATGCTCTACGGGGGTCCGGCCACCGCCCATGTGACCGGGACCTGGGCCGGCCGGCCCGTCGACGCCCGCTTCGACCGCGCCGACGGATGCCAGATCGCCCGCTGGGACGCCCTGGTGCCGCTGCTGCCGGACACCGGCGCGTAGGCGCGGGACGGCCACCGCCGGACCTCGCCCGCGTCCGGCGGGGGACATAGCAGGATCATGGTTCGGGGGAGGGCGAAATGCACGGTCACAGGTTCTACGTCTCATCCGCGTCGGTTCTGCGTGCGACCTCCCTCTCATCCGGCACCGCGAGCGGAACCTCTGCCCGTAGACTCCCTCGCGTGACACGCTGCGGGCAGGTTGGCAAGATGGCCCTCGCGGTCGGCAAGGTGCGGTAACAGGGAGGAAGCGTCTCGTGAGCAGCAGGCCATCCCGAGGCGCTGCTCGCCTCGCAGCCATACTGGACGCGCTGCCTGACGCGTTGGTGCTGGTCAACGCCAATGGGACCGTCGTCAACGCCAACACCATCGCCTTGGAGGCCTTCGAGGCCCCGGGCACCGCTCTGGTGGGGCGTGGCCTGCTCGATCTGCTGCCGCAGTTCGACTCGCGGCTGATCCCCGGGTCCATGCGCAGGGCCGACACCATCGACGAGCGCGGGCGGACCAAGCCGACCCGGATGGTCGCGCGGCGGACCGACGGGAGCGAGTTCCCGGTCGAGGTCACCAGCGCGAACCTGGAGAACGGCCAGCAGGCCTACGACAGCCACGGCTACACCGCCGACGAACTGCTCATGCTCGTCGTACGCGATCTGTCCGGCACCGTCGACACGGAGGCCGAACTCGCGCGTTCACAGCGCCAGACCGAGATGATCCTGCGGGCCGCGGCCGAGGGCGTGGTCGGGACGGACACGGACGGGCGGGTCGTCCTGGTCAATCCGGCGGCCGCCCAGATACTCGGATACCGGGCCAGCGACCTCGGCGGACAGGACCTGCACTCGCTCATCCTGCACTCGCGCGCCGACGGTGAGACCTTCGCGTACGAGGAGTCCCCGCTCGCCGACACCCTGCGCTCCGGGCGCAAGCACCGGGTGCGCGGGCAGGTGCTGTGGTCCAAGTCCGGGGACAAGGTGCCGGTCGACCTCACGACCGCTCCGGTCCGCGACGGGGACCAGCTCGTCGGTGCCGTGATGACCTTCACCGACCGCCGGCCGTACGACACCCTGGCCGAGGAGAAGGACACCGAGGCCACCCGGCACACCGAGGAGCTCGCACGGATCGGTGAGGAGCACGCCGGGGAACTCGACGCGCTGCGCGAACGGCACGCGGCCGAGCTGGCCGAGGTGCACGAGCGGCACGAGGAGGAACTCGCCGCGGGCGACGAGCGGTACGCGGCGCTCGGCGAACGCGAGAAGGACCGCTACGAGGCGCTGGCCGCCCGGCACGACCAGCTGCTCGCCGTGCTCGGACAGTCCCTGCGCGGGCCCCTCGACCAGCTGCGCGGCGAGTTGTCGAAGCTCGCCGCCGACGACGCCGGTCAGCTGTGGCCCGAGGCCAACCAGGTCCTGCACCATCTCGCCGCCGGCTATTCGCGGATCACGACGCTGGTCGACAACGTGCTCGGCTACCAGCGGCTGGACTCCGGCGCCGACCGGATCGTCCGTACGAACGTCATGCTCGACGCGGTCGTGGCGGCCGGTGTCGACGGCGCCGTCGAGCTGATCGGGCCCGGGCGCGTGCAGTTCGCCGTGCACGCGCCGCCCATCGAGGCCGAGGTCGACGCCGGGCTGCTGGCGAGGGCCCTCGCGCATCTCGTCGCGGACGTCGCGGGCGTCGACGCGACCGGTAACACGCCCGTGTCCGCGGGCGGCTACATGGACAACACCGTCGTGGTCGCGGCGGCACAGCGCGGCGAGGTCGTACGCATCGAGGTGCGCGGGCCGTACGCCGGGGGAGACCCGGTGCACGAGCCGATCGTGCGCGGGATCGTGCGCGCGCACGGCGGTGTGCTGCAGACCCACGAGGTACCCGGCATGAGCGGCAGCGCGTTCGTGCTGGAGGTGCCGATCGGAACCGGCGCCGGGGCGGTCGTGCCCCCCGTCACGGCCATGCCGCAGATCGAGGCCCCGGCCTCCACCGGCGCCGAGGTCGCGCTGCCCGAGCAGGCCTCGCACCAGGGCGGTGGCAGGCGGCGGGCCCGGCGGTCCTCCGTGGACGCCTTCCTGGAGAGCGAGGTCGCCGCAGCGGAGCCGGTGGCGCCGGAGAACGGCGCGGTCGCTCCCACCGGACGGCGCCGCCGGCGCGCGGCCGGCGAGCAGGACGCCGTCGAGGTGTCCGTGCCCGCGCAGGGATCCGGCGCCGAGCTCTCCGGTGACGACGGTTCCGGTGGTACCGGCCGGCGGCGCGGGCGGCCGAGCGCCGTCGAGGACGCGGGCGACGCCGGAACCGAGTCCGTCTCCGAGGGCGCGGTCGTCCTGGCGGGCGAGCACGGCGCCGGGACCGCGGCCGCGGGTACGGGACTGGGCGGGACGGTGCCCCCGCAGGGAGTGCCCGTACCGGCCGGCTCCTCCGGGCCGTCCGGGCGGCGGGCCGGGCACGACGGCGAACAGCACGCGCTGCCGCCCGCGCTGCCCATGGCCGCCGGCGCCCCGAACATCCCGAACCGTCCGGGCACCCCGAACACTCCGGGCGCGCAGGTCGCGACGAGTGCGCAGGGCGCGCCAGGCGCACAGGGCGACCCTGGCGACCAGGGGCTTCGCGAGGCCGGCGGGTCGGCCGAGGGCTCCGGTACGCCGGCCGGCGGCCGGCGCCGGCGCGCGCTGGCCGCGGCGGCCGAACGCGCCACGGCGGCCCAGGAGACCGGCGCGCGGCCCGTGTTCGCGCTCCCGCCCGCGGACGCGGACCGCTCACCCGAGTACATCCAGGCCCAGCGGGCGCAGCAGGCCCAACTCGCCCAGCAGCGGCTCCTGGAGCAGGGCGGCGACGCGGGGCACGACCACGGCGGCGAAGGCCGTCACGACGTGATGTCCGTCGGCCGGGCCGACGAGCACACCCCGCCGCAGCCGCACCCCGCTGCCGCGCCGTCGGGTCGGCGCCACGCACAGCAGGCACCGGCTCCGGCCCGGCCTGGCACGGTCGCGCCGGGTGCGATCCCGCCGGCCCAGGTGCAGCCGCCCCAGGTCCAGGTGCCCCAGGTCCAGGTGCCCCAGATGCAGCCGCCCCGAGTCCAGCCTCCCCAGGTGCAGTCGGCGCCGGTCCAGCACGGTGCCCTCCCGCCGGGTGCCGTCCCGTCCGGTCCGGCGGGAGTGCCCGCGCAGGGCCGGTCCGCCGGCGCCGCCGCGCCCGCGGCCCCGCAGGCCTGGCCGGCCCCGAACGCCGAGGACACCTCCGGTGCCGGGACGCCCGCCGCCGTACCTCCCCGCCCGCAACCGGAGAGCCCCGCCGCGGGCACCCCCCTCCCGCCGGAGCTGCCCGCGCAGTCCCCGCTGCGGCCCCAGCCACAGGCGCAGGCGCGGATCGCCCAGCCGCTGCCCGCCGAGGCCGCCGCGCCCGTCGACCCCAACTCGACGCAGGGCCGGGCGATCAGCGTGCGGACGCTCGGGCAGGGTGTCCCGTTCGCCCGCCAGGCCGGCGCGAACGGATCCCAGGCGCCGGCGCAGACGCAGTCCGCCACGCCTCCCCCGCACCAGCCGAACGGCTCCGGCCGCCGCCGCAAGCTCGGTACGCCCCCGGAGCCCGTCGTCGAGCGCCCGGAGACCGCGGCCCGCGCCCACCCGACGGCCGGTCGAGCCCCCGGGACCCGGCCGGCCGGTGCCACCGACGGCGCCGGACGTTCGTACGCCATAGGAGCCCCGGACAAGAACGCCGACGAGGGCCCCGAGCCGCTGGACGGCCCCGGCGGCGCGGTCGAGGTCGCCGACCAGCCGCACCCGCGGCCCGTGGACGACGAGCTGCCGCCCGAGCCGCTGGACAACCCGCGTCGGCTGCTCGTGTGGCCCGCTCCGGACGTGACGACCCAGCAGGCGCTGAGCGACCGCGGATACCGTCCCGTCATCGTGCACTCGCGCGAGGAGGTCGACGCACAGATCGCCGCGTTCCCGGCCGCGCTCTTCGTCGACCCGCTGACCGGTCCGATCACCCGCACGGCGCTCCAGTCACTGCGCCAGGCCGCCGTCGCCGCCGAGGTGCCGGTCCTGGTGACGGCGGGACTCGGGCAGGCGACACGCGAGGCGGCGTACGGCGCCGATCCCGCCGTGCTCCTGAAGGCGCTGGCGCCCCGCGACTCCGAGCAGCACCCGCCGCGGGTGCTGCTCATCGAGGAGCACGCGGAGATCGCGCTGGCGCTGACCTCGACCCTGGAGCGGCGTGGCATGCAGGTCGCGCGGGCGTCCACGGACGCGGACGCGGTGACGCTGGCCTCGCAACTGCGGCCGAACCTGGTCGTGATGGATCTGATGCAGGTACGGCGCCGACATGCCGGAATCGTCGACTGGCTGCGGGCGAACGGGCAGTTGAACCGCACTCCGCTCGTCGTCTACACCGCCGCCGTCGACCCGGCCGAACTGCCGCGGCTCGCCGCGGGGGAGACGGTGCTGTTCCTCGCCGAACGTTCGACCAGCGTCGAGGTGCAGGACCGGATCGTCGACCTGCTGGCCCGGATCGGCACCAACTAGGCTCCGCGCGCGGTCTTTTCGGTGGCCTCGGGCTCGGGCTCCACGGGCCGGGGCCCGGGGTCCGAGGTCCAGGGCCCGGGGTCCGGAGTACGTACGGTGACGGCCTGCGCGTGTGCCGGGCGGCCGGTCGTGGGACCGTCCGCCCGGTGTGGGGTGGGTGGGGTGGGTCAGAGTCGGGTGATGTCGAGTTCGCCTTGTGCGTACTGCCTGCGCAGGACTTTCTTGTCGAATTTGCCGACGCTCGTCTTGGGGACCGCGCCGATGATCGTCCAGCGTTCGGGGAGCTGCCACCGGGCGATCCTGGCCTCGGTGGCGAGGAAGGCGCGCAAGGCCGCGAAGTCGGTGGTGGAGCCTTCCTTGAGGACGACGGTGGCCAGGGGGCGTTCGCCCCACTTGTCGTCGGGGACGGCGACGACGGCGGCTTCGGTGACGTCCGGGTGGGACATCAGGGCGTTCTCCAGGTCGACGGAGGAGATCCATTCACCGCCGGACTTGATGACGTCCTTGGCGCGGTCGGTGAGGGTCAGATAGCCGTCGGGGCTGATGGTGCCGACGTCGCCGGTCTTCAGCCAGCCGTCGGGGCTGAACTTGTCGGCGGGCCGCAGGTGTTCACCGTCCTGGCCGCCGTAGTAGGCACCGGCGATCCAGGGTCCGCGGACCTCGAGTTCGCCCGCGGACTCGCCGTCCCAGGGCAGGCGTTCCCCGCCGGGTCCGGTGAGGCGGGCCTCGACACCGGCGGGGAAGCGGCCCTGGGTGAGGCGGTAGGCGAACTCCCGCCCGGTGCCCACCGCGTCGGCCGGCGGGCGGGCGACGGTGCCCAGCGGGGACGTCTCGGTCATGCCCCAGGCGTGGCAGACCCGCATCCCGAGCCGGTCGAAGGCCTCCATGAGCGAGGGCGGGCAGGCCGAGCCGCCGATGGTGACCTGGGTCAGGCTGGAGACGTCCCGGGGCCTGGCGTGCAGTTCGCCCAGCAGGCCCTGCCAGATGGTGGGGACCGCCGCGGCGTGGGTGGGACGCTGCGACTCGATCATCTCGGCGAGCGGGGCCGGCTGCAGGAACCGGTCCGGCATGAGGAGGTTGACGCCGGTCATGAACGTGGCGTGGGGCAGGCCCCAGGCGTTGACGTGGAACTGCGGGACGACGACGAGTGAGGTGTCCTGGTCGGTGAGGCCCATCGACTGGGTCATGTTGACCTGCATGGAGTGCAGGTAGATCGAGCGGTGGGAGTAGACGACGCCCTTGGGGTCGCCGGTGGTGCCGGAGGTGTAGCACATGGCCGCGGCGGTGCGTTCGTCCAGCTCGGGCCAGTCGTAGGTGCTCGGCCGGTCCGCGAGGAGTTCCTCGTACTCGTGGACGCGCACGCCGGCCGCGGCGAGCAGCGTGCGGTCGCCCGGCCCGGACACGACGACGTGCTCCACCGTCGGCAGCTGCGCGAGCAGCGGCGCGAGCAGCGGGAGCAGGGAACCGTTGGCGATGATCACGCGGTCGGCGGCGTGCCGGACGATGAACACCAGCTGCTCGGCGGGCAGCCGCAGGTTGAGGGTGTGCAGGACCGCGCCCATGGACGGGATCGCGAAGTACGCCTCGACATGCTCGGCGTTGTTCCACATCAACGTGGCGACCCGCTCACCGTCCGCGACGCCGAGCTCCTCGCGCAACGCGTGCGCCAGCCGGCCCGCACGGGCACCGATCCCGGCGAAGGAACGACGCTGCGGCTCCCCCTCACCCGTCCAGGTGATCACCTGCGAAGTGCCGTGGACCGCCGACCCGTGAGTCAGGATCCTCGAGATCAGCAGCGGTACGTCCTGCATCGTGCTCAGCACGGCGTCCTCCCGGGGCGACATTGCCTACGCGGTAGTGGGGGTTGCGCTGATTCTGCGCACATACCGCGCGGTATGTCACTAGGTCCGGGTGATCGATCAAGTCACAGGGGCCGGACCGCGGCCGTCGCGCTCCACGGAGCGAACTCCGGAGCGGCTGCCGGAGCGGCTGCCGGGGCGACCGGCTGGACGAACGCCGGCACGAACGCGGAGGGGATCACGGGACCCCGGCCCGCGGTTCGGTCAGCGGACGGGGTCCAGCTCGGGGTCCTCACGCAGCTTGCCCAGCGCCCGCGACACGGCCGACTTCACCGTCCCGATGGAGACGCCGAGCACCTCCGCGGTCTGCGCCTCGCTCAGGTCCTCGTAGTACCGCAGGACGACCATGGCCCGCTGCCGCGCGGGCAGCTTCATGATCGCGCGCCACATCGCGTCGCGCAGCGCCTGCTGCTCCGCGGGGTCCCCGACCGGCACCCCCTCGGGCTCCGGCGGTTCGTCGCACACGAACTCGTCGACCTTGCGCTTGCGCCACTGCGAGGTCCGCGTGTTCAGCAACGCCCGCCGTACGTAACCGTCGAGCGCCCGGTGGTCCTCGATCCGCTCCCACGCGACATACGTCTTGGCCAGCGCGGTCTGCAGCAGATCCTCCGCGTCGCTCGGATTGGCGGTCAGCGACCGGGCGGTACGCAGCAGCACCGGCTGACGCGCCTTCATGTACGACGCGAACGACGGATAGGACGGGTACGACGCGTACGGGACGGTCCGCGTCGCGACGTTCGCACCGCTGGTGCAGACGGGTGTGGTCATGCCTCCACGCTAGGAGTGACCCCTGTTCCTCCAAATCGGCCGCAGGTCCCGAAGCGGTGTCCCCCTCAGGTTGTAGGGAGGGGGCCCGCCCCACCTCCTGAGGGTGGACGAGCGGCGCCCGCCCCCTGAGGGTTCACCCCTGAGAGACCCGTACGACGGTGGTACGGCGGCCTCCACAGCGGCCCCCGGGGTGTCCTCACGAGGCCCCGCGCGCCCGTTCTTCCCCGTCCGTACCCAGGATCAGCCCCGAGGTGGGAACTCCGGTCCCCGCGGTGACCAGGGTGCGGCGGGCGCCCGGTATTTGGTTCACGGACGTGCCGCGCAGCTGCCGTACGGCCTCCGCCACTCCGTTCATCCCGTGCAGATACGCCTCTCCGAGCTGCCCTCCGTGAGTGTTCAGCGGCAGGCTCTCCGCGGCGACGAAGTCCGTGCCCTCCCCCGGTCCGCAGAACCCGAACTCCTCCAGCTGCATCAGCACGAACGGCGTGAAGTGGTCGTACAGGATCGCCACGTCGATGTCCGCGGGGGTCAGCCCCGAGGTCCGCCACAGCTGCCGCGCCACCACCCCCATCTCCGGCAGCCCGGTCAGATCGTCCCGGTAGAAGCTCGTCATCTGCTCCTGCGCCCGGCCGGCACCCTGGGCGGCCGCCGTGATCACCGCGGGCGGGCGTGGCAGATCCCGGGCCCGCTCCACCGAGGTGACGACCAGCGCCTGGCCGCCGTCCGTCTCCTGGCAGCAGTCCAGCAGTCTCAGCGGCTCCACGATCCACCGCGACGCGGCGTGGTCGGCGAGCGTGATCGGTCTGCCGTGGAAGTACGCCGCCGGGTTCGTCGCCGCGTACTTCCGGTCCACCACCGCGACCGGGCCGAAGGCGTCCGGCGTCAGCCCGTACCTGTGCAGATACCGCTGGGCCGCCATCGCCACCCAGGAGGCGGGGGTGAGCAGCCCGAACGGGAGGGCCCAGCCGAGCGCCACCCCCTCCGCCGACGGCTCCCGCCGCTGCACCCCGGTGCCGAACCGCCGTCCCGACCGCTCGTTGAACGCCCGGTAGCAGACGACCACTTCGGCCGCGCCCGCCGCCACCGCGAGCGCCGCCTGCTGGACGGTCGCGCAGGCCGCCCCGCCCCCGTAGTGGACCCGCGAGAAGAAGGACAGTTCGCCGATCCCGGCCGCCTGGGCGACGGTGATCTCCGGGCTGGTGTCCATCGTGAACGTCACCATCCCGTCCACGTCCCCGGGCGTCAGGCCCGCGTCGTCGAGCGCCGCCCGCACCGCCTCCACGGCGAGCCGCAGCTCACTGCGCCCGGAGTCCTTGGAGAACTCCGTGGCTCCTATCCCGACGATCGCGGCCCGTCCGCCGAGGCGGTCCCTGGTCCGTACGCTCATCCGGCACCTCCGGCGGGGAGGGTGACCGTCACCGTCGCCGTCACATGTCTGCCGACGCCGTTCGCCCCGACGACCCGGACCGTCGCCGTGTCGCCCGAGACCTCCTCGACCGTGCCGGTCAACACCATGGTGTCGCCCGGGTGGTTGGGCGCCCCGAGCCGTACGGCGACCTTGCGCAGGACGGCGTGCGGTCCGAAGTGGTCCGTGATGTACCTGCCGACCAGGCCGTTGGTGGTCAGGATGTTCATGAAGATGTCGGGAGATCCCTTCCGCCGCGCCAGCTCCGGATCGTGGTGCACGTCCTGGTAGTCCCGCGAGGCGATGGCGCCGGCCACGATCAGCGTGCGCGTGATGCCGATCTCCAGCGGCGGCAGTCGGTCACCGGCCTTCGCCGGCGCCGGGGAACCACCGGGCTCCGTCCCCGGCGGACGGTCACCGAGCCCCTTCGGCACCGGATCGCCACCGCGTTCGACCGGCGGCGGATCTCCACCGCGTTCCACCGGCACCGGATGGCCGGTGTGTTCCGTCCTCGGCACGTCCTCGTCGGCCGTCATGTCCCTCCCTCGCCGCTCACGAGCAACTCCCCGAGTTCCTGGAGCACTTCGTCCCCGCAGCCCAGGTACGCGTCGAGCTGCCGGCCCCACAGGAAGTGCCGGTGCACGGGGTGCTCCAGATCGGCCCCGGTCCCCCCGTGCAGATGCTGGCCCGTGTGCACGACCCGTCGCCCCGCCTCGGACGCCCACCAGGCCGCGGTCAGGGCGTGCGTCACGTAGGGCAGCCCCTCGTCACGCCGCCAGGCCGCCTCGTACGCCGTCACCCGGATCGCCTCGGTGTCCATGTACGCGTCGGCCGCCCTGAGCTGCACCGCCTGGTTGGTGGCGAGCGGGCGTCCGAACTGCTCGCGTGTGTTGGTGTGCTCCACCGCGCGCGCCAGCGACCCCGCGCAGACACCGGCCTGCAGCCCGGCGAACGCGGTCCGGGCGGTGGCGAGCACGTCCGCGTGGACGCCCTCGGCGTACCCGGCCGACAGCGCCTCGGGCACGGCCGCGGAGGGGCTGGACACGGGGACGCCTGGCACGGGCACGGAGGCACCGGACACGGGTACGTCAGGCACGGCCGGAGACACTCCGTCGTCCCGCTCCCGCACCGTCCCTCCGCCCGCCGCCGCTCCGCCCAGCCGCTCGCCCGGCGTCGCGTCGAGGGTGAGCCGTCCCGCCGACCAGGGTGCCGTCAGCTCGACCGGCTCGCACCGCGCGTCGACGGTCCGCACCAGCCACAGCCGGCGCCGGTCGTCGGCGACGAGCACATGGCTGGCGTCCCGCAGCCACGGCACCGCCGGGACGACACCGCTCAACCGCCCCGCGGCCGTCGCGCGGACCGGCGACGGCGGGGAGACCGCGCCGCACACCACCACCGTCCCGTCCCCGATCCCGGGCAGCAGCCGCTCCCGCTGCTCCGGCGAACCGTGCGTCGCCACCGGCAGCAGCCCGTACACGCAGCTCGCCGCGAACGGCACCTGAGCGGTGGTCCGTCCCTGCTCCTCCAGGAGGAGCACCAGGCCGAGGAGCCCGGTCTCCGCCACGGCCGCGATCAGCCCGGCCGCGCACAGTGCCTTCCACAGCTCGGCGTCACCACCGGTCCCGGCCGCGGAGAGCCGCTCGTGCGTGGCGAGGTCCCCGAAGACGCGGGCGGCCAGGTCGCGGGCCGCCGCCTGCTCCTCGGTCGGCGTGAAGTCCATGTCAGTGCCCACCCCCCTCGGTGCCGTCCCCGGCCCGGAAGACCGGCAGGACCAACTCCTCGTCGTACCGCTCGAACTCCAGCCGCACCGGCATCCCGATCCGCACCTTGTCGTACGGCACCCCCGTCACGTTGCTCACGATCCGCACGCCCTCGGACAGCTCGATCAGGCCGACCGCGTAGGGAGGGTCGAAGGCCGGGAAGGGCGGGTGGTGCATGACGACGTACGAATAGACGGTCCCCTCACCGCTCGCCGCGACCGTGTCCCACTCCAGGCAGCCGCAGGCACCGCATCCCGGCAGCCAGGGAAGGCGCGGCGTCCCGCAGCCGGCGCACCGCTGGATCAGCAGCCGGTGCGCGGCCACGCCTTCCCAGAACCCGGCGTTGTCCCGGTTGACGACCGGCCGCGGCCTGGCGCTTGCCCGTCCGGCCGCCGCGGGGGCGTACTTGAGGATCCGGAAGCGGTGGGTGCCCACCAGTTCGCCGGCCGACCGCACCTCCATCCGGGTCGTGACGAAGTGGCCGCTGCCGAGCCGGGTCGTCTTGCGCTCGGAGACCGATTCGATGACGGTGTCGTAGGTGATCTCGTCCCCGGGACGCAGCGGACGCAGGTACTCCTGTTCGCAGTCGGTGGCGACCACCGAGGTGCACCCGGCTTCGTCGAGCAGCCCGAGCAGATCGTCGAACGGGCCGGCACGCCTCACCTGTCCGGAGAGGCCCCCCATCGTCCACGCCTGGAGCATCGTGGGCGGCGCGATGGCGTCGGGTCCCGTGTACGCGGGACAGGTGTCGCCCATCGCCTCGCACCAGTGCCGGATCATCGGCAGGTTGACCGGGTCCCTGCCGACGGCCGCGACGGTGGCCGTCCGGCCCTCGTACGTCTTCAGCCGTGCCGTCCACCCGGCCGGTCCGGCGCTCACCGCCGCCCCCTCGTCATCCCCAGCCGCATGGTCGCCACGATCTCCCGCTGCACCTCGCTCACCCCGCCCCCGAACGTGTTGATCTGCGCCGCCCTGTTCATCCGCTCCAGCTCGCCGTCCCCGAACGCCCCCGGCGAACCGGAACGCACCAGCGCGTCGAAGCCCACGATGTGCTGACATATGCGATACGTCTCGACGGCCGATTCCGTTCCCGCGACCTTCACGCCGCTGGCGTCGCCGGGTGCCGGGCCACCGGCCCCCACCTCCGCCACCAGACGCCAGTTGAGCAGGCGTGATGCCGCCAGCCGCGCATGCGCCTCGGCCAGCCGGGCACGCACCCAGGGCTCGTCGGCGCGGCGCCTGCCCGTCACCGGATCGGGTGTGCGTGCCGCTTCCAGCGCGGCCGCGCAGAAGTCCTCGGCCTGCATGCCGATCGCGGCGAGGGCGACGCGTTCGTGGTTGAGCTGGTCGGTGATCAGCTTCCAGCCGGCGTTCTCCTCGCCGACGAGACGGGAGACGGGGACGCGGATGCCGTCGTAGTACGTGGCCGTGGTGGTCAGACCGCCGACCGTCCCGATCGGTGTCCAGGAGAACCCGGGGGCGTCGGTGGGGACGAGAAGGATGGAGATGCCCCGGTGCCGGGGGGCATGGGGGTCGGTGCGGCAGGCGAGCCAGATCCAGTCGGCGTGCTGGGCGTTGGAGGTGAAGATCTTCTGCCCGTGGACCAGGAAGTCCGTGCCGTCCCGCTCGGCGCGGGTACGCAGCGCGGCCAGGTCCGTGCCCGCCGAGGGTTCCGAGTAGCCGACCGCGAAAACGGCGTCTCCGCTCAGGATGCGCGGCAGAAAGTACTCCTTCTGCTCCTCGCTGCCGTACTTGATGAGCGTCGGACCGACGGTGTTCAGCGTGACCATCGACACCGGCGCCCCGGCCCGGTACGCCTCGTCGAAGAACACGAACTGCTCGTCCGGGCCGCGCCCTTGTCCCCCGTACGCGGTCGGCCAGCCGATTCCGAGCAGTCCGTCGGCACCGATGCGGCGCAGCAACGCGCGCTGCCGGCCGGGCTCGTGGGCGGGCGGGGGCCCGTCGGGCATGAGGTCCCGGAAGTACGCGCGCAGTTCGGCGCGCAGCCGTCGCTGGCGCTCGGTGGGGGCGAGGTGCACGGCGACGGCCCTCCCGGACCTCGTACGGACAGGGGTTTCTGACTGTCCGTCAGATCGAGAGTGCTGTCAAGGTCGGCGGGAGGGGCGGGAGAACGGCCGGCGGCCGTCGTCCGCGGGCCTGGCGCGGAGCACGCGTGGGAAGGCCGGAACGTCCGCGCGACGGCACCGAAGCGCCGTCGCGCGGACGTGTCCCGCCCCCAGGAAGTACGCCCCCGCGAAGGGAGGCCGGACCGATGAGCCGACCGAGGGCTCATCGGCCGGCGCTCACCAGAGGTTGGTGAAGTGGACGACGGTGGGCGACTGGTTGATGGCTGTGAACGCGGAGCCGTTCACCTGCGCGGTGTTGCTCTGGTTCGAGGCGCCGGAACCCACCGCCTGTTGCTGTGTGGTCGAGGAGTTGCCGCTGTTGTCGCGCCCGACCCCGCTGCCGCTGACGGTCGCCGCACCCGCGTTCGATCCGTTGTCCGAGATCGCGCCGTTGTCCGCCACCGCGACGCCCGTGAACAGGGCGGCGGCGAGGGGCAGCGCCGAGACGGCGGCGAGAACGCGGGCGGTACGGATGCTTGCCATGTGAGTTCCTCCATGAACCGGATGTACGGACCGGCGGTCGGCCGGAATGTACGTGGGATACGGCCTGCTCCGAGGGGGTCGGCCGACCGCCCCGGCGCTGTTCACGACGTCGCGAGTCCAGAGTTGCCCACCGAATCCAGACGAACCACCCCGGAAGCCGCGATTCCCCCTCAAGCGTGAGGACAAGTCGATAAACCCTCTTCGTGACAGCAAAGCCGCAGCTCAACGCGGATCGGACGGCTCGAAACCAGGCACGGCAAGGGCTGAAGCGTTTCGTCATCATTCCGCCCAAGCTCACCCAGGCCCCCCATTCCGCGCTCCCACGTCGGCGCACTCTTCCTTTTTTCGAACACTCGTACGAACATGGAGGCATGGCCACCATCGACCGGCAGGCCACGACCCTGGCCCTGGCCCATGCCCTGTCCGCCGCCGAGCGCGGGCTCGCGGTGATCCCGCTGTCCCGCACGAAGCTCCCGGCCCTGCGCTCACCCCACCGAGCCGACCCCGCCCCCGACCCGACGACCCCGCCCTGCCACGGCGAGTGCGGCCGCTTCGGGCACGGCGTGTACGACGCCTCCACCGACCCCCGGCGCATCCGCGCGCTCTTCGCCGCCGCCCCCTGGTCCACCGGCTACGGCATCGCCTGCGGTCTCGCCCCGCACCACCTCATCGGCATCGACCTCGACACCAAGGCCGGTACGGACTCGTCCACCGCCCTGCGCGAACTGGCCCTGCGCCATCTGTTCACCATCCCCGACACCGTCGTGATAGTGACCCCGAGCGGCGGCCGCCACCTCTGGCTGACCGGGCCACCGGACGTGACCGTCCCGAACTCGGCGAGCCGGCTGGCTCCCGGCATCGACATCCGCGGCGCCGGCGGCTATCTGGTCGGCCCCGGCTCACGCACCGGACACGGCGTGTACGGCACGGCTCCGGGCACCGCCCACCTCGCGCCCGCGCCCTGCCCGAGCGAACTTCTGCGTCTGCTCACGCCCCCACCCCGTACGCGCCACCACACGCCTCCCACAACCGGCCATCAGGGCCAGGGGCTGATCCAGTTCGTCCTCGCCGCCCACGCGGGCCAGCGCAACACCCGCCTGTTCTGGGCCGCTTGCCGCGCCTACGAGAACGGCATCGGCCCCGACCTGACCCCGGCCCTGGTCGAGGCCGCCGTCCGCACCGGCCTCACCCCGCACGAGGCCCGCTCGACGATCGCGTCGGCCTCCCGGATGTCGTTCCCCCGGCCCGGACCACCGCGGGACTGAGGCACACCTCGGGTCACGGTTCCCCGGGGCGCCGTCACGGCGCCGGTCCGCGTCGCCCTCTCCCCGGGCCGTGCGGTCGAGACGCCGGACTCCGGTGCTCCACCGTTCCGCCCTCACCGTGGTCCGGTCCCGGGCCGCCCCGGACTTCCCGTCCGGCGGGAACCCGAGGTCCCGCGCCGCCCACCCTCCCCAGGAAGGGGGCGACGCGGGACCTCGGCCTCACAGGGGCGGGGGCGAGCCGCTCGCCCGGGTCACGCGGGTCCGGGGGGCGGTGTCCATTCACCGGCCAGCAGACCGAGGACCACGACGTCGGTGAAGGCGCCGTACACCCAGGCGGAGCGACGCAGGGTGCCCTCGACACGGAACCCGGCTCCGGTCGCGGCCGCGATCATCGCGGTGTTGTCGGCGAGCGTCTCGACCTGCAGCCGCCGCAGCCCCCGGACGGTGAACGCGTAGGTGCACAGCACCCGGACGACATCGCCCGACAGCCCGCGTCCCCGGAAACCGGGGAGCAGGGAGATCCCCAGGTGGGCCGACCGGTTGTGTGTGTCGATGCCCCACACCAGGGCCTCGCCGGCCAACTCCCGCGACGCGAGTTCCACCACCGAGAAGTACGCCTTGTCGTCCGACGGCACGGCCGCCGCGGCGGGAGACTCCGCGGAGTCCGGCGGAAGCGGCCGCCAGGGGCGGGAGTCGACACGCAGGCGCGTCGCCACGTCGTCGTACAACTCGGCCTGGAAGACGGGCACATCACTGTCACGCCGAGTCCGCAACCCGACCTTGTCACCTTGTATCACCCGTCATTGCTACCCCACGGGCATCAGCCGATCAACCACGCGGGCGAATACTCACGGCTCTGGGCAGTACCGGAGGACAAAGGTCCGCGCGGAAAAGTCCGCAGCCGTGTTTCCACGGAAAACGGTCTGGGTGGATGACGCTCTCATCCACCCAGACCGTCACATCAGTTGTGGTTGACGGTGACGCGACTGCGATTGTTGTTGTTGTTATTATTGTTGTTGTTGTTGGCGTTGGCGCCATTGTTGTTGTTATTGTTGTTGTTGATGTTGACGGTAATCCGCACCCCGTCGTCGAAGAAATCCCACGGGTCGTAGCCGGCGTCGACGTACTCGTCTTCCTTGAAGCCCCTCAGGTCCTCGGCGGCGTCGGCGTCCGCGCCGCCCTTGAAGTCCGCCCGGTCCTCGGCGTCGCCGCCGTCCGCGCCGTCCTTGAAGTTCGCGCGGTAGTCACCACCGTCTACGTCCGGGCCGTCCGCGGCGTCCTTGAAGTCCGCCTGGTACTCGCCGCCGTCGACGTCGGGGAAGGCGAGGATGCTGCTTGAGCGGAAGGTCTTGTGCGAGTCGTGACCCGCGGCATGCGCCATGGGCGCCGACCAGAGACCCATCACACCGCCACCGAGCACGATCAGGGCCGCCGCCCTCGCACCCCGGCGGGGGTGACGCGAGGGAGCACCCTCGTCCTGGCGCCGGTCGCGCATCACCTTGAGCTTCGGGGACATCTTGCGTCCTCTCTCCTCGCACAAGCGAGGGAACTGTCCGATCGGTTCGAGGATGCAGATGTTGAGCCGCATCCAGCCTCATCACGCTTTCCGTGCGAACCGCATGCGATAACGGTTCCACCGGCACTGTTAGGCCAGATGCTGGCATGTCTGCGACATGCGGCTCAGTACCGATGGCGCCTCTGGAGAACAGGCGATAAAGTGATCGGTCCCGCATTCTCATGACGGTCCGTCAGTTCGCCGGACAGGCCGTTTCGGCTTGCCGGTCCGGCCATGGGCGGGCCGACGTTCCGGCTGCCGCGCCGGGCGCGCGCCGCGTTGTCCGGAATCCGAAGAAACCGTTTGCCTCATCAAAAGCCCCCCGTCCGCACCGGGAGAAAGGTCGCGCACGGTGAGCGGAAACGAGCCGGCTTTCCCGCCGCCCGTCCGGCGCGGGAGCGCTCCGAGGGCGGGACCGACGGACGCGGGATCGTCCGAAGCCGGGCCGCGGGCGGGACACGGGCGGGCCGGGGTACGACCGGGCACACGCCGAAGGGGTGAATGTTGCACGATGGCGCGTCCCGCCGCCTTAAGCCCCACCGCGTCGAGGAGTGTGGCACAAGTCTGACCATGACCAAGGAGCGTGCGCCTCAAATGCTGTGGGGCCAGGCGCACGTTCCCATCCGGGCGTGTCGACAGCTTCTTGGCACGTCACAGCCGAAGCGGAGGGGACTATTCGCCGTCAGCTCAGGGCAACGCCATGTCATGACCGCTGGAGATGACGAAGCTGCCACGCAACGAGCCGCAGATGCACGCCTATGGGCACTTGAGATGCATGAAAAGGCCGTCTTCTACCAGGTAGGCAACCTTTTCCTCCTGGCTCAATCCCTCCTGATCGTGGCCTTCACATCGGCCTTGACGAACGCCGAGTCCACACGGGCTGCCCTGATGTTGCATGTCATAGCCGTCTTCGGGCTTGTGACCTCTTTGGCCTGGGCTTACATGGCCCACCGGCAGCTCAAGTTCAACCGACGCTTACAACACCGAGTCAGGCTCCGTTTCCCGGACTATGCGGAGACGCTCGACGATGTGCGCTCCCCGGGTCTGCGCTCCAAAGTGATGGTCGTCTACCTTCTACCTCTTGTGGCCACCTCAACGTGGTGCGTGTTTCTGGCTCTCGCATAAAACCTTCCGGCCAGTTGTCTCCAGGAACGCCACCGCGTCCGGTACCGGCTGAGGCGAGCCTGCTGATCCACCACTGGAGCGGCAGCACGCGTCGGCTCCGTCAGTGGCCACGTTGAAGCTCCTGAGCCTGGCCCACACATGGCCCATACGCACTGGTCACACCCGGGATACGGGCGAGCCAGGGTGAGACAAGGTCATGCAGAAGGGGCACCGCCCTGTCGGGTGGCACCCCTTCTGACCTGCTACGTCTCTGACCTGCGCGGTGGGTGTGGGATTTGAACCCACGGTGACATCGCTGCCACGACGGTTTTCAAGACCGTTCCCTTAGGCCGCTCGGGCAACCCACCCCGCGCCACCCACGATCGTCGGTGGCGCGGGGACAAGACTAACCGGTCAGCTGTCGCCGTCGCGCTGGCCCAGGGTCACCTCGGTGGTGCGGACCTTGCCGTCGCGCGTGTAGGTGAGCTTCACCGTGTCGCCGGGCTTGTGGGTCCAGATCTGGCCGATGAGGGTCGGACCGCTGTCGATCACCTGGTCGTCGAGCTTGGTGATGACGTCGCCGGGCTTGAGGCCGGCCTTGTCGGCGGGGCCGCCGGAGGTGACCGCCGCGGAGCCGCTCGCGCCCTGTTCCGTGATCTTCGCGCCGCTGGTGCCCTCTTCGAGGGAGACGGACGCGCCGATCACCGGGTAGACCGGCTTGCCGGTCCTGATGAGCTGCTGGGCGACGTTCTTCGCCTGGTTGATCGGGATCGCGAAACCGAGACCGATGGAACCGGACTGGCTGCTGCCGCCCAGGCCGCCGCCGCTGGTCGACTGGATCGCGGAGTTGATACCGATGACGGAGCCCTGGGCGTCCAGGAGCGGGCCACCGGAGTTGCCCGGGTTGATCGAGGCGTCCGTCTGCAGGGCGCTCATGTACGAGGCCTTGCTGCTGGAGCTGCCGTCGCTGGAGGCCACCGGGCGGTTCTTGGCACTGATGATGCCCGTGGTCACCGTGTTGGAGAGACCGAAGGGGGCGCCGATCGCGATCGTCGAGTCACCGACGGCCACCTTGTCGGAGTTGCCGAGGGCCAGCGGCTGGAGGTCGGACGGCGCGTTCTTGAGCTTGATGACCGCGACGTCGTAACCCTGCGCGTGGCCGACCACCTCGGCGTCGTACTTCTTGCCGTCGGGGAAGGTCGCGGTGAGTTTGCCGCCGTCGACCGCGTCCGCCACGACGTGGTTGTTGGTGAGGATGTGGCCCTGCTTGTCGAAGACGAAGCCGGTGCCGGTGCCGCCCTCGCCGTTGGTGCTCTCGGCCTCGATGGTGACGGTGCTCGGCAGCGCCCTGGCCGCCACGCCCGCGACCGTGCCCGAGGCACGCTTGACGTCTCCGCTGTTGCTCGGGGCGGAGACCGTCGTCGAGCCGGTGGCGTTGTCGTTGCCCTTGGCCAGCGAGTAGCCGATGCCACCGCCGACTCCGCCCGCGACGAGCGCGGCCACCAGGATGGCGGCGACCAGGCCGCCCCGTCCGTTCTTCGGCTTCGGCGCGGGCTGCCCGTAGCTGGAACCCCAGCCGCCGGCGCCCGAGCCGCCACCGTCCGCGTACGCGGGGGTGGCGGGCGGCGGGGGCGGCCAGCCCGCCTCGGCCGCGGGGACGGCCCCGGGGGTCCCGGCACCGTGGCCCGGCGCTCCGGGAGTTCCCGGGCCGTGCCCGTACGGGTCGGGCGTCCCGGCACCCATCGGGGCGTACGCCGGTGTCTGCTCCGGTGCGCCGGGGGCGCCCGGAGGCACCGACGGGATCTGAGCGGTCGGCGCGCCCCCTTCGGGCGCAGCGTTCTGCGCGGAGGCAGCGGGAGTTTCCACCGGCACGGGAGGTGCGGACGGGGCCGGGGGTACTGCGGTGCCCTCGTTCTCGGTGCTCACAGCTCTTCTCCTCGATCCACGGCTGTTGTTCTCGGTCGCACTCGGTCACGCTCGCTCATGCTCGTCGACGGGTCCGGCGCGATGCAGCTGTGCTGGTGTGCATGTGCTTTTTGTACGCCGTCAGCTTTTCCCACAGGACGTCAGAGCACCATAAGCGGTGGCTGTGGGTCCAGGTCTATTCTTTACATAGGCCTTTTCTGGCGCAATGGGTTCATTTCCGGCGTATCCGACCCGACGGCCGCCCCGCAGCGGTGGCACCATGACGCGGTGACCCACGCACGACAGCACCCGATCCAGGTCGTCGCCCACCGCGGGGCCTCCGAAGAGGCCCCCGAGCACACCCTGGCCGCTTACAAGAAGGCGATCGAGGACGGTGCCGACGCCCTCGAGTGCGATGTACGGCTGACCGCGGACGGACACCTCGTGTGTGTCCACGACCGTCGTGTCAACCGTACGTCCAACGGTCGCGGGGCGGTCTCCGCCCTGGAGCTCGCCGAGCTGGCCGCGCTGGACTTCGGCGCCTGGAGGAACCGCGACGAGGCCCCCGACTGGGAGCACGCCCCCGGGGACCCCGAGGACACGTCCGTCCTCACCCTGGAGCGGCTGCTCGAACTCGTCGCGGACGCCGGCCGCCGCGTGGAGCTGGCCATCGAGACCAAGCACCCCACCCGCTGGGCGGGGCAGGTCGAGGACCGGCTGCTGCTGCTCCTGAAGCGTTTCGGGCTGGACTCCCCGCAGAGCGCCACGACCTCGCCCGTACGCGTCATGAGCTTCTCGGCCCGCTCCCTGCACCGTGTCCGGGCCGCGTCCCCGACCATGCCGACGGTCTATCTGCTGCAGTTCGTCTCGCCCCGGCTGCGGGACGGACGGCTGCCCGCGGGTGTCCGGATCGCAGGCCCCTCGATGCGGATCGTACGCAGCCACCCCGGCTACATCGAACGACTGAAACGAGCCGGGCACCAGGTGCACGTCTGGACGGTGAACGAGCCCGAGGACGTCGACCTCTGCGTTGAGCTGGGCATCGACGCCATCATCACCAACCGTCCGCGCGCGGTCCTGCGCCAGCTCGGCCGCTGACCTCGCGCGCTCCACCCCTCGAAGGCACTGATCGAACCCCGAGAACACCGTCGAAATCCAGCCACACGGTGACAGGGAGTGCACCGGCGCGTTCTTTCCGTATTCGATCGTTACGAGTGCGTCAGCAGACGTGGATTGGCCGGTTTCCGGTCCAGTCCGGTGGGGCATCCACACCGTGGCGTGGGGCAAAGGAGGTCTCGGGGGTGGCGTTGGTGGTGGCACGGGAAGTGCCCACGTCGTCGAGCATGGCCGTTCCCCATGGCCCTGCGGGCGTGGGGAAGGCAAGACGTCGGATGCGGGATCAACTGCGCACGGGCGGAATGACGGAATCGGTCGTCGACGACGCCGTACTGATCCTTTCCGAATTGCTGAGCAACGCGTGCCGGCACGGCAGACCACTCGGCGACGCCCTGTCGGGCGACGGCGACGTGCGGGCCTCGTGGCGCGTGGACGCGTCCGGACGGCTCACCGTGGAGGTGACGGACGGCGGTGGTCCCACCCGCCCGGTCCCCGCCACGCCCTCGGTCACCGCGCGCGGCGGTCGCGGACTGAACATCATCACGGCGCTGGCGAAGGACTGGGGCGTCCGCGACGACGCCCGCGGGGAGGTCACGGTGTGGGTCGTCGTCCAGGAGGACGTCACCGACGCGACCACCGCGCACCGGCGCGACGACTTCGCTACGCGCGTCACGTCACCGGCCGTGTCCGCCATGCCCGAGCTGGACTTCGCGGACGCCTTCGACGACCTCGACTGAAAACCCCGGCCCCGGAAGGACCCGGTGCGTTGTCCACAGGGTCCCTTCGGCCGTCCCACGAACGGCTAGGCTCGCGCCCGTACGAGTCGAGCCGTGATCGGGAGACACCCACGATGGCCAAGAAGCGACCCCAGACGAAGGCCCAGCGGCCTCAGCTGCAAGACGGGGAAATCCCGGTTGTCGGCGCTCGCGAACCCTGCCCCTGCGGCAGCGGCCGCCGCTACAAGGCCTGCCACGGCCGGGCGGCCGCGCACGCGGTGACCGAGCTGGTGCAGCGCCCCTTCGAGGGCCTGGCGAGCGAGGGCGACTGGGTCGCGCTGCGCGAGCTGGTGCCCGCCGCGACCGCCGAGCTGAAGCTCAGGGAGAGCCTCCCCGAGGGCGTCCCCTCGGTGACGCTCGCCACCGTCCTGCCGATGGCCTGGCCCGCGCTGCGCCGCGACGACGGCTCGGTCCTGCTCGGCCTGCAGAACGACACGGCGTCCGGTGACATCAGCCGCGACCTCGCCGACACCCTGCGGCGCGCCCTCACCGCGGAGCCCGGCACGCCGGTCCCGGGCCGCCGCGCCCCGGCCGACGGACCGCGACTGCAGGAACTGCTCGACCCCGAAGGCGCCTTCGAGCCAGTTGTACACACGGGCTTCGAGTTCTGGGTCCCGGACGCGGAGAACTCGACACCGGACGTGGCCGCCTCCCTGGAGCGGGCCAACGCCGCGGCCCTCCCCACCGTGAAGCTCTCCGGCGTCGACGCCGCCTACTGGTGCGAGACCCCCGACAAGAACCACCTGCGCTGGGTCATGCCGCACCCCGAGGAACAGCTTCTGGACGCGCTCGCCCGGCTGCACGCGGCCGGCCGGTCGAGTCTCGGCGAGGGCACCCGGCTGGTCGGCTCCTTCCGCGCGCACGGGCTCACGGTGCCGGTCTGGGATCTGCCGAGCGGTGTCACGGCCGACGACATCGAGAAGCCGGCGGCCGAGTTCGCCGAACGACTGGCCACCGCGCTGGCCTCGGACGCACCGCTCACCGCGGACGAGCGCCGGGCCCGCGGTGGACTCACCAACCGACAGGTCACGCTGAGCTGATCCCCGGTGTCGCGGCACTGACCGACCGGTCAGCTGGTCCAGGCACTTGAGCACAGGTGACTCCTGTCACAACTCCCGGTTGTGACAGCGGAGTCCGTGTCCGAATAGCCGAGATCGAATTTGCGAACCGCCGATCTCTTGTTACCGTTCGAGTAGCCCGGTTGCTGGTGCATCCCCCGTCGCCAGCAACCGGGTCTTTTTCATGCCCGGAATCCCGTACGGCGTCAACGGCCTTGCCACAGAGGCAAGTTGCTACGAACCCGTACTGCTGCCCGAGCGCAGCAGCAGCGGCCCGTCACCGGCGCCGCCCGCGAACTCCGCGACCGCCGTGTAGGCCCCCGTCCCACCCGCCGTGCGCTCCCTCGGCGTCTCGCACGCTCCCGGATCGTCCTCCGCGTCCACCACGCACCTCATCTGCACGGTGCGGCCGGCGGGCCCCATGAGGCTCAGCACGGAGCTCAGCTCGCCGCCGGTCGCGTTGCGGTAGTACGTGCGCGCCCAGGTGTCCGCCCCCTGCGTCAGGACACAGGTCTGCGCCTCGATGCCGTCCGGCGAGGAGAGTTCGGGGCCGCACCGGGCCGCGACGGACAGGCCCGTACCCGGCGGCCGCACGGAGGAGGTGGGGACGCTCCCGAAACCGGGAGCACGCCCCTTCTCGTCGACACGCCCGGAGGCACCGACGACCGCGGGACCCTCGTCCCCGACGGGCCCCGCGGACGCCACGGTCAGCGGCAGAGCGACGATGAACGCCACGGCGCCGGTCAACGCCCCCAGACGAACGCTTCGGGGGCCCGGCCCGCCGCGCAGCGGCAAGGAATCTCTGTGTCGGCCAAGATGACGCTGCATACCGCGGAAGATAACGAGCCCGGGTGGGCGCGCGGCTCACCGCGCGCCGGAGCACCCTACAACTCGGGCGCGCTCACACCCGTACGAGTGAGCGCCTCCACGACGGCGTCCACCACGGCCTCCACACCGGGCACCCAGGGCGCGGCCGAGCCGGGCAGCGGTGCCCGCTCCCAGCTGATGCGACCCTGACCGGTCTCGGACGGCGGCAGCGCGATGTATCCGCCCTCGCCGTGGAAGCGCAGGGAACCCGGCACGAAGTCCTTGGCGTAGAGCAGCTCGCCGAGTTGCTCCATGGAGTACGGCGCGACGAGGATCGCCCACCGTGTGGGGGCCGCGACCACCGGGCCGAGGCGCATGCCCTTGCGGTCGAGCGCGTCGAGCGCGCGGGCCGCCGCCGGGGCGGGCAGGCTCACCGCGCAGGGCGCCGTGCCTCCGGTGGCCAGCACGATGGGTGCCGACGGGCGGTTCGTCCACCACCAGCGCACCATGCGCTCGTCGGCGGTGGCCGCGAGGAGGCCGGGGTCGAAGGGGTGGGCGCCGGGCACCGTGCACTCCGGGTCCGGGCAGCCGCAGCGGGCACGCCCCTGCGGATCCGGTGCCACACCCGGGAGTACGGGCCAGCGCCAATCGGCCGCGAAGGTCAGGGCCGCGCTGAGCATCTCAGGGCTCCCGTTGTTCCGCCTGGACAGGAGCCTGCGTCGCCTTCCGAGGATCTCGCGCATGAGCGCTCGTTCCTTTCCGTTGCACGCCTGGCAACACCGTGGATCACATCACGTCATGTGTCGATCACTTCACTGTGCGTACCTGCTGGCGCATCACACCCCCGCACACGGCAGGGGGAACCCATCTGGGCCGAGCATTGGCTGCGTCCGCGTCCATACTGCGTCTGTCTGAAGCACGGGCATGGCGTGGGGTGGCGGCGCCTGGCGTTTTGCTGTCCCGCGTATTGCTTGCCGCCTCCGCCACGGGAGGATGGGGCACGGTCATCGGTGGTTAAGACGCCCGGGTCCGATTCCAGGTTCCGGGCGGATCCCAACCGCCCCTGGCCTTCACCGAGTACGTACCCACCACGACCGCTGTGACGCTCCGTCGAACGAGGCCAGTCGACCTCAATAACGTGTTACCCGAGTCAGTTTTAGGCCAACTTTGCTTTCCCGCAAGGGTTACCGAGGGTCTCTTGGACACCAGGAATCCCAGCAGGACAATGCTGGACATCCCCTCACGAGTGCGTGTACATGTGGAGACACTGCCAGCGGCGCAGAACGACATGGGGGTTTGCGATGCTATTGAGCAATACGCACAGGTCGGAAAGCCGGACGCCATGAACGCCCCTCACCTTCCGAAAGTGGCCGGAATCGATTCAACGGTTCCCGCTCCCGCACACACTGTCGCGCCTACATCCTCCGCCCCGGGCGCCGCTTCGGCCACTCCGGACACTCCTGTCACCGGCCCCGGACTCGTCCTCCAGGACCGGCTCGCCGGCTGGGTCTCCGACCTCACGACGCTCCACGAACTCACCGAGCGCCTGGCGCGCACCGCGGCACTGAGCGAGGCCCTGCACGAACTGCTGCGCGCCGGAGCCTCCCTCGTGGGCGCGCGGCGCGGTCTGGTCGTCCTGGAGCCCGGCGACGGACTCGGCCCCGACACCACCGTCGGCCTGGGGCTGGGGCGCGCCGACCTCGGCCACATCGAGACCGTTCCGCGCAGCTCCATGTCGTACGGCAGGATCCTGGACGGCCTGCCCGGCGGCGATGCCGGGATCGCCCAGCCCGACCTCCTCTCCGAGGACGGCCTCGACCCCCGCCACCGCGAGGTGGCCGCCAGACTCGGCTACGCCGCGAGCTACACGCTGCCCCTGTCCACCAGGGCGGCCGGCCGGCTGGGCGCCGCCGTATGGCTCTACGACGAGCCCGCCGAACCGGCGGAGCGGCCGCGCCACCTCGTCGGCCTCTACGCCCGCTACGCGACCGAGCACCTGGCACGGCTGGTGGAACTGGAGCGCACGCGTGCGTGCCTGGCGACCGTCTCCGAGGAGCTGCTTCCCCCACGGCTGCCCCGGGTCTCCGGTATCCAGCTGGCCGCCCGGCACCGCACGGGTCCGCGCGGTGGCGGCGACTGGTACGACGCGCTGCCGCTGCCCGACGCCGCGCTCGGCCTCGCGGTCGGCTCCGTCACCGGGTCCGGACCCAGCGCGATCGCAGCGATGGGCCGGCTGCGGGCGTCGCTGCGGGCGTACGCCGTGATGGAGGGCGAGGACCCGGTCGCCGTCCTGTCCGACCTGGAACTCCTGCTGCGGCTGACCGAGCCCGCCCGCTCCGCGACCGCCCTCTTCGCCTACTGCGAGCCCGCGCTGCGCAGGATCACCCTCGCCGGGGCCGGTCACAGCCCGCCGCTGCTCATCGGCGCACGGCGCACCGAGTTCGTGGAGACCTCGCTGTCCGCGCCCCTGGGGATGCTCGCCTGCTGGGAGGCACCGAGTGTCGAACTGACCGTCGAGGCGGGCGAGACCGTGCTGTTCTACACCGACGGCCTGCTGCACCGCACCGGCGACCCCATGGACCGGGCCTTCGCCCGGCTGCACGCGGCGGCGGCGAGCGTGCCGAGGTCGCTGCGCGAGGACCCCGGCGCCATCGCCGACCACGTCCTGCGGACCGTGCTCCCGGACGAGTACGGAGCCGGGGCCGGGGTTCCCGTCGGCCCGACAAGACCCGGGCCGGGAGGCGACAGCGACGAGGACGTGGTGCTGCTGGCCGCCCGCTTCGAGTGACAGGTGGTGGCAGCTCGCGGTGACGGCATCGGGTGACCGTGGCGGGCGCCTCATGACGGGCGCGCACCGCACTCCGGACTCCGCAGTCCGCACTCCGCACTCCGGGCTCCACATTCCGGCTGCCCCGCGGTGAGAGTCCTCCTCGCCTCCCGGCGAGCCCTTCCGGGCACTCTCCGTGAGATCCGGCGCACCTACGGTGCGTTCCGGCGTTCGTACGGTGGGCCGTCCCGCACGCCCGGTGAGCTCCCTCGCACACGCGGTGAGCTCTCGGCGTAAAGGCGTAGCGGCCCCGGGACCGCTCCCGTACGACCGTACGATGGAAGCGGTCCAGAGTCGTATCAAGGAGGCAGACCGTGTCGGAGGCGCTCAACCCGGAGACCCCGGAAGCCGTGCTCGACGATGCCGCTGACGAAGCGGTCGAAGAAGAGCCGATCAAGCAGCGCAAGAACGGCCTGTACCCGGGCGTGTCGGACGAACTCGCCGAGAGCATGAAGTCCGGCTGGGCCGACACCGAGCTGCGCGGCCTGGAGCCGATCGCGCAGGCCGGGCAGACCGCCGCCCGCCGCGCCGCGCTCTCCGCGCGTTTCCCGGGCGACCGGCTGGTGGTGCCCGCGGGCAACCTGAAGACCCGGTCGAACGACACGGAGTACCCCTTCCGTGCCTCGGTCGAGTACGCGTACCTGACCGGCAACCTGACCGAGGACGGCGTCCTGGTCATGGAGCCGACCGCGGACGGCCACAAGGCGACGATCTACCTGCTGCCGCGCTCCGACCGGGAGAACGGCGAGTTCTGGCTCTCCGGCCAGGGCGAACTGTGGGTCGGCCGCCGCCACTCCCTCACCGAGGCCGGGCAGCTGTACGGCATCCCGGCGTCGGACGTCCGCGAACTGACCGCGGCGCTGAAGGAGGCCACCGGTCCCGTCCGTGTCGTACGCGGCCACGACGCCGGCATCGAGGCGGCCCTGACCGACAAGGTCACCGCCGAGCGCGACGAGGAGCTGCGCGTCTTCCTCTCCGAGGCCCGCCTGGTCAAGGACGAGTTCGAGGCCGGCGAGCTGCAGAAGGCCGTCGACTCGACGGTGCGCGGCTTCGAGGACGTCGTGAAGATCCTGGACAAGGCCGAGGCGACCAGCGAGCGCTACATCGAGGGCACCTTCTTCCTGCGCGCCCGCGTCGAGGGCAACGACATCGGCTACGGCTCCATCTGCGCCGCCGGGCCGCACGCCTGCACGCTGCACTGGGTGCGCAACGACGGGCCGGTCCGCTCCGGTGACCTGCTCCTGCTGGACGCGGGCGTCGAGACGCACACCCTCTACACCGCCGACGTCACGCGCACGCTGCCCGTCGACGGCACGTACACCGAGATCCAGAAGAAGATCTACGACGCCGTGTACGAGGCCCAGGAGGCCGGTATCGCGGCCGTGCGGCCGGGCGCCAAGTACCGCGACTTCCACGACGCGGCGCAGCACGTGCTGGCGGAGAAGATCGTCGAGTGGGGTCTGGTCGAGGGCCCGGTCGAGCGCGTCCTGGAACTCGGTCTGCAGCGCCGCTGGACCCTGCACGGCACCGGCCACATGCTCGGCATGGACGTCCACGACTGCGCGGCCGCGCGGACGGAGACGTACGTGGAGGGCACGCTGGAGCCGGGCATGTGCCTGACCGTCGAGCCGGGTCTGTACTTCCAGGCCGACGACCTGACCGTCCCCGAGGAGTACCGCGGCATCGGCGTCCGCATCGAGGACGACATCCTGGTCACCGAGGACGGCAACCGGAATCTGTCGGAGGGGCTGCCGCGCCGCTCCGACGAGGTCGAGGAGTGGATGGCCGCGCTGAAGGGCTGAGCCGCACCAGGACGGCCGGGTACCCGCTGGGTACCCGGCCGTTCTCGGTTCACGGGGGGGGCGGGCCTCCGGCCTGGCAGGGTGCTCCCGGACCTCGCCGGCCGGACTGCGTGCCTCAGCGGCAGGCGGCAGGCGGCAGGCGGCAGGCGGCAGGCGGCAGGCGGCAGACAACGGGCGGTGGTCGTCGGGGGTCGACCGGCGCGCAGTTTCCCGCGCTCCGGTCGGGCGCGGTACTCGGGGGGAGGACCCGGTTTCCGTGGACGACTTCTGGTCCGGGGTCGGTGTGGATCTGCATCTGGAGCCGGACGTGACGGCGGGCCGGCGGGCGGGGCTCGAACGGGCGCTGCGGGACGCGGTGCGCGAGGGACGGCTCGCTCCGGGCACCCGGCTGCCCGCGACCCGGCGGCTGGCGGCCGAACTGGGCATCTCACGCGGCACCGCGAAGGGTGCGTACGACCAACTGGTCGCCGAGGGCTATCTGACGGCACGGCAGGGCTCGGGCACCGAGGTGGCGCTGTTGCCCGCCCCCTCCCTGGAGGTACCCGGGGAAGCGGCACGCGCGCGTACCCCTCGTCTCGATCTGCGGCCGGGCAGCCCGGACGTCGGCTCGTTCCCGGCCGCCGCCTGGCTGCGGGCGCTGCGCCGCGCGATCGCGACGGCGCCCTCCTCGGCGTACGGCTACGGGGATCCGCGCGGCCGGATCGAACTGCGCACGGCGCTCTCCGGTTACCTGGGGCGGGCCCGGGGTGTGATCGCGCCGCCGGAGCGGATCGTGATCACTTCGGGTTACGTGCAGGGGCTCGCGCTCCTCACCCGCGTGCTGGGCGGCGCGGTGGTCGCGATGGAGGACCCCGGACTGCCCTTCCACCGGGACGTGGTGCGGCGGGGCGGCGGAACCGTGGTTCCGTTGCCGGTCGACGAACGGGGCGCCCGCACCGAGGAGTTGGCGGCCGTCGGAGCCGGTGCGGCCGTCGTCACGCCCGCGCACCAGTATCCGACCGGGGTCACGCTGCATCCGCGGCGCCGGCGGGCACTCACCGACTGGGCCCGCGCGCACGGCGCACTGGTCGTCGAGGACGACTACGACGGGGAGTTCCGCTACGACCGGCAACCCGTCGGCGCCCTCCAGGGAATGGCACCGGGACAGGTCGCGTACCTCGGCACGGCCTCCAAGACGCTCGGGCCCGCGCTGCGGCTCGGCTGGATGGTGCTGCCGCCGCATCTGGTCGACGCGGTGACGGACGCGAAACTGCACAGCGACCATCACACCGAGGTCATCGGCCAGTTGGCGCTGGCCGAGATGATCACCGGTCACGCGTACGACCGTCATGTGCGCGCCTGCCGCCTCCGCTACCGGCGGCGCAGGGACCGGCTCCTGGACCGGCTCGGCGCATCGCGGAACGTACGCGGGATCGCGGCCGGGCTGCACGCTCTGGTGGAGGTCACCGACGAGACGGAGACGGTGGCGCGGGCGCGGGCGCTGGGGCTCGTGGTGGGGCGGCTCGGGGACCACTGGCACACGCCCGGGGCGGGTCGGCCGCAGGGTCTTGTCGTGGGGTACGGGACACCACGGGAGCGGGTGTACCCGGAAGCGCTGGAGGTGTTGGGGCGGGTGCTGGAGGGGGCTTGAGCGGCTGCCGGGGGCGGCGGACCGGGCTGTCCCGGAGAAGGCCGGGCTCCGTCCCGTGGAGGGCACGGCTCCGTCCCGTGGAGCCCACGGCTCCGTCCCGTGGAGGGCACGGCTCCGTCCCGTGGAGCCCACGGCGCTGTCCCCACAGGTGTGCGGTCGCCCCACGAGGGTCGGCCCGCCCCGCGGGGGCCGCCAGGGCCGCGAGGGGGGCCCGATTGGGCCACGAACCGGCACCGTGATTGGGCCTGCCCAGGGGTCCACCACGTTTCTAGGGTCGTTGTCATGACGAACCCCCTCGTCCCGCCCGCGGGCCCCCGCCGCGTCCTCGCCCTGGCGCAGTTGGCCAACTCCGTCGGTGACGGCGCCTATTACGTGACCTCGGCGCTCTACTTCACGCACGTCGTCGGTCTCGCCCCCGCGCGCGTGGGACTCGGACTGACCCTCGCCTGGGCGGTCGGCTCCCTGGTGGGAGTGCCGCTGGGACGCCTCGCCGACCGGCGCGGGCCGCGCGGCACGGCGGTGCTGCTGGCGCTCGCGACCGGGCTCACGGTCGCCTCGTTCCTCGTCGTACGCGGCTTCGTACCCTTCGTCGCGGCGGCGTGCGCGTACGCCGCCGCGCAGTCGGGGCTGGCGGCGGCGCGACAGGCGCTGCTCGCCGGCCTCGTCCCCGCCGGGGAGCGGACCGGGCTGCTCGCCCACCTCCAGTCGACGCTCAACGCCGGTCTGGCCGTGGGCGCCGGCCTCGGCGGACTCGCCCTGCACGCCGGGACACGGGCCGCGTACGCAGGGGTGTTCGCGCTGGACGCGGTGAGCTTCCTGCTCTGCGCGGCCCTGCTGCTGCGGCTGCCGTCCCCGCCGGCGGCCGGCGTGCGACGACGGCACGGGACCGGCGTCCTGCGCGACCGCCCCTACGTCCTCGTCACCCTGCTCAACACCGTGCTGCTGCTGCGGATGCCACTGCTCAGTCTGGGCGTCCCGCTGTGGATCACGGAGCGGACCTCGGCACCCGCCTGGCTGGTGTCCGCGCTGTTCGTCCTCAACACCGCTGCGGTGATGCTCTTCCAGGTACGGATGGCCCGCGGTGTCACGGGCCTCGCCCCGGCCACGCGCGCGATCCGCCGCTCGGGGCTCGTCATGCTCGCGTCCTGCGCGGTGTTCGCCCTGTCGTCCGGTACCCCTCCGTGGGTCGCGGCCGGCATCCTCGTGGCGGGCGCGGTGCTCCAGGTCGTCGCCGAGATGCAGCAGTCGGCGGGCTCCTGGCACCTGGGCCTCGGCCTCGCCCCGGCCGACCGCGTGGGCGAGTACCAGGGATTCTTCGGCACCGGCGTCACGGTGGCCCGCACCATGGGCCCGCTGGTCCTGACGGCCCTCCTGGTGGGCTGGGGGACGCCGGGCTGGCTGCTGCTCGGGGTCCTGACGCTGGGCGCGTCGTACGGGACGGGACCCGCGGCGCGGTGGGCCGCCACACGCAGGGCGGCCGGGGACACGGGGCACGGCCGTGCGGAGGACGGGGATTCCGGGAGCGTCGACGTCGCGGGGAACCGCCCGGTCAGACGGCCATCAAAGGCGCGTCTTCCCGCCACTTGAGGACCTTGTCGAAGCTGACCACCGCGCCGCCCCGCTCCGGTTCGTTGTCGAACCGGACATGATCGGCGAGCTCCTGGATCAGGCACAGCCCCCGCCCGTGCTCGGCGTCGGCGCGGGCCGGACGGAACGGCGGGCGGGCGCGCCCCGAGGGGAATCCGGGGCCGGAGTCGGCGACTTCGATGCGGCACTTCTCGCCGTCGAGGTAGGCGGTGACCCGGTACGCCTCGGTGGAGGCGCCGTGCGCGGTGCCGCCGCCGTGCTCGACGGCGTTGGCGCAGGCCTCCGTGAGCGCGACGGAGAGGTCGTACGACACGTCGGGGTCGACGCCCGCCGACTCCATCGTGCCGAGCAGCAGCCGTCTGGCGAGCGGAACGCTCGCGGCCTCACGCCTCAGATGGAGTGACCACCAGATGCTCATGCTCCAGCCTCCAGGCCGCGGCTCGACATACCGTTACGTATTGCCGCGAGCGGCCGTGCGCAATCGCCCGGATGACGTGATGCCGCCCATACGGCGGATGCGTGCGCGTCAGCGAGGGTGTATGTGCGGACGGTTGCGCCCAGATGGCCACCTTCCCGGCCGTACCTCGCGCGACGTCACCTTGCGGACCTGCCGCGGGGCGCGGGCGCGGCCAGTGCGATGATGAGCCCGCCATGACTGCCCCCCACCCACGCAGGGCGCGCTCCGGACAAGAGCTCCGGATTCTGCGGGCCGCGGTGTTCGCCGCGGTCTGCGTCGTGCTGGCCGCGGCCGGTCATGGGATCGCCTCCTGCACGACCGTCCCGCTGTGGACCCTGGGCGCGGGCTTCCTCGCCGTCTTCGCCGTCGCGGCCCCGCTGGCGGGACGCGAACGGGCGCTTCCGGGCATCGCCGCCGTGCTCGCCCTGGGGCAGACCGCGCTGCACACGCTCTTCGGACTCGGTGTGTCCGCTTCCGCCGCGACGGTCTCCGGCTCCACGCCGATGACCGACGCGTCGCTCGTGCAGCGCGCCGCCCGCATCGTGTGCGGCACGACCGCGGCGGCGATCAGCCCCGCGCAGGCCCAGAAGATCCTGGCCGACGCGGGACTCGGCACGGACATGACGCAGACCGTGCCCATGCCGTCGATGCCGTCGATGCCGCAGATGCCGTCGATGCCGATGCATCCCGCGGACGCGATGCCGTCCACGGCGGGCTCCGCGATGGGGTTGCTGCCCTCACTGCCGATGCTGCTCGCCCACGTCCTCGCGGCGGTCGCCGCAGGATGGGTCCTGCGCCGCGGTGACATGGCGCTGCTGCGGCTGATGCGGCTGTCCGCGCACGGGGTCGCGGAGGGCGCGCTCGTACGGTCCCTGCGCGCCGCGCTCAAGCTCGTACGCGCCCTGCGGGCCGGACTCCCGGGGACGCCGAGCGCGGTGCCCCGCCCGGCGCGCCGGGCACCGCGGGCCGCGCCCGAACCGCGCACCACCGCTCTTCAGCACTCCGTCGTCCGGCGCGGACCACCACGCTCCACCGCTCTCGTCCTCGCTGCCTGACACGGCGCACCACTTCACGATCACGAAGGGGCCGCCGCCGTGCGGCACGCGCGCGTGCCCGACGACGCCCCGCACGGGGCTCCGCTCCGCGGCTGTCGGCGCGCACACCCCTTCCTCATCGGACTGAAAGTGGAGTGTCCTCTTCCATGAAGGCTTCCCGTATCGCCGCCGCCGGTGCCGTCGCCGCCTCGGCCGTTCTCGCCCTGTCCGTCCCGGCCTTCGCGCACGTCAGCGTCCAGCCGGAGGGCCCCGCCGCCAAGGGCGGGTACGCCGTCGTCGACTTCAAGGTCCCCAACGAACGTGACGACTCCGCGACCACCAAGGTCGAGGTGAACCTCCCCGCCGATCACCCGCTCGCGTCCGTCATGCCGCAGCCGCTCGAGGGCTGGTCCGTGAAGATCACCAAGAGCAAGCTGGCCAAGCCGCTCACGATCCACGGCGAGAAGATCTCCGAGGCCGTCTCCAAGGTGACCTGGACCGCCACCGGCAAGGGCATCGAGCCGGGCTTCTTCCAGAAGTTCCCGCTCTCCGTGGGCCAGCTGCCCGAGGACGCCGACGCGTTGGTCTTCAAGGCGATCCAGACGTACGACAACAACGAGGTCGTACGCTGGATCGAGCCGCAGAAGGAGGGTGCGGAGGAGCCCGAGAACCCGGCTCCGGTCCTCGCCCTCTCCGCCGCCTCCGAGGACGGCCACCACGGCTCCAGCGCCGCCGAGGACGCCTCCGACACCTCCCGTCCGGCCGCCAAGGACACCGCCTCGGCCTCCTCCTCCTCCTCCTCCTCCTCCGACACGGACACCACGGCCCGCGTGCTGGGCGTCGTGGGCATCGTCGTCGGCGTCGCGGGCGTGGCGTACGGCGTGGTGGCCGGCCGCCGGCGCGTCGGCGCCTGAGGCCCACAGCACCCCGTCCGGTGTGCACCGGCAGGTCGTACGGCTCCGTCGACGGAGCCGTACGACCCCGGTGCACACCGGAGCCCTCACATCTGGGACATTTTTCTATGCGCAAGAAGACGTATGCCGCCGCCGCCCTGTTCGCCGCCGCCGCACTGAGCCTCTCCGCCTGCGGCAGCGGTGACGGCGGCAGCAAGCCGATCGCCGACGTGTCCGCCGAAGCCGGATCCGGCCGGGCCGCGACGGTCCTCGACAATCCGTTCGAGAAACCGGATCTCGTCCTCACCGACACCCACGGCAAGAAGTACGACTTCCTCGCGGAGACCAAGGGTCGCCCGACGTTGATCTACTTCGGTTACACCCACTGCCCCGACGTCTGCCCCACGACGATGAGCAACCTCGCCGTCGCCAGGAAGCAGCTCCCCAAGGCCGAGCAGGACGCGCTCCGCGTCGTGTTCGTCACCACCGACCCGGGACGTGACACCCCCGCCGCGCTCGGCAAATGGCTCAAGGGGATCGACCCCGACTTCACCGGCCTGACCGGCGACTTCGCCACCGTCCAGGCCGGCGCCCGGACCCTCGGCATCACCATCGAGCCGACCACCAAGGACAAGGACGGCAAGCTCGTCTCCGTGCACGGCACCCAGGTCATCGCGTTCTCGCCGAAGACCGACAAGGGCTATGTGCTGTACAGCGAGGCCGCCACCGTCGACGACTACACCAAGGACCTCCCCAAGCTGATCAAGGGGGAGAACCCGTGAGGCGACCCATGGGAGCCGCGGCGCTGACGGCCGCGGCGCTGGCACTGGCACTGGCACTGGCGGGCTGCGGCTCGGACGATTCCGCGTCCTCCGCGTCCTCCGCGTCCTCCAAGCCCGAACTGACGGTCACCGGGGCCTACATGCCCGCCCCCGTGGCGGACACCATGGCGGCCGGGTTCTTCACCGTCACCAACTCGGGTGGCACCGACACGCTCACCTCGGTCACCAGCGACCTCTCCGACGACGTCACGCTGCACTCCACCAAGGGCGGCGCGATGGAGGAGGAGAAGTCGTTCGCGATACCCGCGGACGGCACGCTCGCCTTCGCGAGCGGCGGCAACCACCTCATGTTCGAAAAGCTCACCCACAGACCGAGGGAGGGCGAGAAGGTGTCGCTGACGCTCCACTTCGCCAGGACCGGCACGGTGAAGGTCTCCATGCCGGTCAAGTCCGCGACGTACAACCCGAAGACCGGGCACTGAGGGAGGGATCACCGTGACACAGACCACCGCTCCCCGCCGTGCCGCCGTCCGTGGGCGGGTCCGCGGCGCCACCACCGCCGCTTTCCGGATACGGACGCTGCTGCTGCTGTTCCTCGCCGTCACCGGCGCGGTCCTCGCCGGCGCCGCCCCGGTCTCCGCGCACGCCGCGCTGACCGGGAGCAACCCGCAGCAGGGAGCGGTGGTCACTCAGGCGCCCGACCAGGTCGCGCTCACCTTCTCCGAGAAGGTGGCGATGTCCGACGGCGCCGTGCGCGTGCTCGACCCCAAGGGCAAACGCGTCGACACCGGCAAACCGTTCGAGACGGGCGGCACCACCTACGGGGTGAAGCTGCACGCGGGACTGCCCGACGGGACGTTCACCGTGACCTACCAGGTGGTCTCGGCGGACAGCCACCCCGTGTCGGGCGCGTTCACCTTCTCCATCGGCGCGCCCTCGCAGACCTCCGTGGCACTGTCCGACACGGCGGTCGGCGGCGGAGTCGTCGGAACGCTCTACGGCATCGGGCGCTACGTCTCGTACGCCGGTTTCATCCTGCTGGTCGGCGGCGCGGCCTTCGTGCTCCTCTGCTGGCAGCGGGGTGCCGGGGTCCGCGCGGTCCAGCGGCTCGTGGTCTCCGGGTGGCTCGCGCTGACCGGTGCCACGCTCGCCCTGCTGCTCCTGCGCGGCTCCTACGTCGGCTCCGGCAGGATCGGCGACATCTTCGACCTGTCGCTGCTCGCCGAGGTGCTGCAGACCAAGTCGGGCGCCGCGCTGGTCTCCCGACTGCTGCTGCTCGCCGCGGCGGCACTGTTCATCGCGGTGCTCTTCGGCGCGTACGCACGCCCGGGCGACGCCGAAGCCACCGCCGAGGACGCCGTGGGTGCCACGGCCGACGGCGCCGGGGCCTCCGACGACAGCACCATGACCGACGGCACGGCCACGTCCACGGCCGACACCGACACCGACACCGACACCGACACCGACGATCGCGCCGATGGTGCCGGTCGTTCCCGGGGAGCGGGCCGTTCCGTGCGGGTCGGCCGCACCCAGGGTGCGGAGGGCGTCGCGGGCGCGGAGGTCGTCGCGGATGCCGACAGGAAGGACCTCACCTTCGGGCTCGCGATCGGCGGCGCCGTCGTCGCGGCGGGTCTGGCCGCGAGCTGGGCGATGGCCGAGCACGCCTCGACCGGCATCCAGGCCGACCTCGCGATGCCCGTCGACGTCCTGCACCTGCTGGCGGTGGCCGTCTGGCTGGGCGGGCTGTCGACACTGCTCGTGGTCCTGTTCAGGGCACCCGCCGGGGAACAGATCGAAGCCGCGGCCGTGCGGCGCTTCTCCCGCGTCGCGTTCGGCGGCGTGACCGTGCTGGCCGCGACCGGCCTCTACCAGTCGTGGCGCCAGGTCGGGTCCTGGTCGGCGCTCACCGGCACCTCGTACGGCCGGCTGCTGCTCGTCAAGGTCGCCCTGGTGGCGGTGCTCGTCGGCATCGGCTGGATCTCGCGCCGCTGGACGGCACAGCTGTCCGAGGCACCGGCCGTGGCGCCCCGACTGGTGGAGCAGCGCGCCGCGGAGAAGGAACCCGCGACGGTGGCCGCCGGCTCCGGGGACGCGCGCCGCGCCGCCCAACTGGCCCGGCAGCGGACCGCCGTGGCCACCACGCGGCAGAAGCGCGTCCGCGACGCCGATCCGGTCCGTACGGGTCTGCGCCGTTCGGTGCTCGCCGAGGCGGGCGTCGCGATCGTCCTGCTGGCGGTGACGACCGTGCTGACGTCCACCGAGCCGGGACGTACCGAGGAGGAGGCCAAGGGAGCCACCGCGGCCGCCTCCCAGCGGTCCGGGCCGCTCTCCCTGAAGATCCCGTTCGACACCGGCGGTGAGGACGGCAAGGGCACCGTGGAGGTCACCCTCGACCCGGCCCGCGTCGGCGCCAACGAGATGCACGTCTTCGTCGTACGGCCGAACGGCAAGGCCTTCGACGTCCCCGAGGTCAAGGTCGCCTTCACCCTGGAGGCGAAGAAGATCGGGCCGCTGCCCGTGACCCCCGACCGCATCGCCACCGGCCACTGGTCGGCTGTCGGTGTGCAGATCCCCATGGCGGGCGACTGGAAGATCGCGGTGACCGTGCGCACCTCCGACATCGACCAGGCGACCGTGAACAAGAACGCGAAGATCGGCTGAACCACACCATGGCTGACCAGTCCAAGGCCTCTTCCACGAGGGGCACCGCCGGCCGGCAGGACACCCTTGACCAATCCCCTCCTCAGGGGCCCAAGGGGGCCTTCTCCCGGCGCCGGCTGCTCGGCACCGCCGGTGCCGGCGGGCTCGCGCTGGGCGCGGCCGGCGGCGCCGCCGGATACGCGGTGGCGCCCACGGCCGACCGGTCCGCGCCCCTGACCTCGCTGGGCGCGGACACGGTGATGTTTCACGGGAAACATCAGCCCGGCATCACCACCCCGCTCCAGGCCCGCGGCCATCTCGTCGCCTTCGATCTGACCCCCGGCGCGGGCCGCAAGGAGGCCGCCGCGCTGTTGCGCCGCTGGTCGACGACGGCCCAGCGCCTGATGGCGGGCGAGGCGGCCGCGCACGAGGACACGGACGTCGCCCGCGACGCCGGCCCGTCGTCGCTGACGGTCACCTTCGGCTTCGGCCACAGCTTCTTCGCGCGTACGGGTCTGGAGAAGCAGCGCCCGGTCGCCCTCGACCCGCTGCCCGACTTCTCCTCCGACCACCTCGACAGGACACGCAGCGACGGCGACCTGTGGGTGCAGATCGGCGCGGACGACGCGCTGGTCGCCTTCCACGCCCTGCGCGCGGTCCAGAAGGACGCGGACGGCGCGGCCCGGGTGCGCTGGCAGATGAACGGCTTCAACCGCTCACCCGGTGCCACCTCCCGCCCCATGACGGCCCGCAATCTGATGGGCCAGATCGACGGCACGCGGAATCCGAAACCGTCCGAGCCCGACTTCGACCAGCGCGTCTTCGTACCCGCCTCCGGCGACCCGGCGTGGATGAGGGACGGCTCCTACGCCGTCGTACGCCGGATCCGCATGCTCCTCGACGACTGGGAGAAGCTCTCGGTCGGAGCCCAGGAGGACGTCATCGGGCGGAAGAAGGCGACCGGCGCGCCGTTGTCGGGGGGCTCCGAGACCACCGCGATGGACCTCGACAAGACCGACGCCTCGGGCGACCTGGTCGTCCCCGTCAACGCCCACGCCCGTATCACCCGGCCCGACCAGAACGGTGGCGCCGCCCTGCTGCGCCGCCCGTTCTCCTTCCACGACGGCTTCGGCCCGGACGGGGTGCCCGACGCGGGCCTGCTGTTCGTCTGCTGGCAGGCCGATCCGCTGCGCGGCTTCGTCCCGGTGCAGCGCAAGCTCGACCGGGGCGACGCCCTGTCCGCGTTCATCCGTCACGAGGCGAGCGGACTGTTCGCGGTGCCGGGCGGGGCGGCACCGGGGGAGTACGTGGGGCAGCGGCTGCTGGAGGGCTGAGCGGGCTGAGCGCGTCCTCCTTCGGGTGCTGTTCCCGCGGCCGCGAGCCGGGTCGCACCAGGCCCATTAGGGTGAGGTCATGTCAGCCAGCTATGCGTATCTCGGTCCTGAAGGCACCTTCACCGAAGTCGCCCTGCGCACTCTCCCGGAGACCGCCACCCGCGAGCTCGTCCCCATGGTGTCGGTCCCCGCGGCACTGGACGCGGTACGCAACGGCGAGGTGGAGGCCGCCTTCGTCCCGATCGAGAACTCGGTGGAGGGCGGCATCACCACGACCCTCGACGAGCTGGTCGCGGGCAGGCCGCTGATGATCTACCGCGAGGTGCTGCTGTCGATCACCTTCGCCCTGCTGGTCAGGCCCGGCACCAAGCTGTCGGAGATCAAGACGGTGACCGCGCACCCCGCCGCGCAGCCACAGGTGCGCAACTGGCTGCGGAACAACCTGCCGGACGTCCTGTGGGAGTCCGCGGCCTCGAACGCGGACGGCGCGCGTCTCGTACAGGAGGGCCGTTACGACGCGGCCTTCGCGGGCGAGTTCGCGGCGGCCAGGTACGGACTCGTGGCGCTGGAGACCGAGATCCACGACGCGGAGAACGCGCAGACGCGCTTCGTGCTGGTGGGACGACCCGCCCGGCCCGCGGCACCGACCGGAGCGGACAAGACGTCCGTGGTCGTCTGGCAGCGCGACGACCACCCGGGTGCCCTCCTCGAACTGCTCCAGGAGTTCGCGGTGCGCGGGGTCAACCTGATGCTGCTGCAGTCCCGGCCGACCGGGGAGGGCATCGGCAACTACTGCTTCGCCATCGACGCCGAGGGACACATCTCGGACCGCCGGGTGGGCGAGGCGCTCATGGGACTCAAGCGGGTCTACCCACAGGTGCGTTTCCTCGGTTCGTACCCGCGTGCGGAAGTCGACCCCAAGGAGGTGCGCCCTCCTCGGGCGGGCATGTCGGACAGCGAGTTCTCCGCCGCTTCGGACTGGCTCGCACGCTGCCAGGACGGCCGGTTCTGAGCAGCTCGCCGGGCCGTCGAAACGCCTCTTTCCGGCCGGTCCTACCTGCAGATATTCGTCATCCACAGATGTTATCCACAGGTGCGCTTCTCGACCTGGGGACAAGTCGACAACGAAGCACTACATCGTCGACAAATCGGCCTACAGGCCCCCACTTCGTCCACAGACCCTCACGTCACCCCTCGTCCACCCATTTGCCTTGATCAATCCTTTGGAGCGAAGCATTTCCACTCGAACGTGGGTGTAGAGGTGGTTTGACCCGGGAATTCGCTGCCCGGCATGCGGCTTTCGGAACGATCAACTCCGTGGTCCACAGATCTTCCACACAGCCTGTGGATAACTTTTCGATAGGCGGATGCCTGTGGACAACCCCTTCTCAAATCCCGGTCACCACAAGGGAGTCCAGTCAACCGGAACGCCGCCGTCTGCCCCGTTTCAGGGAGTGGGGTCCCTTTTATTGACGGCAATGGATGATCAAGAGATTCGATCCGGCATTCCACTCATAACGTGACACACGTAACGGAGTGGAATATCGAGTCGATGGCCGGAAGCGCGCACCGGTAGCCTTGTGGGGTGATTGACCTTCGCCTGCTCCGTGAGGACCCCGACCGTGTGCGTGCGTCGCAGCGCGCCCGTGGAGAGGACGTCGCGCTCGTCGACTCCCTCCTCTCCGCCGACGAGCGGCGCAGGTCGTCCGGCGTCCGCTTCGACGAACTCCGTTCCGAGCAGAAAGCGCTCGGCAAGCTGATCCCGAAGGCCTCCGGTGACGAGAAGGCCGGGCTGCTGAAGAAGGCCGGCGAACTCGCCGCCGCCGTCAAGGCCGCCGACGCCGAGCAGCACGAGACGGACGAGGAGACCAAGCGGCTCCTCCTGCAGCTCGGCAACCTGGTCCACCCGGACGTCCCGGTCGGCGGCGAGGAGGACTTCGTCGTCCTCGAGACGCACGGCACGATCCGTGACTTCGGCGCCGAGGGCTTCGAGCCCAAGGACCACCTGGAGCTCGGCGAGGCGCTCGGCGCCATCGACGTCGAGCGGGGCGCCAAGGTGTCCGGCTCGCGCTTCTACTACCTCACCGGCGTCGGCGCCCTCCTGGAGCTCGCCCTCGTCAACGCGGCCATCGCGCAGGCCACCGAAGCAGGCTTCATCCCGATGCTCACCCCCGCGCTGGTCCGCCCGCGCGCCATGGAGGGCACCGGCTTCCTCGGCCAGGCCGCGGAGAACGTGTACCACCTGGAGAAGGACGACTACTACCTGGTCGGCACCTCCGAGGTCCCGCTCGCGGCGTACCACATGGACGAGATCCTCGACGCCGACCAACTGCCCATGCGGTACGCCGGCTTCTCGCCGTGCTTCCGCCGCGAGGCCGGCACCTACGGCAAGGACACCCGCGGCATCTTCCGCGTGCACCAGTTCGACAAGGTCGAGATGTTCTCGTACGTGGCCCCCGAGGACGCGGAGAACGAGCACCAGCGGCTCCTGGAGTGGGAGAAGCAGTGGCTGACCGGCCTCGAACTGCCCTTCCAGGTGATCGACGTGGCCTCGGGCGACCTCGGCTCCTCCGCCTCCCGCAAGTTCGACTGCGAGGCGTGGATCCCGACCCAGGGCAAGTACCGCGAGCTGACCTCGGCCTCGAACTGTGACGGCTTCCAGGCCCGCCGGCTGTCCGTACGCATGCGCGACGGCAAGAAGGTGCAGCCGCTCTCCACGCTGAACGGCACCCTGTGCGCCGTACCGCGCACGATCGTGGCGATCCTGGAGAACCACCAGCTGTCCGACGGCTCCGTGCGGGTGCCCGAGGTGCTGCGCCCCTACCTCGGCGGGCGTGAGGTCCTGGAGCCGATCTCCAAGTGAGCAGCCGCACCACCGGATCGACCGGCCCCGCCGGAGCGTTCCCGTACAAGATCGTCGCGACCGACCTCGACGGGACGCTGCTGCGCTCCGACGACACGGTCTCGGCGCGGACACGTGACGCGCTCGCCGCGGCCACCGCGGCGGGCGCGGCCCACATCGTCGTCACCGGCCGCGCGGTGCCCTGGACCCGGCACATTCTCGACGACCTCGGCTACGAGGGGCTCGCGGTGTGCGGCCAGGGCGGGCAGGTCTACCACGCGGGGGAGCACCGCCTGCTCACCTCGGTGACGCTGGACCGGCAGCTGGCCGGTCTGGCGCTCGCCAAGATCGAGGCGGAGGTCGGTCCGCTGCTGCTCGCGGCGAGCCGTGACGGGCTCGACGGCGAGGTGCTGGTCGGCCCCGGGTACCGGACGCATGACGGTCCGCTCCCGGTCGTGCCGATCAAGGACGCCGCGGATCTCTGGTCGGCGCCGCTGAACAAGGTGTACGTCCAGCACCCGACGCTCTCCGACGACGAGCTCGCCGCGGTGGCCGCGCAGGTCGCCGGTGGCCTGGTCGGCGTCACGATGGCGGGCGCGGGCATCGTGGAACTTCTCCCCCTCGGCCTCTCCAAGGCGACCGGGCTCTCCCTCGCCGCCCGTCGCCTCGGCGTACGGGCCGCGGACACCATCGCCTTCGGCGACATGCCCAACGACATCCCGATGTTCGCCTGGGCGGCGCGTGGCGTGGCGATGGCGGGCGCCCACGAGGAACTCAAGGCGGTCGCGGACGAGGTGACGTCCTCGAACGACGAGGACGGCATCGCGGTGGTGCTGGAACGGTTGCTGGGCTGAGGACTGCCCCGTGATCCCCGGTGGATCGGCGCGCGACGTCGGACGCGGTGCCTCGCGAGGCGGAGGGTCGTCCTCGGACCGGGTGTCTTCGGGCGACCCCGGCAACGCGGCGGGTTCGCATAGCTGTTCGTGCGCCCACCGGGGATCATGGGACCCCTGGCGCGCGGCACCAAGGGCTCCGGGCTGGAAGTGCCGGACCCGGCCCTCGCGGGGCCCGCGGTTCGCGGGTCCGGTCATGGTGTCTCGCGGAGGATGCGCGGATCGAACGCGCGCGGGGTTTCCAGCCCCGACCACGGCTTAGCAAGCCGGTGCCTTTCCACTCGGCCAATCCTCCGGGTGGGCGGCCCGCGCGAGATGCGCGCTCGAAGCGGCCGCCCCGGGCAGCCCCCCGTGCGGAGCGGGTTCGACGGAGAGGTGGCTACTCCGGAACCCGCCGCGGGCTGCCCTGTCGGGAGCTCGACGAACTGCTCCTGATGAACATCGTCGCGCTCCTCTCCCAGAATGCGGCGCCGGCCGGATGCGGCGACGTGGACACAACTACTGTGCCCGTAAGCCGCTTTGGGCGCCACCGATTAAGACCGCGCGAGGGCGGTGCGGGGACGGCGCGAGGACCGCGCGACGGTGACCGCGGGCCGCGTGCGGACGTCGCGGCTACTTGCGGCGCCACCTGCGGCGGCGGGCCTTGCTGAAGAACCACCCCGCGGGCGGCTCGTCGGAGCGCCAGGGCTGCGGATCCGGTCCCCCTTCTCGCCAGCGGGCCGCGAGCATACGGGAGCGGGCGGACGGCTCGGCCGTCCCCGCGGACCGTATGAAGTCCTCGTCGAGAACGACGTCGTCCCAGAGGTCCCCGGCCCCCCGCGGCCCCTCACTCCCCTGCCCCTCGCCCCGCTGTCCCTCGTCCTGCCGCCCCTCGCCCCGCTGTCCCTCACCCTGCGGTTCCGCCATCCCCGTTCCTCCTCGCCGCGCGTCCCCTTTTGTCCAGTGTGCCCGGACAGAGGTGAAGTGGATGTCAAGAAAGCGGGGCTCCACACGTGCGTGGAGCCCCGGCTCACTCCTCGCCGGCCAGCGTCAGCGACCGCAGCCGCTGTCCGGCGTACCAGGTGGCGAGGACGGTCACGGCGACCAGCAGTACCGTCGCCGTGGTCAGTCCCACGTCCGAGGTGACGAGGTCCCCTCCGGTGACCTTGTGGGCCACCGCGAGCGCCCACTGCTGGACGCTGAGCGTGCGCGCCCCGGACACCAGCGACCCGAAGAGGGCCTCCCAGACCAGCGCGTAGACGAGACCGAAGACGACCGCGTGCCGGGTCACCGTCCCCAGCAGCAGGAACAGTGCCGCGTACGCGATCGAGGCGACCAGCGCGGCCACGGTGTAGGCGACGGCGATCTGCTGGCCGTTGCCGTTCAGGATCATGCCCGCGATGAAGGTGGGCACCGCCGAGAACGCCATGGTGACGGCGACCGCGACGATCAGTTTGGTGAAGATGATCGTCGGCCGCTTGAGCGGCTTGGCCAGCAGGTACACCACCGAACCGTCGTCGATCTCGGGCCCGATCGCGCCCGTTCCCGCGATGACGCCGATGATCGGGACCATGGTGGCGAGCGCGAACCCGCCGAGCAGGTCCGAGGCCACCTGATCGTCGGCTCCGGAGAAGCCGCGTACGGCCACGGAGATCACGATGAGCAGGGCGGGCAGCACACAGAGGATGAGGGCCCGGCGGCGGCCGAGCAGGCCCCGGTAGGTGAGTCGGGCGACTGTGGGGTCGTACATGTTCGGCCTCCTACGCCGCGACGAGATACGAGAAGACGGACTCGAGGGACTCGTCGGACGGCGAGACCGTGAGCAGTCGGATGCCGTGTTCGCGTGCGACGCGCGGCAGCAGGGTGGTGAACCGTCCGAAGTCGACCGCCTGGACGCGCAGCGCGCCCTCGGCGAGGTCCACTTCGATGCCCGAGGTCGACGGGTCGGCGATCAGCGCGGCGGCCAGCGTCCGGTCGTCGCTGGAGCGGACGAGGTAGCGGTGCGGGCGGTCGGTCATCAGCCGGCGGATGCGCCGGAAGTCGCCGCTCGCCGCGTGCCGGCCGGCGACGATCACCTCGATGTGGGCGGCGAGCTGCTCGACCTCTTCGAGGATGTGGGACGAGAACAGCACCGTGCGGCCCTCGTCGCCCATCCGGCGCAGCAGGTCCATGAGCTGCATGCGCTGGCGCGGGTCCATGCCGTTGAAGGGCTCGTCGAGCAGCAGCAGGGACGGCTCGTGGACGAGGGCCGAGGCCATCTTCACGCGCTGGCGCATGCCCTTGGAGTACGTGGAGATCTTGCGGTCCTGCGCGTACTCCATCTCGACCGTGGCGAGGGCCCGCCCGGCGGCCTTCGCACCGAGTCCGTGCAGTTCCGCGTTGGCGACGACGAACTCGTGGCCGGTGAGGAAGTCGTACATCGCCTCGCGCTCGGGGACGATGCCGATGTGCCGGTAGATGTCCTCGTTGCGCCAGGTCGGGCGGCCGTCGAGGGTGACGGTGCCCGTGGAGGGGGCGAGGAAGCCGCCCATCATGTTGATGAGGGTGGACTTCCCGGCTCCGTTCGGGCCGAGCAGGCCGGTCACCCCGGGGCCGATCGTCATCGTGATGTCGTTGACCGCCACCACGTTGCCGAACCAGCGGGAGACGTGGTCGATGTTGAGCGTGGTCACAGCCCGACCTTTCGGTAGCGGCGCATCAGGAGGCCGTAGCAGCCGGCGATGAGGCCCAGGACGACGATGAGGTAGACGACACCCTGCCCGGACGAGGGGCCCTCCCCGCCGGGGAAGGCGGAGGTGGCGCCGAGGAAGGCCGTCTGCACACCGTCGATGAGGGTGATCGGCGAGAAGAGACCGAGCCACGGGACCGCTCCCGTGCTGGACTGGTTGAAAGCGATCGCCTGGACGGTGGAGACCGCCCCGTAGGAGATGGTCAGGGCGGCGATGACGGCGGCGATGCCGAAGCCGCGGCGCGGGGTGATCGCCGAGATGACCAGGCCGATGCCGGCGAAGAGCAGCGACAGCAGTGCCACCGAGACGAGTCCCTGTCCGAAGCCCTTGGACTGGTCGGCGAAGTCGAGCTTCGCGAGCAGCGCCCCTACGTAGAGCACGATCAGCGGCGCGGCGGTGAGCACGAACAGCGCCGAGGCGAGCGCCGCGTATTTGGCGCGTACGTAGTCGACGGTCTCGATGGGGCGCGAGAAGTACAGCGGTACGGTCTTGAAACGCAGGTCGCGTGAGACGGACTGCGGTCCCTGGGAGGCGACGTACAGGCCGATGACCGCCTGCATGATGACCGCGTAGCGGGTGTAGTCGACGGGCAGGTCCTTCGCCTTGGTGGCGACCGCGACCGCGACCATGATGAGCGCGGGTACGCACATCACCACGAAGAGCAGCATGGGCAGCACCTTGGACTTGACCGAGCGGCCGAGTCCGTAGGAGCCGCGCAGCGACTGCGAGTACAGGGAGCGGCGGGCGTACGCGCGGCCCAGGCGGGGGCCGTCGTAGTGGCGGTAGCCGATGTTGTGGATCCGGGTCTGCTCGCCGTTCTGGGCGAGGGGCTGCTCAACCGCCATGGCCGACCGCCTCCTTCCGCTGCTCGTCGCGTTCGGTGTCGCTGTCCTTGAAGACCTCGGCGATGTGGTGCCTGCGCTGTTCCATGCGGACCAGGCCGAGGCCGAGGTCGGCGACGACGTCGCGGACGAGGTCGTAGGTGTCCTCCCCGTCGGCGGTCAGCAGCAGGACGTGTCCCGCGCCCGGCAGTCCGCTGCCGTCGTGCGTCTCCACCCCGCGCGCCCGGAGCGCGTCGCGCGCCGCGCGGGTGCCGTCCGGGTGCTCGTCGGTGTCGGTGACCTCGATGGCGAGGGTCGTCGTGCTCTGGGTGAAGTCCGTGGTGGAGCTGGACCGCAGCAGCTTGCCGCCGTCGACGACCACGACGTGGTCGCAGGTCCGCTCCAGTTCGCCCAGCAGGTGGGAGGTGACCAGGACCGAGATCCCGAAGTCGGTGTGGATACGGCGGATCAGGCCGAGCATCTCGTCGCGGCCGACCGGGTCGAGGCCGTTGGTCGGCTCGTCGAGGAAGACCAGCTGGGGGTCGTGGACGAGCGCCTGCGCGAGTTTGACGCGCTGCTTCATGCCCGTCGAGTAGCCGCCGATGGGACGGTAGCGCTCCTCGTAGAGGCCGACGTGGCGCAGGGTGTCCGCGGTGCGTTCGCGGGCGGCGGCGGGCGGGAGTCCGGACATGCGCGCCATGTGCACGACGAACTCGGTGGCCGAGACGTCGGGGGGCAGGCAGTCGTGCTCCGGCATGTACCCGACCCGCTCGCGGATGGCGCCGCCCTCGGTGGCGACGTCCAGGCCGAGCACCCGTGCGCGGCCCTCGGTGGCGGGGGACAGACCCAGCAGGATCTTGATCAGTGTGGACTTGCCGGCTCCGTTGGCTCCGACGAGTCCGGTCACACCGGGTCCGACGTCCACGGAGAGCCGGTCAAGAGCGGTCACCCGTGGGTACCGCTTGCTCAGGCTTTCGGTCGCGATCACAGTCACGTGGTCGAAGGTAGTGGCGCGCACCACAGGGGGTCGTCAACCCGTGGAGCTGTATCCGCGTCCGTCTGGGGTCGTACAGGCCCGTAGGGGTCCCCCTGAGGTCGAACAACCAGGGGGGTGTCATCCACATCGGAGCGGTTGTCCACAGGTGTCCGACGGCCCTATTGACCGAGCCTCTAACAACTGTCACATTCACCAGTGTCAAGTTACGGGCACGTACCGCAGTCGATGGGGACAAGGTGGGGCGGTGGCATGACGACGGCAGTGGCGGGCGGTCCCTCGGCGGAGCTGCGGGGGTTCCGGGAGGTCCAGCGTCTCGCTTACGCCTGCGCGGAAGCGGTCGCCGCGCAGCTGAGGCCGGGCGTGACCGAGCGTGAGGCGGCGCGCATGCAGCGCGACTGGCTGCGCGAGCGCGGGGTGCGTGACTGGTTCCACCTGCCCTTCGCCTGGTTCGGTGACCGCACGGCGTTCGTGAACTTCCGTGTCCCGCCGCAGTTCTTCCCCACCGACCGGCGTCTGGAGCCGGGGATGCCGTTCATCCTCGACCTGGCCCCGGTCCACCGGGGCTTCACCGCGGACGTCGGATACTCCGGCTCGCTGGGTCTCAATCCCCTGCAGGACCGGCTGCTCGACGACCTGGAGGCGCACCGCGAGCTGATCCTGCGCGAGGTCCGCGAACGCAGACCGCTGCGCGAGATCTACGAGGACGTGGACCGGCTCATGGTCCGCCAGGGATACGCGAACCGGCACCGTGCCTACCCCTTCGGGGTGATCGCGCACAAGGTCGACCGGGTGAGGCAGCGCCCCTGGTCGCCCCGCCTGTTCGGATTCGGCGCGCGGTCCCTCCGGGGGCTGGCGTCCGACGCGCTCCGCGGACACCGCGAGGGCTGGTCACCGTTGTGGTCTCCGTACCGGTTCTCCGACCATCCGCCCCGGCCGGGGCTGTGGGCGGTCGAACCGCACCTCGGATTCCGGGGTACGGGCGCGAAGTTCGAGGAGATCCTGGTCGTCACCGACTCCGGGGATCCGCGGCAGAGCGCCTTCTGGCTGGACGACGATCTGCCGCACGTGCGGCGCTGGGCGGAGGAGAAGTGAGTCTCGACGGAGCGCGTGAGCGCCGGGTGCGGACGGGCGGAATCGAGCTGTGCGTCGCCGAGTTGGGTGACCCGGCACAACCCACGGTGGTGCTCGTGCACGGTTATCCGGACTCCAAGGAGGTCTGGTCCGAGGTCGCGTCGCGCCTCGCCGAGCGCTTTCACGTCGTGCTGTACGACGTCCGCGGACACGGAGCGTCCACGGCCCCTCGGCCGCTGCGGGGCGGGTTCACCCTGGAGAAGCTGACGGACGACTTCCTGGCGGTCGTGGACGCGGTCAGCCCGGACCGGCCGGTGCACCTGGTGGGACACGACTGGGGTTCGGTCCAGTCCTGGGAGTTCGTCACGGTCGCGCGCACGGAGGGCCGGATCGCCTCCTTCACCTCGATGTCGGGGCCGTCCCTCGACCACTTCGGGCACTGGATCAAGCAGCGGGTCAGGCGCCCCACCCCGCGCAGGGTGGGTCAGCTCCTCGGCCAGGGCGCGAAGTCCTGGTACGTGTACCTGCTGCACACCCCCGCGCTGCCCGAACTCGCCTGGCGCGGCCCCCTCGGCAAACGGTGGCCGGGGATCCTGCGGCGCATCGAGCGGGTGCCCCCGGGCGACTACCCGACCCCGTCGCTGCCGACGGACGCGGCGCACGGCGCGTGGCTGTACCGCGACAACGTCCGGTCCCGGCTGAGCCGGCCGCGCCCGGACGCCTACGCGCATGTGCCGGTGCAGCTCATCACGCCGCTGGGGGACGCGTTCCTCTCCGAGCGGCTCTACGACGACTTGGCGCGGTGGGCCCCTGAGCTGGTGCGCCGCACGCTTCCCGCCAAGCACTGGATCCCGCGCACCCGGCCCGATCAGGTGGCGGCCTGGATCACGGAGTTCGTGCACACCAACGAGGACGGTGTGCCCGTACGGGACACCGTGGCCACCGGCAGGTACGCGGAGCGCTTCGGCGGACAGCTGGTGCTGGTCACCGGTGCGGGCAGTGGCATCGGCCGGGCCATCGCGTTCGCGTTCGCCGAGGCCGGCGCACGCGTGGTGGCCGTCGACCGGGACGCCGAGGGCGCCGTGCGCACGGCGGAGATGTCCCGGCTGATCGGCTCCCCCGACGCCTGGGCCGAGACGGTCGACGTCTCGGACGAGCAGGCGATGGAGAAGCTCGCCGAGAAGGTCGCCGGCGAGTACGGCGTGGTGGACGTGCTGGTGAACAACGCCGGCATCGGACTGTCGGGGTCCTTCTTCGACACGACCCCGGAGGACTGGAAGAGGGTCCTCGACGCCAACCTGTGGGGCGTCATCCACGGCTGCCGGCTCTTCGGGAGGCAGATGGCCGAGCGCGGGCAGGGCGGTCACATCGTCAACACCGCGTCGGCGGCGGCGTACCAGCCCTCGAAGGCGCTGCCCGCCTACAGCACCTCCAAGGCGGCCGTCCTGATGCTCAGCGAGTGCCTGCGCGCGGAGCTGGCCGGCCAGGGCATCGGGGTCTCGGCGATCTGCCCCGGCTTCGTCAACACGAACATCACCTCGACCGCGCACTTCGCCGGGGTCGACGCCACCGAGGAGAATCGCCGGCGGAAGAGGGCGGCGCGGCTCTACGGGCTGCGCAACTACCCGCCGGAGAAGGTGGCCGACGCGATCCTGCGCGCGGTGGTCCGCAATCAGGCGGTCGTTCCCGTGACCCCGGAGGCGCGCGGCGCCCGCCTGATGGCGCGGTTCGCGCCGAGGGCGCTGCGCGCGGTCGCGCGGATGGAGCCGCCGCTGTGAGCATGGAGCCGCCGCCGTGAGCGAGGAGCACGCGATCGCCCCGCGACGGGTCTCCTCCGACCGGGAGCGGACCCCGCCGCACCGGATACCGGACGAGCCGACCACCACCCACGTCATCGACGTGCCGCACCCGCTGCTGCCGGCAGGGGGGCGGTGCGCCGGCACGGCGCGGAGGAGGTCGAGCACCGTGCGGTCGCCTTCGCCATGTACCAGCACCGCGGTGGCCAGGGCCCGCGCCGGTACGCCCGCCGGGTCGCGGGCACGGCGGTCACCGCGCCGACGATGCTCCGCCTCCGGGCGTGGGGCGCCGTCCGTCTCCTGCGTCACGGCGCGCAGCTCGCCGAGCGGGCCCACTCTTCGCTCGCGGCCCACAACAGTGCTGTGCGCAAGGGCCTGTTGACCACAGGGAAGGAACTCGGCGCGGCTGTACCCCGCTGTCCGCGGCGGTCGTACCATCCCTCGCAGGAGGGCCCGCCGCGCGGGGCCGTCGCCCAGCTGGCGCGGTCGCCCGCGGCACGGACAGGGGCACGGACGGCGGCACGGACGGCGGCGGGGGCGCTGGGACGCACGGCAGTCTCGTAACGGCCCGGGAGGCCGGGAAGGCAGGCAGCGGTGAGCGACGAGCCGGTCGGTGCCGTGTACCGCATCGAGGACCTGGCACACCACAGCGGCGCCACGGTCCGGACGATCCGCGCCTATCAGGACCGCGGGCTGCTCCCCCGCCCCGAGCGGCGAGGCCGCGCCAACGTGTACGCGGACGCGCATCTGGCCCGGCTGCGGCAGATCGCCGACCTTCTGGACCGCGGCTACACCCTGGCCTCCATCAAGGAGCTCCTGGAGGCGTGGGACACGGGCCGGGGCCTGGGCGGGATCCTCGGGCTGGTCGCGGAGGTCGACGGACCGTGGACCGACGAGCGGGCGGTGCGGATCTCCCGGGCCGAACTGGACGAGCGCTTCGGGGGGAATCCGGACGACGCGGCGGTGGCGGACGCCGTGGAGCTGGGAGTGCTGGAGCGGGTGCCCGGCAGCGAGGATTCGTTCCTCGTCCCGAGCCCCCAAGAACTGTCCGTGGCGGTCGAGTTGTACGCGGCGGGAGTTCCGCTGTCCGCGATCTCCGGTCATCTGCGGGAGTTGAGGGTCAAGGTCGAGCACATCGCGTCGTGCTTCCTGGAGTTCACGACCGAGCACGTCTTCGCGCGTTATCTCGGCGGACATCCGCCGACCGACGCCGAGGCGGACGAGGCGGCCTCGCTCGTACGCCGGCTGCGGCCGCTCGCACAGCAGACCGTGGACGCCGAACTGGCCCGGGCCATGCGCCTGTTCGCCAATCGGCATCTGCGTGAGCACCTCGACCGGCAACACCCCCGCGAGCAGCGCGCGGAGACGCGTTCCGTGGAGATCTCGGCCGTGACAACTCTGGCTGTGGAGCGTTTGGTTGGTGAGGAACAGGTCGCGGCCTTCGTGACGGCGGCGGCCGAACGCGAGCTGCAGACAAGAACCTTGGACCGACTCACCGCAAATGGGCACACAGGTAACCTGATTGATGAAAAGCCCTGAATCGTCGTTGAGTTGTCCACAGAATCTCCAATTCCCCTGTGGATAACTGCACTTGGCTGTGGATCAAACCTCCGAACCAAAATCAAATGCGTGATCAGCATCTCGTCGGGCACCCTGGTCCGATGAACGAAGAGATGAAGGTAGGAATGGATGAAAGACGTACCGTGAAGGTGTCGAAGTACCTCTCGAAGCATCTGCGGCACCAGCCCGAACGGATCGGACTCACCCTGGGCGAGGGAGGCTGGGTCGAGATCGACACGTTGATCACGGCGGCCGCGTCGCACGGGTTCCGGTTCACGCGCGCGGAGCTCGACCACGTGGTGGCCACGAACGACAAACGGCGCTTCGCCGTGGAGGGCACACGCATTCGCGCCAGCCAGGGCCACTCCGTCGAGGTCGACCTCGGTCTGCCGCCCGCGACCCCGCCGGCGCACCTCTACCACGGGACCGTGGCACCCCACCTGGACGCGATCCGCGCCGAGGGCCTGCGGCCCATGAACCGGCACGACGTCCATCTGTCCCCGGACCGCGAGACCGCCACCCGTGTCGGCGCCCGCCGCGGGCGCCCGGTGGTGCTCGGCGTGGACGCCGGCGCCATGCACCGCGACGGCCATGTCTTCCGGGTCAGCGCGAACGGGGTGTGGCTCACCGAGGCCGTGCCCCCGGCGTATCTGCGGTTCCCCGGCCCGCACTGAGGGCCCGCGCCCAAGGCCGCGCTGAAGACCCGCGCCCAAGACTCGCGCTGAAGGCCCGCACCGACGGCCCGCACCGACCGGGGCCCCCGCGGAGTGATCACGCGATGGCCGCCACCACTCCGCGGCTCGCTTACGCTCGATGCATGAGTCTGCGTCTGAGCACCGTGATCCTGCCGTACCTCCGCTGGCACGAGGGCGGACGTTCCGCCTGGCAGCGCGCGGAGCAGTTGGGCTTCCACACGGCGTTCACCTACGACCACCTCTCCTGGCGGACCTTCCGGGACGGCCCCTGGTTCGGAGCCGTGCCGACGCTCACCGCCGCGGCCGCCGTCACCGACCGCCTCCGGCTGGGCACACTCGTGACCTCGCCGAACTTCCGGCACCCCGTCACCCTGGCCAAGGAACTGATCTCCCTCGACGACATCTCCGCGGGACGGGTCACCCTGGGCATCGGCGCGGGCGGCACCGGCTTCGACGCCACGGCGCTCGGCCAGGACCCCTGGACCCCGCGCGAGCGCGCCGACCGCCTCGCCGAGTTCGTACCGCTGCTCGACCGCCTCCTCACCGAGGACTCCGTCACGTCCGAGGGCACCTTCTACTCCGCGCACGAGGCCCGCAACATCCCCGGCTGCGCCCAGCGCCCCCGGCTGCCCTTCGCGGTGGCCGCCACCGGTCCGCGCGGGCTGAGGCTCGCCGCCCGGCACGGCCAGGCCTGGGTGACCACCGGGGACCCGAAGCTGTACGAAACGGGGACCCCCGAACAGTCGGTTCAAGCCATTCGTGGACAGGCCGGGAAGCTCGCCGACGCCTGCGCCGAGATCGGCCGTGACGCGGCCGAGCTCGACAAGATCCTGCTCACCGGCTTCACCCCCGACCGCGGCCGTCCGCTGGAGTCCCTCGACGCGTTCGTCGACTTCGCGGGCCGCCACGCCGAGCTGGGCATCACCGACATCGTGATCCACTGGCCCATTCCCGACTCGGACTTCGCGGCCGACGAGAAGGTCTTCGAACGCATCGCCATGGAGGCCCCGGCGCAGCTGCGCTGAGCGCCGCCGCTCCGGAACGTGACGGTACCGGTGGGACCGGTAACCACTCACCTGTGCGGTCCCCCGCACGCCCGTGCGGGCATATGCGCCAGAATGGCGCGGTGACCTCAGCGACTCGACAGCCCGAGCCTCCGGCCCCCCGCGCCTCCCGCACGCTCTCGACCGCGCTCGAACAAGGAGGTGGCCCCATCGCCACGCCCCGCCTGATCGCCACCGACCTCGACGGCACCCTGCTGCGCGACGACAAGTCGGTGTCCGAACGCACGGTCGCGGCCCTCGCCGCCGCCGAGGAGGCCGGCATCGAGGTCTTCTTCGTCACCGGCCGCCCGGCCCGCTGGATGGACGTCGTCAGCGACCACGTGCACGGACACGGCCTGGCGATCTGCGGCAACGGCGCCGCCGTGGTCGACCTGCACGGCGGCCCCGGTGCCCACCGGTTCGTCAAGGTGCGGGAACTCGCACGGGAGAACGCGCTCGACGCCGTACGGCTGGTGCGGGACGCCGCCCCGGGCACGGTGTTCGCCGTGGAGCAGACGTACGGCTTCTACCAGGAGCCCGCGTACCCCAAGATGCACCTGGAACTGCCGGACGCCCTCGGGCCCGCCGAGAAACTGCTGGCACCGGACGCTCCCGGCGCCGGTGAACCGGTGCTCAAGATCCTCGCCTTCCACCACGAGCTCGACCCCGACGCCTTCCTCACCGTGGCGCGCCGTGCCATCGGCGACCGTGCCACCGTCACCCGCTCCAGCCCCAGCGCGCTGCTGGAGATCAGCGGACCCGGCGTCTCCAAGGCCAGCACCCTCGCACTGTGCTGCGCCGAACGCGGTATCGCGCCGGAGGAGGTCGTCGCCTTCGGGGACATGCCGAACGACGTCGAGATGCTCACCTGGGCCGGCACCTCGTACGCGATGGGCAACGCCCACCCCGACGTGATCGCCGCGGCCTCCGGCCGTACGGTCGCCAACAACGAGGACGGCGTGGCGGTCGTCATCGAGCGGATCATCGCCGACCGGCCGTAGCACCGAGTCGCAGAAACGATTCGAGCTGGCATCACGGTCTTCCGGACCGCGACCCCGTGCCGGGCCTGCCACGGCACGGGGTCCGCCGGCCGGACCCGGTCACGGGGGTGGTCCCCCCGAAGCGCGGATGCGGTCCGGTCGAGTCACCGGTCGTGCCCGACCATCCGGTCTCCGCCCGCGGCCCGCCTTCCCGCCCGACGGTGACCTCCCTGAGGCGCGCGTACCGCGTGCGGTGGCCGTCCGCGTGCTCCATACCGCCTGCGGTGGTCGTCCGCGTGCTCCACCACGACCTCGATGCCGCAGGCGCCTCCGCACGACACCCGCACCACCCGCCGGCCGCGCACCCCCGAACGGCCGTCGCTCCTACGGCGAGCCGGTCCGCGGCCCGTGCGGCGCCTGCCACACCACCGTCGTACCGCCGCCGTCCTCGCCGAGCCCCGGCCCGTACCAACTGTCCCCGCCCAGCGCCTCGGCCCGCCGCTTGAGATTCGTCAGACCGCTGCGCCGACCGCTGTCGGGGATGCCGACACCGTCGTCCGCGACACTCAGCCGTACCCCGCCCCGTCCGTCCCGCAGTGTGACGGTCGCGTCGACGGCGACGTCGATGCGGGAGGCCCCGGAATGCCGGAAGGCGTTGGAGAGGGCCTCGCGCAGAGCCGCGATGAGGTTCTTGCCGGTCAGTTCGTCGACGGCCGTGTCGACCGGCCCGACGAAGTGGTGAACGGGCTTGAAACCGAGCGGCACCGCGGCCATGTTGATCTCGCGCAGTACGCGGGTGCGCAGTCCGGACGGCGCCTCGGCGGGCCCCTGCTGGAGCGCGAAGATGGCGGTGCGGATCTCCTGGATGGTGACGTCGAGCTCGTCGACCGCCTTGCCGACGCCCTCCCGCACCTCGGGCACGCCCGAGCACCGCTGGGCGCTCTCCAGCATCATCCCGGTCGCGAACAGCCGTTGGATGACGAGATCGTGCAGGTCGCGGGCGATCCGATCGCGGTCCTCGTAGACCGCGAGCCGCTCCCGGTCGCGCTGCGCCTCGGCCATCATCAGCGCGAGCGCCGCCTGCGAGGCGAAATGCGCGGCCAGGGCGTGCTCGGCCTCGGTGAACGCGCGGGCACCCCTTTCCCGGGGAGTCACGAGGGCCCCCAGCAGGCCGCTTTCGCTCTGCAGGGGGAGCATCATCATCGGACCGTACTCACGGCCGAAATCGGTGAGAACGCGCGGGTCGGTGGCCGCGTCGTCGAGGAACACGGCCTTCCCGCCGAGGAGTTCGGCGACCAGCTCGCTCTCCGGAGGAATGACCACACCCAGCGCCTGGGACGGCCGGTCCTTGGCGACCGCGGTGATCTCCAGGCCGCCCTCGTCCGCGGGCAGCAGCACGATCCCGGCCGCCGCGCGGGAGAGCCGGCGCGCCTGTTCCGCGACGACCTGGAGCGCGTCCTCGGCGTCACCGCCCGCCAGCAGCGCCGTGGTGACGGCCACCGAGCCGTCGATCCAGCGCTCGCGCTGCTGGGCCGCCTCGTAGAGCCGGGCGTTGCCGATCGCGATGCCCGCCTCCGCGGCCAGCACACGGACCATGTCGAGATCGTTGTCGCGGAACGGTCCGCCGTCGCGCTTCTCGGCCAGGTAGAGGTTCCCGAAGATCTCACCCTGCACACAGATCGGAACCCCGAGGAAACTGCGCATCGGCGGATGGTGTTCGGGGAACCCGCACGAGCGCCCGTCCTCGTCCAGGTCCGTGAGCCGTACCGTTCCCGGATCGTGGATGAGCGCCCCGAGCAGCCCTCTGTGCCCGTCGGGCAAGCGCCCGATCCGCCGGGCGGTCTCCTCGTCGATCCCGTGGTACGCGAAGTCCACGAGCCCCTCGCCGTCCTCCTCGACGACCCCGATCGCCGCATAGCGCGCGTCCGTCAGCGCTGCCGAGGTCTCGCAGATCCGGTCCAGCGCCGCGTGCAGTTCCAGTTCCGCCCCGACCGCCCGCATCGCGTCCAGGAGACGCGCTACGTCCGGACCGCCGTCCGGGTCGGGCGAGGCGGAAGCCTCGGAGGCCACTGACATGCCTTGAGCGTAATGAGTACCTTTTGCTACCGAAAGTCGGATACGGTCCCGACGGCTTCACGCACGGCTCCCGGCCCGGAGCCTGCCCCGGACGGGCTCGCCACAGCTCCGGCGAGCAGATCCCCCGCCGCCTCCCGCCCCACCATCTCCCGCAGCGGACCCTCCACCACGGACAACTCGGCGTACGCGCCGCGCTGCGCCACCCCGCCGCGCGCCAGCACGATCACCTCGTCCACCGCTTCCAGTCCGGCCAGGCGGTGGGTGATCAGCAACGTCGTACGGCCCTCCGTCGCGGCCAGCAGGTCCGCGGTGAGCGCGTCGGCCGTCGGCAGGTCCAGATGCTCCGCGGGCTCGTCCAGGACGAGGACGGGGAAGTCCGCTAGCAGCGCCCGGGCCAGCGCGAGCCGCTGACGCTGACCGCCGGACAGCCGCGCCCCGTGTTCGCCGATCAGCGTGTCGAGTCCGTCGGGCAGATCGTCCGTCCACTCCAGGAGCCGGGCTCGGGCGAGTGCGTCCCGCAGCTCGGCCTCCGTGGCGTCCTTCCTGGCCAGCAGCAGGTTCTCCCGCATGCTGCTGTCGAAGAGGTGCGCGTCCTGGGCGCAGAGTCCGACCAGAGAGCGCACGTCGTCCCCGTCCATGCCGTACGCGTCGGTGCCGTCCAGCGTGTACGTCCCCGCGTCCGCGTCCAGGAAGCGCAGCAGCACCTGTGCCAGCGTGGTCTTGCCGGAGCCGGAAGGGCCCACGACGGCGATCCTGCGGCCCTGTTCGAGGGTCAGGTCGAGGCCTGCGAGCGCGTCACGGTTCTGGCCGGGGTGACGGGCGGCGAGCCCGCGCACCCGTAGCGGGAAGGGCGAAACGGGCGCGGGAGACGGCTGCTCCGGTTCGCGTACGGGATCGGGGGCGTCCAGGATCTCGTACACGCGTCCCGCGCTCTCCCGCACCCGCTGCCGGTGCTGGACGGCGAGCGGCAGCCCCATGACGGCCTCGAACGCGGCCAGCGGGGTGAGCACGAGCACGGCCATCGCCACGCCGCTCAGCCTTCCGCTCGCGACCGCCTGGGCTCCCAGGAGGGCGGTCGCGGTGACCGTCAGGCCGGTCGCCAGTGCGGTGAGCCCGTCGCCGAGCGCGGCAGCGGTGGCGGACCGTGAGGCGATGCGGGTCAGTACGGAGTCGGCCCGCCGGGCCTCGGCGGTACGGGTGGCCAGCGCGCCCGCGACCGTCAGTTCGGCCGTGCCCGTGAGGAGATCGGTGACACGGGTCGCCAGGTCGCCGCGGGCGGGGGCCAGCCGCCGCTGCGCGCGACGCGCGACGGCCCCGGTCACGAACGGCACGCCGACCCCGGCCGCCAGCAGCCCGGCGGCGAGGGCGGCCCCGGCCTCGGGCAGCAGCCAGGCGGTGAAGCCGACGGATGCGGTGGACACCAGGGCCGCCGCGCCGGCGGGCAGCAGCCACCGCAGCCAGTAGTCCTGCAGCGTGTCCACGTCGGCGACGAGCCGCGAGAGCAGGTCGCCGCGCCGGGTCGTGCGCAGCCCCGCCGGCGCGAGACGTTCCAGACGCCGGTAGACGGCGACGCGGGTGTCAGCCAGCATCCGCAGCACCGCGTCGTGCGACACGAGCCGCTCGGCGTAGCGGAAGACGGCACGGCCGATCCCGAAGGCCCGCGTGGCCGTCACCGCCAGCATCAGATACATGACCGGCGGATGCTGGGACGCCCGCGAGATGAGCCATCCCGAGGTGGCCATCAAGCCCACTGCGCTGGCGAGGGCGAGACTGCCGAGCAGGAGCGCGAGTGTGAAGCGGCCGCTGCGGGGACCGGCCATGGCGCGGATCCGGGCCAGGACCTCGCCGCGCCCCCGGGCGCCCACCGGGAACTCCTCCGCGTCGACGGCGGGCACCCCCTCCGGCTCGACCGGCCGGCGTCCCGTCGTGGTCTCGTCGTGCACCGGGCGGGACGCCGTTGCGGATCCCCCGGGTTCCAGTCGCACCACGCGGTCCGCCACTCCGAGCAGCGCGGGCCGGTGCACGACCAGCAGGACCGTCCGTCCGACGGCAAGCCTGCGCACCGCCGCCACGACGTCCGCCTCCGTCGTGCCGTCGAGCGAGGCCGTCGGTTCGTCGAGGAGCAGCACCGGCCGGTCCGCGAGGAACGCCCGGGCCAGGGCCAGGCGTTGGCGTTGCCCGGCGGAGAGGCCGCCGCCGTCCTCGCCGAGCACCGTGCGGACTCCGTCGGGCAGGGCGTCCACGAACTCCAGCGCCCCGGCGTCGGCGAGCGCCCGCCGTACCGCCGTGTCGTCGGCGTCGGGCCGTGCCAGCCGTACGTTCTCCGCGATCGAGCCCGCGAAGAGGTGCGGCCGCTGCGGCACCCAGGCCACCCGTGAGCGCCACTCCGCCACGTCGCTTCCGGCGAGATCGGCTCCCCCGACCCGTACCCGGCCCTCGGTGGGTTCCACGAACCCCAGCAGGACGTTCAGCAGGGTCGACTTGCCCACGCCGCTCGGTCCGACGAGTGCCACCGTCTCACCCCGCGCGACCTCGAAGGAGACGTCGGAGACCGCGGCCCCGGAGCGCCCCGGGTAGCGGACCGTCACCGCGTCGAAGCTGATCCCGCCTTCCGGCACGGGAAGTGCACCACCCGCCGGCAACGGGGTCTCCAGCACCGAGAAGATCTCCTCGGCCGCGGCGACCCCCTCGGCGGCGGCGTGGTACTGCGCCCCCACTTGGCGCATCGGCAGGTAGGCCTCGGGCGCGAGGACGAGGATGACGATCCCCACGTACAGATCCATGTCACCGTGGACGAGCCGCATCCCGATGGTCACGGCGACCAGCGCGACCGAGATCGTGGCGAGCAGTTCCAGGGCGAAGGAGGACAGGAAGGCGATCTGGAGGGTCCGCATGGTCGCCTGGCGGTACTCGCCGGTGATCCGCCGGATCGACTCGGCCTGGGCCTTGGCCCTGCCGAAGACCTTGAGGGTGGGCAGTCCGGCGACCACGTCCAGGAAGTGTCCCGAAAGCCGTGACAGCAGACGCCACTGGCGGTCCATCCGGGACCTCGTGGCCCATCCGATGAGGGCCATGAAGAGAGGGATGAGGGGCAGGGTGACGACAATGATCGCCGCCGACACCCAGTCCTCGGTGACGATCCGCGCGAGGACCGCCACGGGCACCACGATCGCCAGACCCAACTGCGGGAGGTAGCGCGAGAAGTAGTCGTCGAGCGCGTCGACTCCCCTCGTGGCGAGAGCCACCAGCGACCCGGTGCGCTGTCCACCCAGCCACCCGGGGCCGAGTGCGGCAGCCCGCTCCAGCAGCCGTCCCCTCAGTTCGGACTTGACCGCCGCGCTTGCCCGGTGCGCCGCGAGTTCGGTCAGCCATGCGACGAGAGCCCGGCCCACGGCGACCGCGACCAGCAGAAACAGGGGGGTACGAAGCTCCGAGGCCGCATGCCCGTGCTGGAAGGCGCCGACCACGACTTCGGCGATGAGCATCGCCTGGGCGATGACCAGCACCGCTCCGACCGCACCCAGGCCGACGACCGTCAGCAGGAAGACGCGGGTGGCACGGGCGTACCGCAGCAGACGCGGATCGATTGGTTTCACGTGAAACACACCCCTGGCTCATCCGGCGCGTTTCACGTGAAACATGCCGGTACGTCGGATTCAGTGCGCGATATCCGCGGCGATGTGATGGGTGCCGATCCGCTTGCGGAACACCCAGTAGGTCCAGCCCTGGTAGAGCAGGACGATCGGCGTGGCGATCCCGGCGCACCAGGTCATGATCCTCAGGGTGTACGGGCTCGACGAGGCGTTCGTGACCGTCAGGCTCCAGTCCTCGTTGAGCGAGGACGGCATGACGTTCGGGAAGAGCGTCAGGAAGAGCATCGCGACGGCCGCCACGATGGTCAGCCCCGACAGAGCGAACGCCCAGCCCTCACGGCCCGCTCTGGCCGCCACCAGGGCGGCCACCAGGGCGGCCACCGCCACGGCCATCGCGACCAGGGACTTCCCGTCACCGTTGTCCACCTGGGTCCACACCAGGAAGACGAGCGCCAGCACCGCGGTGACCAGACCGACCCGGAGCGAGAGCCCGCGCGCCCGTTCCCGGATGTCCCCCACGGTCTTGAGCCCGACGAACACGGTCCCGTGGAAGGTGAACAGGGTCAGGGTGACGAGACCACCGAGGATCGCGTACGGGTTGAGCAGGTCACCGAGATCACCCACGTACTCGAAGCTCTTGTCGATCTTCACTCCGTGCACGATGTTGCCGAAGGCCACGCCCCACAGGAACGCGGGGATCAGCGAGGTCCAGAAGATCGCCGTCTCCCAGTTCCGCTGCCAGCTCTCCTCGGGCCGCTTCGCGCGGTACTCGAAGGCGACACCGCGCACGATCAGACAGACCAGGATGAGCAGCAGCGGCAGATAGAAGCCGGAGAAGAGCGTGGCGTACCACTCCGGGAAGGCGGCGAAGGTCGCGCCGCCCGCCGAGAGCAGCCACACCTCGTTACCGTCCCAGACAGGGCCGATGGTGTTGATGAGGACGCGCTTCTCGGCACGGTCGCGGGCCAGCAGCCCGGTGAGGATGCCGACCCCGAAGTCGAAGCCCTCCAGGAAGAAATAGCCGGTCCAGAGGACCGCGATGAGGACGAACCAGACGTCGTGAAGTTCCATGACTCAGCAGCTCCCTGGGCCTAGTAGGAGAAGGCCATCGGCTTGTCGGCGTCATGGGAGTCGCCGCCGATCCTGGTGGGCGGGTTGAGGTCGGCTTCGGTGAGCTCGGGCGGCCCCTGCCGGACGTACTTGAGCATCAGCTTCACCTCGATGACGGCGAGGACCGCGTAGATGAGGGTGAACACGATCAGGGAGGTCAGCACCTCACCCTGGGAGACGCCCGGCGAGACCGCGTCCCGGGTCCTCAGCAGGCCGTAGACCACCCAGGGCTGGCGCCCCGTCTCGGTGAAGATCCAGCCCCAGGAGATACCGATGAGCGGGAAGATCAGCGTCCACTGGGACAGCCGCCACCACCAGGTGCCCAGCCTCGGTGTCAGCTCCGTGTTCTTGGTGAGCATGAGCTTCGGCACCTCCTCGTCGCCGGTGCGGTGTTCCGGCGCCAGCCAGACCTTCCGCCGGGTCAGCCAGAGGCCGGCCGTACACAGGGCCATCGATACCCCGCCGAAGCCGATCATCCAGCGGTACGCCCAGTAGGCGGTGGGGATGTTGGGGCGGTAGTCGCCGGGACCGAACTTCTCCTGCTCGGCCTTGTTGATGTCGTTGATGCCGGGGATCTTGGCGTTGAGGTCGTTCTTCGCGAGGAAGGAGAGGACCCCTGGTATCTCGATGGCGACCGTGTTGTGGCCCTCGGCGACATCGCCGTACGCGAAGAGCGAGAAGGGCGCGGGCTGCTGGGAGTCCCAGAGCGCCTCGGCGGCGGACATCTTCATCGGCTGCTGCTCGTACATCACCTTGCCGAGGGTGTCGGCGCTGACGACGGTGAGGAGCGTGCCGACGAGGGCGGTGACCAGACCGAGCCGCAGTGACATCCGCATGGTGCGGATGTGCCGCTTCTTGCGGAGGTGGAAGACGGCGATGCCGGTCATGAAGGCGCCGCCGACCAGGATGGAGGCGCTCATCACGTGCCAGAAGTTGACGAGCGCCGTCTCCTGGAAGAGCACCTTGGGAAAGTCCGTGAGCTCGGCCCTCATCGAACCGTCGGCCTTCTTCACGAGCCGGTAGCCGACCGGATGCTGCATGAAGGAGTTGGCGGCCATGATGAAGTACGCCGACAGGACGGTGCCTATGGAGACCATCCAGATGCAGGCGAGGTGGATCTTCTTGGGCAGCTTGTCCCAGCCGAAGATCCACAGCCCGATGAAGGTGGACTCGAAGAAGAAGGCGATCAGTGCCTCGAACGCGAGCGGGGCACCGAAGACGTCACCGACGAAGCGCGAGTAGTCGGACCAGTTCATGCCGAACTGGAACTCCTGCACGATGCCGGTGACGACACCCATGGCGATGTTGATCAGGAACAGCTTGCCCCAGAACTTGGTCGCCCTGAGGTAGTGCTCCTTGCCCGTCCGCACCCAGGCGGTCTCCAGGATCGCCGTGAGAGCGGCGAGCGAGATCGTCAGAGGGACGAAGAGGAAGTGGTAGACGGTGGTGATGCCGAACTGCCATCGCGCCAGGGTCTCCGGCGCCAAAGCCAAATCCACGACGTCAGTCTCCTTACGCCGCCTGCTGAAGCGGCAGTTTGCCCCTTTTTTTCATACGCATCACGGGGCAACCGGGACACGCTTGTGAACGCGTTCACATTCACAAGCAATTATGACGCATAGCTGTTCGAGGCAGGACAGGCGGGGGGTCCCTAAAACAGGAACGACCGGCTCCCCACGGACAGGGGGCCGGTCAGGACCTTGATCGGGACGGACTAGTGCTTCTTGTGGAAGCCCTCGGTCACCTTCAGGAAGATGTCGTTCGCCTCCGTCTCGCCGATCGTCACGCGCACCCCTTCACCCGCGAAGGGCCGAACGACGACTCCGGCCTGCTCACAGACGGCCGCGAAGTCGAGGGTGCGCTCCCCCAGCCTGAGCCAGACGAAGTTGGCCTGGGTCTCGGGCACCGTCCAGCCCTGCTCCCGGAGCGTCTCGACCACCCGGGCGCGCTCGCACACCAGCGAGCCGACCCGGCCGAGCAGCTCGTCCTCGGCACGCAGCGAGGCGACCGCCGCGTCCTGGGCGAGCTGGCTCACACCGAAGGGCACGGCCGTCTTGCGCAGCGCCGCCGCCACCGGCTCATGGGCGATCGCGAAGCCGACCCGGAGGCCCGCCAGCCCGTACGCCTTGGAGAAGGTACGCAGCACACAGACGTTGGGCCGGTCACGGTAGATCGCCACACCGTCCGGCACCTCGACGTCACGGATGAACTCGCGGTAGGCCTCGTCCAGGACCACCAGCACATCACTGGGCACCCGGTCGAGGAACCGCTCCAGCTCGGCCCGGCGCACCACGGTGCCGGTCGGGTTGTTCGGGTTGCAGACGAAGATCAGCCGGGTCCTGTCGGTGATCGCGTCGGCCATG